>NZ_JBWKPZ010000016.1:0-111110 GCF_059418505.1 Citrobacter sp. GW821-FHT07H02 | reverse complement strand
GGTCTCCCCATGCGAGAGTAGGGAACTGCCAGGCATCAAACAAGTGAAGAAGCCCATCCTGACGGATGGGCTTTTTTGCGTCTGTGGTCTGCGGAAAATGCCGGATGGCGCTGCGTTTCTCAGACCAGATCCGGTATACGGGTTAGTCGATCCTGCTCTGGCTTATACCTCTAAATCGTTGGCCTGCTAATTAAAAGCTAGATTCCTGTCACATATTTATATATAACAATTATATAACATTTTATTCACTTCAAGTGACAATAATAAGCGCCGATATTTTCGGTTGGATCCTTGGCAGGAGTACAATTCTAATGACTGAAAGCAGTGTAACTGCGAACGGGTCACTGACTGACAGTGATACCCGTCGTCGCATATGGGCTATTGTGGGGGCATCATCCGGGAATCTGGTCGAATGGTTTGATTTCTATGTGTACTCGTTCTGCTCTCTCTACTTCGCCCACATTTTCTTCCCATCAGGAAATACGACGACTCAGCTTTTGCAAACTGCCGGCGTTTTTGCCGCAGGGTTCCTGATGCGTCCTATCGGTGGATGGTTACTTGGTCGCATTGCCGATAAACACGGCCGTAAAAAATCGATGCTATTGTCGGTTTGTATGATGTGTATGGGATCGCTCGTGATCGCCTGCTTACCCGGCTATGAGACCATTGGCACCTGGGCTCCGGCTCTTTTGTTACTGGCTCGTTTGTTTCAGGGCTTGTCTGTTGGCGGGGAGTACGGAACCAGTACAACCTATATGAGTGAAGTGGCCGTAGAAGGCCGTAAAGGGTTTTATGCCTCATTCCAGTATGTCACGTTGATCGGCGGACAACTTCTGGCATTGTTGGTTGTTGTGGTTCTCCAGCAAACGCTGGATGATGCCGATCTAAGAGCATGGGGCTGGCGTATACCCTTTGCGTTGGGTGCGGCATTGGCGATTGTCGCGTTGTGGTTACGTCGCCAACTGGATGAAACTTCTCAGCAAGAAACGCGTGCTCTGAAAGAGGCGGGTTCGTTGAAGGGATTATGGCGCAACCGTAAAGCGTTCATGATGGTGCTAGGCTTTACGGCCGCTGGTTCGCTCTGTTTTTACACCTTCACAACGTATATGCAGAAGTATCTGGTCAATACCGCCGGAATGCATGCCAATGTGGCGAGCGGAATTATGACGGCAGCATTGTTCGTTTTTATGCTTATTCAGCCTTTGATTGGCGCGCTATCGGATAAAATCGGGCGACGGACATCGATGTTATGTTTTGGCTCTCTGGCCGCTATTTTTACTGTGCCGATTCTCTCAGCATTACAGAATGTCACTTCGCCTTATGCCGCATTTGGACTGGTCATGTGCGTGTTACTTATTGTGAGTTTCTACACCTCAATTAGCGGGATTCTGAAAGCTGAGATGTTCCCGGCACAGGTGCGTGCGTTAGGCGTTGGTCTTTCTTATGCCGTGGCGAATGCGTTATTCGGGGGGTCTGCTGAATATGTTGCGTTGTCGCTGAAGTCCATTGGTATGGAGACGTCATTCTTCTGGTACGTTACGGCTATGGCTGTCGTGGCATTTTTTGTTTCATTGATGCTGCACCGTAAAGGCAAAGGTCTGCGTCTTTAGTCATGAGCCATTTGCCAGACGGCGTAACCTGTGGTCGCGCCGGCGACATCCCAGGCAAAATCTTTCCAGCTCCAGCCGCTTCCTTCGGGGCGGATGTCCCATAATTCTTTTGATGCACCGAGGCTGACGGAAAACATCAGACCGAATGCGGCACTGCGATCGTGGCTCATTCCCTGGCGTTGAGCGTATTCATTTCCTGCGGCTGAGAGCATGGCAGAAGCGATAAAATGTTGCGCTTTATCCTGTCCGCTCCAGCGGTCATTCGCCATATGGCTACAACCGGTAAGAAGCAGAACAACGATAAGGATAAAGAAGCGCACCGACACCTCCACAGGAAAAACCCCGTCACTGGACGGGGTTTTGTTTACAGAATACGGCTAATTAATTTGTCGATTCGAATGCGGCGTAGTCGACGGATTAGCTTGCGGACTTTAACGGGGTAGTCGGCAATACTCTGCAGGTCACGATAGTGCTTAACAATCGTGGTATGCGTGCGGATAAGCTCCAGCTCTTTCTCACGCTGAGGTGCTAACTCTTGTTTTGGATCGTGGATCAATATCGCGTTTTCAAGATCCAGGCGCCAGGCCCGAGGATTCAGGTTGTTACCGGTGATGAGCATCCATTTGTCATCGACCCACATCCCTTTCAGATGATAGGTATTGTCGTCATCCTTCCACAGGCGCACAACGAGTTGATCGGTATTAACGTAATATTGCAGACGGCTCAGGAAGCGACGCAGGTTAATCTCGTAAAGATAAGGAAGCGCGCCGATGATTTTGAACGGTTCATTCTCGGGGATGAAAAAGTCGTTCGCCGTTTTATCACCGACAATGATCTCGACCTTTTTGCCATCACGCAGTAACTGAATAATGCTGCGCACCAGAACTGCAGGCAGGTTGAAATACGGTGTACAGATAGTGAGCTTTTGCTCCGTGCACGGCATAAGATGGAAAATCGTCTTGTTCAGCAGACTGGATTTCCCTAATCCGACCAGGGGTGTCACGGACAGTTGCTCGTTATCGGCATCTCCCTGGAAATGGTATGACGCATCGCGTAGCTCCTGGCGGAACAAACGAATGTCATTTTTAATCTCAGGGCTTTTCGGACGATGCATATCATCCAGGCGGTTCACGCCACGGCCGTTCATCAAATTCTGAGTGACCCACTCATACATGATGTCCGCCATTTGCGCATTGCGAATGAGCTGATAACGGTCGTAACGGTATTTATCATGTTGATGCAGATAAACATCGTTCAGGCTGGCGCCGCTATAGATGACGCTGTCATCGATAATAAAGCCTTTAAAATGCAGGACACCAAGCGCTTCCCGCGTGTTAACCGGTACGCCGTAGACGGGAATCTCAATACCGGGGTTTTCTTGCGCCACTCGGCAATACCAGTCAGCGTTGGTGTTGGACGCTGCTGCGCCAATACGCCCACGCTGCGCACGATGCCAGTCGACAAGCACCCGGACATCCAGCTCGGGACGCTGCCGTTTAGCCGCATAAAGCGCGTCGAGTATGCCTTTGCCGCCATCATCCTGTTCAAGATACAGGGCAATAATGCAAATACGTCGTGTCGCGCTGGCTATTTTCTCCAGCAGAGCCTCCCTGAAATTAGCGGGAGCATAAAAGAAATCTACATCATCAACTGACTGAGAAATCTTAGGTAGTTGGGCAAGGTGTTGTTGATGTTTATTACGCTTAAATTTTGACAACATCACAGTGCATTTCTTCTCTGTTCATTGAAGGGTCCTCTGTACTATGCAGACGACATAAGCGGGCAATGATAACATCAGTACCCATTAAAGTGGTCAACATTTCCAGTACCTTACTCACGATTCCTCATGCTGGGCAAGATTAAGCGTTAGCCCAACAATTCCGTCTTCGAGCTGGATATCAACCTCAAAACCGAGCTTTCTGGCCAGTGCCACCATGCCGCGATTGTTTGGCATCGTAATACCATTGAGGCGTCTCAGTCCGTGATCCCGAGTATAAGCAATCAATTTTTCCATTAATCGACGTCCCAAACCTAATCCTTTGAGATCTGAGCGCACCAGTACAGCAAACTCAGCATCAATATTATCCGGGTCGGAGATCGCGCGCGTGACGCCGAGGATCTCTTCGGTGCTGTCATGACGACGTACGGCGACAAACGCCATTTCCCGATCGTAGTCGATCTGGGTCATGTTGGCTAAATCTTCATGAGTGAATTCGTTGATCTCGCTAAAATAACGATAATAAAGATCTTCTTTTGTGACCTGGGAAATGAACTGCTGAAGCTGCGGTTCATCCTCAGGGAGGATAGGGCGGAACAGGCAACGTTCACCATTTTTCATCTCTACCCACTCTTCGAGATGCTGCGGATACGGACGTACAGCAAGCCGGCTTTCGTTATCGCCTTTGAAAGGGGCGATATCCAGCGTCACATCAAGCGCCGTGAATTCGTCAGCAGATGCGAGCAGCGGATGGATATCCAGACGCTGAATTTCCGGACAATCGACGATCAGGTTCGACACCTGCACCAGCAACTGGCTTAAACCTGCGACATCCAGCGGACGTAGCGCGCTCCGACCGCGGATTTTTTTATTCTTTATTCCCTGAATCACTAAATAGCGCGCCAGGTTCATGTTTAGCGGCGGCAGCGCAACAACTGCCTGCTCTTCAGGGCGCCACTCCATGCCACCTTCGCCAAGCATAATCAGAGGACCAAAGACCGGATCGTGTTCCACCACTACACGCAACTCTTGTGCACCCGCACGGTTGGCCATGCTTTGTACCAACAGGCCGTGGATCCGCGCCTGCGGCCAGGCCATTTTTACGCGATCAAATATGGCATTGGCGGCCTGCTGAACTTCATTTGCCGTACGCAGGTACAGCATTACCCCCTGAACTTCAGACTTATGCGGAATATCCGGAGAGCGTAGTTTTAACGCCACCGGATAGCCGATTTGTTCCGCGATATGCACGGCTTCCGCACTGTCACTGGCAATCCAGGTCGGCAACGTCTGCAGGCCGTAGGCCTGTAGAATAGGCTGAACTTCATGGGTATCCAGTGACGTTGCACCTTCATCAATGGCCTGCTGCAGTAGCTTGTGCGCCTCGGTCGTATTTGACGTCAGGTTCGTCGGCAGTGCTGGCGTTTCCCGCAGTTGTTTCTGGTTCCGGCGGTATTCAACCATGTGCATAAAGGCCGTAATAGTGCCTTCCGGCGTACGATAGGTGGGCAGTCCCGCTTCGCTGAATAATTTACGGGCTTCCTGAGAGGAGAATTCGCCACACCAGTTGGTCAGCAACGAAACGTATTTCCCTCTGGGATGATGCTTCACCGCTTCAATCAGCGCGTGAGCGTTTTCGGTTCCCGGGGCGACGGCGCTGGGGGAGTGGATCACCATCAACGCATCGAAATCCTGGCTGGCCAGCAAAATGTCTACCGTTTTGACAAAATGATCGCTGCTGGCGTCATCACACAGATTCAATGGGTTAGCGATGTTGACGTGGTCAGGCAGCGCTTCTCGCAGTTTGCTACATGTCTCTTCACTCAACGTGGCCAACTTGCCATTACGTGACCAAAGCTCATCCAGCGCCAGGGCGGCAGGGGCTGCGCCATTACTGATGATCATCAGTCTGTCACCGCGCAGTGGGCGCATGTGGCTTAAGGTTTCGACCGCAGAGAAGAGTTCGTGGGTATCCTGGACGCGCAGCAACCCCGCACGCTGAATCGCGGCATCCCATGCGGGGTCCATTCCCGCGCTGGTGTTGAGTAATTGCTGAGCCGCCGGACTACGACCGCTTTTAATGACCAGAATCGGTTTATTACGCGACGCGCTACGGGCAGCAGAGACAAAGCGCCGGGCATCGCTTAAATGTTCAAGATAAAGCAGGATCGCGCTGGTCTTGCTGTCTCGGGCAAGGTAGTCCAGCAATTCATCGACATCAATGTCCAGACTGTCGCCTAGCGCGATAAAGTAGGAAAAGCCCATTTCCCGCTGCTGCGCCCAGTCCAGAATGGTATTGGAGACTGCCGCTGATTGCGAAATAAACGCGAGTTTGCCGCGCTTAATGGGCACAGGCGAGAAACTGGCGTTCAAGCCCTGCCAGGGCGCCAGTAATCCCAGACTATTCGGGCCAAGCAGCCGCATGTTGAAACGGCGGGCGCAGGACTGAAGCTCTGCATGCTGAGACGCTGGTGCCGACAAGATAATGCAGGTTTTGCACCCTTTCTCTCCCAGAGCCTCCAGTAGAGCAAGATTGCGGCTGGCATTGGTACAAAGAACCGCGAGATCGGGCGTAAAAGGCAGGCTGGCAATATCTGGCCAGGCAAGAACGCCTAAAACGGCCTTCCAGGTGGGCGTCACCGGCAGGACGGGGCCGTTGAACCCTCCGGCCAGCAGGTTGCGCATCATCAGATAACCCGCACGATGGGGCTTCATTGACGCGCCAATCACCGCAATAGATTTTGGTCGCAGTAGCGCTTCCAGACCACGCTGACTCATATCGGCTTCCTTATGGCACCAGTGACCGAATGATTTTAAACGCTTTCTGATAAGTCTGCTGTGACACTCCCTTGATGTTGCGTTTTTCCTGCCAGGTAACGCGTTTTAAAGCGGGAGAAATGCTCACCCAGGCTGCTTGCTGCGTTGGCGTCACCAGCCAGATCCAGCAGCGCAATAGCCACTTCGGCGGTGCAGTATTGTCCCTGAGCATGGACTTCGCGCAGGTGATAAGCCGAAAGCCGTGACAGATCGACTGAAATCACCGGCAGGTTGTCGAGATAAGGGCTCTTACGAAACATTTTACGCGCTTCCGGCCAGGTGCCGTCGAGCATAATAAACAGCGGCGGTTTGCCTGTCGGGGGCGTGAATATCACGTCGCGCTCTTCACCCGCATAGGAAGCCGGGAACACCACCATCGGTTGATAATCCGGGTTTTTTACCAGATCGAGCAGTGCCTGTGGCGGTTCAGTGCGCGACCATTGAAACGCAGTGGTCTCGGGTAAAATATCCGCAATTAAACGCCCCGTATTGCTGGGCTTCATCGGCTCGGTATCAAACATCACCAGACAAAAGCGGCTTTTTGCCTGAGAAGGCGTTAGCGTGTCGCACAGACACTGTTTCAATGGCAGCAGGCATCGTTGACAGCGACGAATGCGGTTACCTCTGGCAAGGAAAGGACGTGTGGCGCGCGCGAGGCGTTCGGCGCGTAACTGGAGTACAGCGTTATCAGTCATGGGAGAATGCGTTGAAAAACGCTATTGTCGCAGAGGTGAAAACGGGGCACAAGATGCGCCCCGATGAGATTACAGCGATTCGTTCAACCAGCTATCAAAAGGGGCTTTTGGCACTGCGCCATTCAGCATATCGACAACTTCGCCTTTCTTGAAAATCATGATGGTTGGGATACTGCGAATGCCAAAACGGGCGCTCAGTTCACGTTCCGCTTCCGTATTCACTTTTACAAAGCGAACTTTGCCGCTACGCTCTTCGGCGACATCTTCAAAGATCGGGGCAAAATTACGGCATGGGCCGCACCACGGCGCCCAGAAATCAACCACCACCGGAAGATCGTCCTTCAGCAGTTTATCCAGCGTTTCACCGGTCGCATTAATCACTTCTCCATCAAACAAGTCGTGACCACAGCGTCCGCATTTTGCCGCTTCCTCAATACGATCATCGGGAATGCGGTTGATAGCCTGGCAGCTGGTACAAACGGTATTCATAACTAACCTCTGGAAGAGTAGGGTAGACTTCCCGACAATCACGTCCACGTCGGTATGTTTCTATTATGTTACATATTATCGGGGAGACTGTTTTAAACAACAATGTGTTTTATTCGATGAGTACAATAGTCATTAGCTTTTAAATGAAATAATGGCTAACCGATGACACATCAGGTAATCTGCGCGCTTCGCGCAGCGCAGGTGGAGAAATGAAATGAGCGACGAACTGAAGAACAAAAACGGCAAGGTCAAAGTGATGTACGTCCGCAGTGATGATGACTCGGATAAACGCACTCAAAATCCACGTACTGGTAAAGGCGGCGGTCGCCCCGGTACTTCCCGAGCCGAAGGCGGTCGTCGCCCTGCCCGTGATGACAGAAAAGGCCCGAACAGTGAACGCGGCCGTGAACGTGGTCGTGACCGCGATGTTGAACGCGACCGTAAACGTGAAGACTCACCGTGGCGTACGGTTTCCCGTGCCCCGAGCGATGACACGACGGAAAAAGCCGATCACGGCGGAATCAGCGGCAAAAGTTTTATCGATCCTGAAGTATTGCGTCGCCAACGTGCGGAAGAGACCCGCGTCTACGGCGAGAATGCTTGTCAGGCTCTGTTCCAGAGCCGTCCGGATGCGATTGTACGCGCCTGGTTTATTCAGAGCGTGACCCCGCGTTTTAAAGAAGCGCTACGCTGGATGGCGGCAAACCGCAAAGCCTATCACGTGGTTGACGAAGCGGAACTGGCGAAAGCCTCTGGTACGGAACACCACGGCGGCGTCTGTTTCCTGATCAAAAAACGCAATGGTACGACGGTTAAACAGTGGGTAGGTCAGGCGGGGGCACAGGATTGTGTGCTGGCGCTGGAAGATATTGCTAACCCGCATAACCTCGGTGGAATGATGCGTAGCTGTGCGCACTTTGGCGTAAAAGGCGTCGTGGTGCAGGATGCCGCGCTGCTGGAGTCTGGTGCGGCGATCCGTACTGCTGAAGGTGGCGCAGAGCATGTGCAACCTATCACGGGCGACAGCCTGGTTGACGTGCTGGATGATTTCCGTCAGGCGGGTTACACCGTGGTCACGACGTCCAGTGCTCAGGGTAAACCGCTGTTTGCGACCGCACTGCCTGAGAAAATGGTGCTGGTGCTAGGTCGTGAACGCGACGCTTTGCCGGAAGCAGCGCTTTCCGCAGACGACCTGTGCGTTGCGATTGACGGTACGGGTAATGTTGACACGCTCAACGTCTCAGTGGCGACAGGTGTGTTGCTTGCTGAGTGGTGGCGTCAAAACAAAGCGTAATTGCGCTTTGTGTGTTAGCCGGATAAGGCGCTTGCGCTGCCATCCGGCGATGTGCCCGGTGGCGCGATGCTTACCGGGCTCACAACCTGCAATAGGTTATTCACTCTTCTCCGGTACCACGGGCATCCAGTCAATTGGCTTTTCGCCACGCTGTTCCAGCCACTGATTTGTCAGAACAAAGTGATTGCTGCCAAAGAAACCACGATGCGCGGACAGCGGCGACGGATGTGGCGCTTTCAACACGTGATGGCGCTGGGTGTCAATAATGGCGCCTTTTTTCTGCGCGTGCGCACCCCAGAGTAAAAAGACCACCCCTTCCCGATGTTCATTGATAAGACTGATGACTTTATCGGTGAACGTTTCCCAGCCGAGGCTGGCGTGTGAATGCGCCTGGCCCGCCCGCACGGTTAGAACGGTATTGAGCAGCAGCACACCCTGACGGGCCCAGCTTTCCAGATAACCATGCGTGGGGCGCGTAAAGCCAGGTATTGAAGCCTCCAGCTCTTTATACATATTTAACAGCGACGGAGGCGGGGCGATCCCGGGAAGCACTGAAAAGGCAAGACCGTGCGCCTGGCCGGGTCCATGATAGGGGTCTTGCCCCAGAATCACGACTTTAACATCACCCAGTTCAGTGAAGCGAAATGCATTGAAGACATCCTTTTGCGGTGGATAAATCGTCATTCCTGACTGACGCTCTCCAGCGACGGTATGTAGCGTGTTAACAAAGTAAGGCTGCTGCTTTTCATCAGCCAGTACGTCATGCCAGGTTAATTCGGTGGCCATCTCGCTCTCCTGCGAATTTTTCAATGCGCCTAGCTTAACTGCTTCTTTCTACGGCGCAAAATTCTGCATGCCGCAAAGCCAGGATTCGCCTAAAGAATGTTGAAAATTCATGTAAAAAGTTTATCGATGCGTGGTGTGTAAGTTGATGTAAAACAATAAAATCCACCCATTACCCTTTTTGTGGTGTGGTTTTTGTTGATTTAAATCAAAGAATCAAGGGTGTGTGAGGGGTATATATACACTCAAGCAACAATGGTTTTACCAATTGGCCGCGATAGGCCAGCCGAAATCAATTAATTTTGCCGGGGAGGCATCACATGATTACAGGTATCCAGATTACTAAAGCTGCTAACGACGACCTGCTGAACTCTTTCTGGCTGCTGGACAGCGAAAAAGGCGAAGCACGCTGCATCGTTGCGAAAGCAGGTTTCACTGCAGACGAAGTCGTTGCCGTCAGCAAACTGGGCGAAATCGAATACCGTGAAGTTCCGGTAGACGTGCAACCGGAAGTTCGTGTGGAAGGTGGTCAGCACCTGAACGTTAACGTTCTGCGTCGCGAAACACTGGAAGATGCGGTTAAGCATCCGGAAAAATATCCGCAGCTGACCATCCGTGTTTCTGGCTATGCTGTGCGTTTTAACTCTCTGACGCCAGAACAGCAGCGCGACGTTATCGCTCGTACCTTTACTGAGAGCCTGTAAGGCTCACGGGGGAATCCCCCAGTAATCCGATAATCAAAAGCGGAGGATGCAAGCGCATCTTCCGCTTTTTGCATTCCATCAGTAAAAAATCCGCACTGCGTAGTAGGCCAACAGCATTAAAGAACTGCCATTCGACACGACACCGCCTTCAATCATGGCGTTGTGCGCGCACCATGCGGGGAAAGCCGTCAGCCCGGCGATGCAGATTTTTATGGAGTGTGTTGAGGCGTGTTTTTCAGCTGGAGATAAAAAAATGCCGGGCTAAATAACCCGGCGATTCTTTTACTCTTCGTTCTTCTGCGGTGGCGTACCCGCGTTGGCAGGCTTGCGACGCTTACCGATATTTTTAGCATCACGGTGACGTTTCTTCACGCGTGGCTTCTCTTTGTCTTTCTCTTTTTTCTTCTCAGCGCGTTTAGCCAGCACTTTTTTAGACGGTTTGCCGGTCAGTTTCTCACTCGGCGCACGCGTTGTCGGGCGAAGTTCATCAATGACACGCGCTTTCAGCGGTTCTTCAATGTAGCGACCAATCTTTAACAGCAGCAGGTGATCGTGGGTTTCGACCAGAGAAATGGCGGTACCTTTGCGACCGGCGCGGCCTGTACGACCGATACGGTGCAGATAGGTATCACCACTGCGCGGCATATCAAAGTTAATGACGTGACTCACGTCAGGAATATCGATACCGCGCGCGGCAACGTCGGTGGCAACCAGTACGTTTACGCGACCGTCGGTGAGTCGCTTAATGCCTTCGTTACGTTTGATCTGCGGCATCTCGCCTTCGAGATAGCAGTTGTTGATCCCTGCGGTGCGCAGCATCCCGGCAAGTTCGTGTACGCGCTCGCGCTTACGCACAAACACGATAGTACGTGTGGCATCGTCTTGTTTTAGCAGGTGCTTCAGCAGTTCGACTTTATGCTCTAAATTATCGGCGCGGTAGTACCATTGATGGATCTTTTTACGCTCGCGAGTGGAAGGCGTGGCAGAGACTTCAACCGGTTCTTTCAGCAGGCGCTCAGCAAAATCTTTAATGGCTTCGCCTTCAAGCGTAGCGGAGAACAGCATCGTCTGATTACGCCAGCGTGTTTCCCCAGCGATATGTTCAATATCCTGAGCAAAACCCATGTCCACCATACGATCGGCTTCGTCGAGGATCAGGGTTTCGACGGCGCGGCAGTCGAAGTTTTCTTCTTTAATATACTGCAACAGGCGACCGGTGGTGGCGACCACGATGTCCTGGTTTTCGCTAAACACTTCTGCGTGGTTCATGTATGCCACGCCCCCGGTGATGGTTGCGATATCCAGATGGGTGTTTTTCGCCAGTTCACGGGCGTGATCGGCAACCTGCATCGCCAGTTCGCGGGTCGGCGTCAGAATCAAAATTCGCGGCGGACCGGATTTTTTGCGCGGGAAGTCGAGCAGGTGCTGCAACGCTGGCAGCAGATATGCCGCCGTTTTACCGGTGCCTGTTGGCGCAGAACCGAGGACATCACGGCCATCGAGCGCAGGCGGAATGGCGGCAGCCTGAATGGCGGTCGGGCGAGTGAAACCTTTATCCTGGAGTGCTTCCAGCAGGCTTTCATCGAGTTCAAGTTCGGAAAAAGTCGTTACAGTCATGTTCTACCTCTGTGTGGGGCGCTGATTATAGACGTTACGGCTGCAATCTTCATCTGTTTGTATGGATATCGCTTCTCAGGTATTGTTTTCACTCGGTGCTATTGCCGTTTTTCCTGCAAGGTTGTGTTTTCATGCCCCAGTCTACATCCGTCGTCCGTCGTAATGGATTTACTTTTAAGCAGTTTTTTGTGGCGCACGACCGTTGCGCGATGAAAGTGGGAACTGACGGCATTCTCTTAGGTGCCTGGGCGCCAGTCGCGGGTGTAAAGCGAGTCCTTGATATTGGTACGGGTAGTGGGCTGCTGGCGCTAATGTTAGCGCAGCGTACTGACGAAAGCGTCATCATTGATGCTGTAGAACTGGACGCCGCCGCCGCCGAACAAGCGCAGGAAAATATTTTACAGTCACCGTGGGCGCATCGCGTGACGGTACACTGCGAAGACGTTGTGCAATGGGTTCCTCGTCAGACCGTTCGTTTCGATCTGATCATCAGTAATCCTCCTTATTATGAGCAGGGGGTGGAATGCGCCACACCTCAGCGTGAACAGGCGCGTTATACCACGACGCTGGATCACCAGACGTTGCTGGCCAATGCCACGGAGTGCATCACGGAAGAGGGATTCTTTTGCGTTGTGCTGCCAGAACACATTGGCAACACATTCACGCAACAGGCGTTAAGCATGGGCTGGCATTTGCGACTGCGGACCGACGTTGCGGAAACGGAAGCTCGCTTGCCGCATCGGGTGCTGTTGGCGTTCTCTCCGCAGGCCGGAGAGTGTTTTAGCGACCGGATGGTGATCCGTGGGTCAGACCAGCGTTACTCTGAAAGTTACACGGCACTGACCCAGGCTTTTTATCTGTTTATGTGAGTGCTTAATGGAGAGAGCACCGACGGGCCGGATTCAGGCAACAAGGCGGGATAATCCAGCGTGTAATGCAAACCCCGGCTCTCTTTACGTTGCATCGCACAGCGGACGATAAGTTCAGCCACCTGCACCAGGTTACGCAGTTCCAGTAAATTGTTCGACACGCGGAAATTGGCGTAATACTCGTCGATCTCTTGTTGCAGCATGGTGATGCGGCGCAGGGCGCGCTCCAGACGTTTTGTGGTGCGGACAATACCGACATAGTCCCACATAAACAGGCGCAATTCGTGCCAGTTATGCTGAATGACCACCAATTCATCCGGATTCTCAACGCGACTTTCATCCCAAGCCGGGAGTTGATTAACGCCACGGGCATAGGGCATGCGGCGGTCAATATCTTCAGCCGCTGACCAGCCGTAGACCAGGCATTCCAGCAGTGAATTAGAGGCCATGCGGTTTGCGCCGTGCAGACCGGTATAGCTCACTTCTCCGATCGCATACAGACCATCGACATCGGTGCGACCAAAATCGTCCACCATGACGCCGCCGCAGGTGTAGTGCGCGGCAGGAACGATGGGCACGGGCTCTTTGGTGAGATCAATCCCCAGGCCTAACAGCTTTTCGTAAATCATCGGGAAGTGCTGACGGACAAACTCAGCGGGTTTATGACTGATGTCGAGGAACATACAATCTGCGCCAAGACGCTTCATTTCATGATCGATGGCTCGGGCGACAATATCGCGTGGGGCCAGTTCGCCACGCGCATCAAAGTCCGGCATAAATCGTGTGCCGTCAGGTCGTTTAAGGTGCGCCCCTTCGCCGCGCAGCGCTTCGGTGAGCAGGAAATTTCGCGCCTGTGGGTGATACAGCGCCGTGGGGTGAAACTGATTAAACTCGAGGTTGGCGACGCGACATCCGGCGCGCCAGGCCATAGCAATACCATCACCCGAGGAGATATCCGGGTTGGTGGTGTATTGATACACCTTTGATGCCCCGCCCGTTGCCAGTACAACCGACTTGGCGTGGCAGGTTTCGACGGCTTCTTTATTACGATTCCAGATCCATGCGCCAACCACTCGCCGGGTTCCCGGCAAGCCGATTTTGTCGGAGATAATTAAATCAACGGCATTGCTGCGTTCCAGAACACGGATATTAGGATGGTTTTGCGCCTTGCTGACCAGCGTGGTTTCGACTTCTTTGCCGGTGGCATCGGCAGCATGCAGAATGCGGCGATGGCTATGTCCACCTTCACGGGTCAGGTGATAGCTTTCGTCCCCATTAGCCTGAACGTGGGTGTCAAACAGGACGCCCTGATCAATCAGCCATTGAACGCATGGGCGGGCATTGCTGGCGACGAACTCCACCGCGTGGCGATCGCAAATACCGGCGCCTGCAACCAACGTATCTTCGACGTGGGAGTCAATACTGTCGGTCTCATCGAAAACGGCGGCAATACCGCCTTGCGCATAAAATGTCGAGCCTTCGCTGACCGGTCCTTTACTCAGGACAATGACCTGATGCTTTTCAGCCAGGCGTAGTGCCAGAGAGAGTCCGGCAGCACCGCTGCCAATAATCAACACGTCACAGGAAAGTTCAGGAATCGTATTCATTGCGTTTGTTTAATTTACTAAACAGTGTTTGGTCAGCATAGCACCACACTGTGCTTTACAGCACGTTTTATTTTAAATTCGTTGCAACCACTAAACATGAAAGGATAAGACAGTGAGCGGTAGAATAGGGAAAATATTTTGCGAAGCAGGTCGTTAGCGCCAGATTATGTGATGAAATAAAGGCGCTGTTGGGTTACTCTGCAAGCGACTAAATGGGCATTTCTAAACAGATAGTGCGTTGTTCAGACTCTGTAGACTTATAATGAGAGATAATGACCTGTCTACAACATGACAAACAAAAACAAATGCGTAACGGAACTTTACGAAACTCTGACACTCTAACCCATTGCTTGCTCATAGTGCAGCTGATGGAGTGGCGTTTCGAGAGCGCGTGGAAATTTGGTTTGGGGAGACTTTACCTCGGATGAGCGAGCAGTTAACGGACCAGGTCCTGGTTGAACGGGTCCAGAAGGGAGATCAGAAAGCCTTTAATTTACTGGTGGTACGCTACCAGCATAAAGTGGCGAGTCTGGTTTCCCGCTATGTGCCGTCGGGCGATGTTCCCGATGTGGTGCAAGAGTCATTTATTAAGGCCTATCGCGCGCTGGATTCTTTCCGGGGAGATAGTGCTTTTTATACCTGGCTATATCGAATTGCAGTCAATACAGCTAAGAATTACCTGGTCGCTCAGGGGCGCCGCCCGCCATCCAGTGATGTGGATGCGATTGAAGCAGAAAACTTCGAAAGTGGCGGTGCGCTGAAAGAAATTTCGAACCCTGAGAACTTAATGTTGTCAGAAGAGCTGAGACAGATAGTTTTCCGAACTATTGAGTCCCTCCCGGAAGATTTACGCATGGCAATTACCTTGCGGGAGCTAGATGGCCTAAGCTATGAAGAGATAGCCGCTATCATGGATTGTCCGGTGGGTACGGTGCGTTCTCGTATCTTCCGAGCGCGGGAAGCTATTGATAATAAAGTTCAACCGCTTATCAGGCGTTGACGATAGCGGGATACTGGAAAAGGTATTAGGCATGCAGAAAGAGAAACTTTCCGCTTTAATGGATGGCGAAACGCTGGATAATGAGCTGCTTAAAGCGCTGACTCATGACCCGGAAATGCAGAAAACATGGGAGAGTTATCACCTGATCCGCGATTCCATGCGCGGAGACACAGCTGATGTTCTCCATTTCGATATTTCCGCGCGCGTTATGGCCGCGATTGAAAGCGAGCCCGTACGCCAGGCGACGCCGTTGATCCCTGAAGCCCAACCCGCACCGCACCAGTGGCAAAAAATGCCTTTCTGGAAGAAAATGCGTCCGTGGGCGGCGCAACTCACCCAAATGGGCGTAGCGGCATGCGTATCGCTTGCAGTTATTGTTGGCGTCCAGCACTATAACGGACAATCTGAAACGTCCCAGCAGCCTGAAACGCCGGTATTCAATACCTTACCAATGATGGGTAAGGCGAGCCCGGTGAGTCTGGGGGTACCTTCTGATGCAACGGCCAGCGGTGGCCAGCAACAGCAGGTACAGGAGCAGCGTCGTCGTATCAATGCCATGCTGCAGGATTACGAACTGCAACGTCGACTGCACTCCGAACAGCTTCAGTTTGAGCAGGCGCAAACACAGCAAGCCGCTGTGCAGGTGCCAGGAATTCAAACTTTAGGAACGCAATCGCAGTAATGAAGCAACTTTGGTTTGCCATGTCACTTGTGACAGGTAGCCTGTTCTTTTCTGCTAACGCCTCGGCCAACCCTGCGTCCGGGGCGTTGTTGCAGCAGATGAATCTGGCCAGCCAGTCACTCACCTACGAGCTGTCATTCGTCAGCATCAATAAACAAGGCGTTGAGTCTCTGCGTTATCGGCATGCGCGCCTCGATAACCGTCCGCTTGCACAATTGTTGCAACTGGATGGCCCGCGCCGGGAAGTCGTCCAGCGTGGAAACGAAATCAGCTATTTCGAGCCTGGGCTCGAGCCGTTCACCTTAAACGGTGACTACATCGTTGATTCCCTGCCTTCTCTGGTCTATACCGACTTTAAGCGACTCGCTCCCTTTTATGATTTTATCTCTGTCGGGAAAACGCGTATCGCTGACCGTTTGTGCGAAGTGATCCGTGTTGTTGCGCGTGATGGTACTCGCTATAGCTACATCGTCTGGATGGACGCAGAGACCCGATTACCGATGAGGGTTGATCTCCTGGATCGCGATGGCGAAACGCTGGAACAATTCCGCGTGATCGCCTTTAACGTGAATAATGATATCGGTAATACGATGCAGGCCCTGGCAAAAGCTAATCTGCCGCCTCTGCTTTCTGTTCCGGCGGGGGAAAAGACTAACTTCAACTGGAGCCCATCCTGGCTTCCGCAAGGGTTCAGCGAAATATCCAGTAGCCGACGCCCGATTCCGACTATGGAAATGCCAATTGAGTCCCGTCTGTACTCCGATGGGTTGTTCAGTTTCTCGGTGAACGTTAACCGTGCGACGCAAGCCAGCACCGATCAACTGCTGCGTACCGGGCGTAGAACGGTAAGCACCAGCGTGCGTGACAACGCAGAAATCACCGTTGTGGGTGAACTTCCGCCGCAAACCGCCAAACGCATTGCAGACAACATTAAGTTCAGGGCTGCGAAATGATCAAAGAGTGGGCAACGGTTGTCTCCTGGCAGGATGGTCAGGCGAGGGTGAGTTGTGATGTTAAGGCATCCTGCAGTAGCTGCGCTTCCCGTGCGGGATGCGGCACTCGGGTGTTGAATAAACTGGGACCACAAACGACGCATACGATTGTGGTACCGAGTGCTGAACCGTTGGTCCCAGGGCAGAAAGTCGAACTGGGTATTGCCGAAGGTAGCCTGCTGGGGTCAGCGATGTTGGTATACCTGTCGCCGCTGGCTGGACTTTTTCTGTTTGCTTCCCTGTTTCAGGTCTTGTTCGGCTCAGATATGGCTTCATTGAGCGGTGCGATATTAGGCGGGGTCGGGGGATTTTTGATTGCGCGTGGTTTCTCCCGCAAACTGGCAAAGCGAGAAGCCTGGCAACCGGTGATTCTGAACGTTGCCTTACCGCCGGGAATGCTCCGCGTCGAGACCCCTCCAGCCGAAACGAGCCAGTGATTTCACTGGCTTTGTTGTATTTTGCATTGCAAAAGCGATGTTGTTTCCAGTTCCCGCTATCCTTGCTCTATGAACATTTCCTCGCCTCAGCGTTGTAGTGTAGAATGCGGCGTTTCACTTAAACAGACGTTAAGCTCAGAACAGCGACTTCTCAAAGCCTGTCGAACCAGGCGTAAGGCACAATAATTACACTATATGAAGAACATACGTAACTTTTCAATCATAGCTCACATCGACCACGGTAAATCGACGCTGTCTGACCGTATTATCCAGATCTGCGGTGGCCTGTCTGACCGTGAAATGGAAGCGCAGGTTCTCGACTCGATGGATCTTGAGCGTGAGCGCGGTATTACGATCAAAGCGCAGAGCGTGACGCTCGATTTCAAAGCATCTGATGGTGAAACCTATCAGCTTAACTTTATCGACACCCCTGGCCACGTTGACTTCTCTTATGAAGTTTCCCGTTCACTGGCGGCGTGTGAAGGTGCATTGCTGGTGGTTGACGCCGGACAGGGTGTAGAAGCACAAACCCTGGCGAACTGCTATACCGCCATGGAAATGGATCTGGAAGTGGTTCCGGTCCTTAACAAAATTGACTTACCTGCCGCCGATCCTGAACGTGTGGCAGAAGAGATTGAAGATATTGTCGGCATCGACGCCACTGACGCCGTGCGCTGCTCGGCGAAAACCGGCGTGGGCGTGACCGACGTTCTGGAACGTCTGGTGCGTGATATTCCGCCGCCGGAAGGCGATCCGGAAGGCCCGCTGCAGGCGCTGATCATCGACTCCTGGTTCGATAACTATCTTGGCGTTGTTTCGCTGGTGCGTATTAAAAACGGCACCATGCGTAAAGGCGACAAGATTAAAGTGATGAGCACCGGGCAGGTCTACAACGCAGACCGTCTGGGCATCTTTACGCCGAAGCAGGTTGACCGCACTGAGCTGAAATGCGGCGAGGTAGGTTGGCTGGTTTGTGCGATTAAAGACATCCTCGGCGCACCGGTTGGCGATACGCTGACGCAGGCGCGTAACCCGGCGGATAAAGCGCTGCCAGGGTTTAAAAAGGTTAAACCGCAGGTTTATGCGGGTCTGTTCCCGGTCAGTTCAGACGATTACGAAAACTTCCGCGATGCGCTCGGTAAACTGAGCCTGAACGACGCTTCTCTGTTCTACGAGCCGGAAAGCTCAACGGCGCTGGGCTTCGGCTTCCGCTGTGGCTTCCTGGGGCTGTTGCACATGGAGATCATTCAGGAACGTCTGGAACGTGAATACGATCTGGATCTGATCACCACCGCGCCGACCGTTGTTTACGAAGTCGAAACGACCAGCAAAGAAACTATCTATGTCGACAGCCCATCCAAACTGCCGCCGCTGAACAACATTTATGAGTTGCGCGAGCCGATCGCAGAATGTCACATGCTGCTGCCGCAGGCTTACCTGGGCAACGTTATCACGCTGTGTATCGAGAAGCGTGGCGTACAGACCAACATGGTATACCACGGTAACCAGGTTGCGCTGACCTACGAAATCCCGATGGCGGAAGTGGTGCTCGACTTCTTCGACCGTCTGAAGTCAACGTCTCGTGGCTACGCTTCGCTAGACTATAACTTTAAACGCTTCCAGGCATCGGACATGGTTCGTGTTGACGTGTTGATTAACAACGAGCGTGTTGATGCGCTGGCGTTGATCACTCACCGTGGCAATTCGCAAAGCCGTGGCCGTGATTTGGTTGAGAAGATGAAAGAGCTCATCCCGCGCCAGCAGTTTGACATCGCTATCCAGGCCGCGATTGGGACGCACATTATTGCGCGCTCGACGGTGAAGCAGCTGCGTAAGAACGTGTTGGCGAAGTGCTATGGCGGTGATATCAGCCGTAAGAAAAAACTGCTGCAGAAGCAGAAAGAAGGTAAAAAACGAATGAAGCAGATCGGTAACGTAGAGCTGCCTCAGGAAGCGTTTCTCGCCATTCTGCATGTCGGTAAAGACAGCAAATAACCCTAAGGAGTTGGCATGGCGAATATGTTTGCCCTGATTCTGGTGATTGCCACACTGGTGACGGGCATTTTATGGTGCGTGGATAAGTTTATCTTCGCGCCAAAACGTCGGGAGCGTCAGGCAGCGGCACAGGCCGCTGTCAATGAGTCGCTGGACAAAGCCACGCTAAAAAAAGTGGCACCTAAGCCCGGCTGGCTGGAAACCGGCGCGTCGGTGTTTCCGGTGCTGGCGATTGTGCTGGTTGTGCGTTCATTTATCTATGAACCCTTCCAGATCCCGTCAGGTTCGATGATGCCGACACTGTTAATCGGTGACTTTATTCTGGTGGAAAAATTCGCCTATGGAATTAAAGACCCGATTTACCAGAAAACCTTGATTGAAACCGGTCATCCTAAACGTGGCGATATCGTGGTCTTTAAATACCCGGAAGATCCGCGTCTGGATTACATCAAACGCGCTGTCGGTTTACCGGGTGATAAAGTCTCGTACGATCCGGTAGCGAAAGAAGTCACCATTCAGCCAGGGTGCAGTTCAGGCCAGGCATGTGAAAATGCGCTGGCGGTAACCTATTCCAATGTTCAGCCGAGCGATTTCGTTCAGACGTTTGCCCGTCGTAACGCAGGCGAAGCCAGCAGTGGATTCTTTGAAGTGCCGTTGAACGAAACCAAAGATAACGGTATTCGTCTGACTGAGCGCAAAGAGACGCTGGGTGAGGTAACACACCGGATCCTGACCGTGCCAATCGCACAGGATCAGGTCGGGATGTATTACCAGCAGCCAGGTCAGCAACTGGCTACTTGGATTGTGCCGCCGGGACAATACTTCATGATGGGTGATAACCGTGATAACAGCGCGGACAGCCGTTACTGGGGATTTGTACCGGAAGCAAACCTGGTCGGTAAAGCGACGGCGATCTGGATGAGTTTTGATAAACAAGAAGGTGAATGGCCTACCGGCGTGCGTTTAAGCCGTATCGGCGGTATTCATTAATTCCTGATAAATGTTCATGTTGTCGTCGTAATGGCGACAACATGAATTATTTATTGGATAAATTCCCCCAGACTAACGACATCCTTTGTCGTTGTGTATAGAATATTCCCCCGAAGTTTAAGGTTGGCGCCGTCTGGTCGCCACGGCACACGAAACAGCATTGGTTTCAAATACAGGTCTGTTTCGTGTGCTGGATTGTTGACGCATTCATTTATTGGTATCGCATGAACCCCATCGTAATTAATCGGCTTCAACGGAAGCTGGGCTACACTTTTACTCATCAGGAGCTGTTGCAGCAGGCATTAACCCATCGTAGTGCCAGCAGCAAACATAACGAGCGTTTAGAGTTTTTAGGCGACTCTATTTTGAGCTTTGTCATCGCTAATGCGCTATATCACCGTTTCCCACGTGTGGACGAAGGGGATATGAGCCGTATGCGCGCCACGCTGGTGCGTGGTAACACACTTGCGGAATTAGCCCGTGAGTTTGATCTGGGTGAATGCTTGCGTTTGGGGCCGGGTGAATTGAAAAGCGGCGGCTTCCGTCGTGAATCTATTCTGGCCGATACCGTAGAAGCGTTAATTGGTGGCGTATTCCTCGACAGCGATATTCAGACCGTCGAGAAACTGATCCTTAACTGGTATCAAAGCCGTCTGGATGAAATTAGCCCGGGCGATAAACAAAAAGATCCGAAAACGCGTTTGCAGGAATATTTGCAAGGTCGTCATCTGCCGTTACCGTCTTATCTGGTGGTACAGGTGCGTGGTGAAGCGCATGATCAGGAATTTACTATCCACTGCCAGGTCAGCGGCCTGAGTGAACCGGTGGTAGGCACAGGTTCAAGCCGTCGTAAGGCTGAGCAGGCTGCCGCCGAACAGGCGTTGAAAAAACTGGAGTTGGAATGAGCATCGATACAACCTATTGCGGATTTATTGCCATCGTCGGTCGCCCGAATGTAGGCAAATCTACCCTGTTGAATAATCTGCTTGGGCAGAAGATTTCAATTACTTCCCGTAAGGCGCAAACCACACGTCACCGCATTGTCGGTATCCATACCGAAGGGGCGTATCAGGCTATTTATGTCGATACCCCGGGTTTGCACATGGAAGAAAAACGCGCCATTAACCGCCTGATGAACAAAGCGGCGAGTAGCTCTATTGGCGACGTTGAACTGATCATTTTCGTTGTAGAAGGCACCCGCTGGACGCCAGACGATGAGATGGTGCTGAACAAACTGCGCGACGGTAAAGCTCCGGTTATCCTGGCAGTCAACAAAGTGGATAACGTGCAGGAAAAAGCGGATTTACTGCCGCACCTGCAATTCCTGGCGAGCCAGATGAATTTCCTCGATATTGTGCCGATGTCTGCGGAAACCGGTATGAACGTGGATACGGTTGCGGGCATCGTGCGTAAACACCTGCCGGAGGCCATCCATCACTTCCCGGAAGATTACATCACCGATCGTTCCCAGCGCTTTATGGCTTCGGAAATCATCCGTGAAAAACTGATGCGTTTTCTGGGTGCTGAGCTGCCGTACTCCGTTACCGTTGAGATTGAACGTTTCATTACTAACGAACGCGGCGGCTACGACATCAATGGGCTGATCCTCGTTGAGCGTGAAGGGCAGAAGAAGATGGTCATTGGCAACAAAGGGGCCAAAATCAAAACCATCGGTATTGAAGCGCGTAAAGATATGCAGGACATGTTTGAAGCGCCAGTACACCTGGAACTGTGGGTGAAAGTGAAATCTGGCTGGGCCGACGACGAGCGCGCGCTGCGCAGTCTCGGCTATGGCGACGATCTCTAATATTGCATACTCTATGACTTTCGAGGTGCAGGAAGGCGGCAAGGCCGTGAATTCCCAGGAGCTTACTCAAGTAAGTGACTGGGGTGAACGGACGCGGCCAACGCACCTGCAACTTGAAAGGCGACGAGTATGATGGAAGGCTGGCAGCGCGCATTCGTATTGCACAGCCGTCCGTGGAGCGAAACCAGCCTGATGCTGGACGTCTTCACGGAAGAGTCAGGTCGCGTGCGTCTGGTCGCCAAAGGCGCACGTTCCAAACGTTCTAATCTGAAAGGCGCTTTACAGCCTTTCACGCCGCTCCTGCTTCGCTTTGGCGGTCGCGGTGAGGTGAAAACCTTACGCAGCGCAGAAGCCGTCTCCCTGGCGCTTCCTCTCAGCGGTATCACGCTTTACAGTGGTCTCTACATCAACGAACTGGTTTCTCGTGTACTTGAGTACGAGACGCGCTTTTCTGAACTCTTTTTTGATTATCTGAACTGCATACAAACACTGGCAGGTGCTACGGGGACTCCCGAACCCGCTCTGCGTCGCTTTGAGCTCGCGTTGCTCGGTCACCTGGGTTATGGGGTGGACTTCACGCATTGTGCTGGCAGCGGTGAGTTGGTGGATGACACCATGACGTATCGCTATCGCGAAGAGAAAGGGTTCATTGCCAGCGTCGTGATTGATAACAACACCTTCACCGGACGACATCTGAAGGCGCTTGAAGCAAGAGAATTTCCTGATGTTGATACATTGCGCGCAGCGAAACGCTTTACCCGTATGGCGCTAAAGCCGTATCTTGGAGGTAAGCCGTTAAAAAGCCGGGAGCTCTTCCGGCAATTTATGCCAAAACGCGCAGTGAAAACGAATAACGATTAACGAGGATTGTCATGGCTGAATTACTGTTAGGCGTCAACATTGACCACATTGCTACTCTGCGTAATGCGCGTGGCACCGCATACCCGGACCCGGTACAGGCTGCATTTATTGCCGAACAGGCGGGTGCCGACGGTATTACCGTGCACCTGCGTGAAGATCGCCGCCATATCACTGACCGTGACGTGCGTATTCTGCGCCAGACGCTGGATACTCGCATGAACCTGGAGATGGCGGTGACGGAAGAGATGCTGGCGATTGCCGTTGAGACGAAGCCGCATTTTTGCTGTCTGGTGCCGGAAAAACGCCAGGAAGTCACTACTGAGGGCGGTCTGGATGTGGCAGGTCAGCGCGACAAAATGCGCGATGCCTGTAAACGTCTGGCAGATGCAGGGATCCTCGTATCATTGTTCATTGATGCCGATGAAGCTCAGATCAAAGCCGCCGCAGAGGTTGGGGCACCCTACATTGAAATTCATACCGGCTGCTATGCGGATGCCAAAACCGACGCTCAACAGGCGCAGGAGCTGGCGCGTATCGCCAGGGCGGCGACCTTTGCGGCCGGTCTGGGGCTGAAAGTGAATGCGGGTCATGGTCTGACGTATCACAACGTGAAAGCCATCGCGGCGTTGCCGGAAATGCACGAGCTGAATATCGGCCATGCCATTATCGGACGTGCGGTGATGAGCGGCCTGAAAGAGGCGATTGCTGAAATGAAGCGTCTGATGCTGGAAGCGCGTGGCTAATGGCGATCCTGGGTTTGGGCACGGATATTGTAGAGATTGCTCGTATTGAGGCGGTTATCTCTCGGTCAGGCGATCGTCTTGCAAGAAGAGTGCTCAGCGACAATGAATGGGCCATTTGGGAAACGCACCAACAACCGGTGCGTTTTCTCGCCAAACGTTTCGCGGTAAAAGAGGCGGCGGCAAAAGCCTTCGGCACCGGAATTCGCAACGGTCTGGCGTTTAACCAGTTTGAAGTGTTTAACGATGAACTCGGCAAGCCGCGTTTGCGGTTGTGGGGGGAGGCGTTGAAGCTGGCGGAAACCCTCGGTGTTGCCAGTATGCACGTCACGCTGGCCGATGAACGACACTACGCCTGCGCCACGGTGATTATCGAGAGTTAAGCAAGGGCCGTTTTAGAGTTTGTCCGCGTGGTGCATCAGGACAAACTTATCCCACAACTGCTCCTGCGTTTCGACGTGTGCCGGATCTTTCAGAATCGTATTCGGGATCGGGCATACTTTCTGGCAGGTTGGCGTGTCGTAATGGCCAACGCATTCAGTACACTTGTCGCTGTTAATCTCATAGATAGCATCGCCCATGGAAATGGCCTCGTTTGGGCATTCCGGTTCGCACATATCGCAATTGATGCATTTTTTGGTGATTAACAGCGCCATCAGGATACTCTCAAAACATCACAAATCGGGCGGGCATTATACGCGCATTCTTTGCTCAGACCAGTTTTTTTACCAGCGCCTCGCTGTGTCTGATACGTCCCGGAGCGTGTTCCAAATCCTGTTGTACCAACGCCATAAAAAGCACATCAGTGAGCATCATTTGAGCATGCGTGGATGAAATAGCCCCACTACGGGTGGCCTGCTCCTCTGCAATGGTATACAGGCAATGTGTGGCGCGCTGCTGCAATGCGTTAGGCGTAAATCCGGTGATGGCCAGGATTTTCCCTCCCACCAACAATGTTTCATCTGCCGCCAGATTAAGCTCTCTGCGTTCACCCGTGTAGGAGATGGCCAGCAGCAGATCCTCTGAAGAGAGCGCCTGAACCGTCGCCAGCAGGGCGTGCATATCGCGCTCGACGACAGCATTAAAGCCTATTTTCATGAGCTTCCAGGCAAAGTTTTGCGCAACCAGGCCTGAAGCGCCAATCCCGGTCAGGACAATCCGCCGGGCGCGACGTAGCATCGTCGCGCTCTCGATCAGCTTTTCTTCGCTGTTGACGTCGAGCGTAGCGTGCATCGCCGCCACATTTTCTTTAATCAGCTTTTCGCCCACCAGACGCATAGGATCATCGCCACGGATCAGATTGTGGACGGGAACTGACTGAGGATTCGGATTGCTCACCAGCGCTTCGCTGATCGCCAGTTTCAGTGCCGGAAATCCTTTAAATCCCATTTTTTGCGCGAATTTCACCACGCTGGACTGACTGATGCCCACTTCGGCGGCAAGCTGCTGCGAACTGAGATGCCGTGCGTTATCCGGTTGCGAAAGAAGATAATCCGCAAGCCTCTTGTCGCTTTGGGCGAGATGGGGATAACGTTGACGAATACGGCTCAAACAGTTCATGGGTTCTCCTGGCGAAAACGTGATGGCGACAGCGACACAAATTTCACTCGCCTGAATGAATATAATATTCCATTATAGGCAATTAGTATGAATTAAAAATTCCTGAGGAGAAAAAATGAATCTCGGCGCGTTAGTTTCAGAAACCCGTAATCCACAGACTATGGACCTCGATGCTTTATCCACGCTTGAGCTGGTTCATCGTTTTAATCAACAGGATACGCAGGTAGCGCTCGCAGTAAAAGAGACGCTGCCGGAGGTTGCGCGTGCAGTCGATGCCGCTGCAAATGCGTTAAAGGCAGGAGGGCGCATTATTTATATGGGTGCTGGCACCAGTGGACGGCTGGGAGTGCTTGATGCGTCTGAATGCCCGCCAACTTTTGGCGTGCCGCATGGGCTGGTCGTGGGATTGATAGCAGGGGGCCCGGGCGCGTTGTTGAAGGCGGTTGAAGGTGCCGAAGATAGTCTGCAGTTAGGGGAAGAGGATTTAAAGGCGCTCAATCTGACCGCGCAGGATCTGGTGGTTGGACTGGCGGCATCAGGTCGCACGCCCTACGTGATTGGCGGCTTGAAGTATGCCAACCTGGCTGGATGCACCACGGTCGCTATTTCCTGTAATCCTGACTCACCGATCGCGCGTGAGGCGGACATAGCGATTTCGCCGGTGGTCGGCCCCGAGGCGCTGACGGGGTCAACGCGACTGAAATCAGGTACTGCGCAAAAGCTGGTGCTCAATATGATCTCCACTGGTGCGATGGTGAAATTTGGCAAGGTCTATCAAAACCTGATGGTGGATATGAAGGCCACCAACGTCAAACTGATCGACAGAGCGTGTCGCATGGTGGTGGAAGCGACAGGAATTACGCGCGAAGACGCTGAGGCGCTACTGAAACAAACCGATTTTGACGTCAAACCCGCCATTCTGATGGCGCTCTCCGGGCTGGATGCGGCAGCCGCCAGAGAAAAACTGTCGGCTCACCAGGGATTTTTACGGGCGGCATTAGAAAACTAAACAGACGAGCATACGGCGACGGGGGAGTAAGCCGTTTATCATTGATGTGACGCGACTATGCGCATTAACGATTGTTGCCGGAAAAGTGATGTTCTATCTGTTAGGCTATTTAATAGCAGTTAGCGCCAGGTTCTCGTTGACCAGGCTTCAGAGTTCAACTTTCCAGAGGTGCAGGGTTTGACCAGCCACGAGCGTCGTGTCGTATTTTTTGATTTGGATGGTACGTTGCACCAACAGGATATGTTTGGCAGTTTCCTGCGTTATCTGTTGCGTCGCCAGCCGCTGAATGTGCTGCTCGTGCTGCCTTTACTGCCGATCATTGCGATTGCGTTGATGATAAAAGGGCGCGCCGCTCGCTGGCCCGTGAGTCTCTTGTTGTGGGGATGTACATTTGGTCACAGCGAAGCGCGTCTGAAAGCGCGTCAGGCTGAGTTTGTGCGTTGGTTTCGGGATAACGTCACCGCGTTTCCGATTGTGCAGGAACGACTCACCACCTATTTGTTGAGTTCTGATGCCGATATCTGGCTTATCACCGGCTCGCCGCAATCGCTGGTCGAGCAGGTCTATTTTGATACCCCGTGGCTGCCGCGCGTTAACCTGATCGCCAGTCAGATCCAGCGAGGCTACGGTGGCTGGGTGTTGACTCTGCGTTGCCTGGGGCACGAAAAAGTCGCGCAACTTGAGCGGCAGATTGGCACGCCGCTGCGTCTGTATAGCGGATACAGCGACAGCAAGCAGGACAACCCATTACTCTACTTTTGCCAGCATCGCTGGCGCGTCACGCCACGCGGTGAGCTCCAGCAACTGGAATAGTGCAAAGCAGAGCGTCTGTGTATAATGCGCCCGCTTTTATTACTGGAGTTTCCCTTTGTCTGAAGTTGAATTTAGCCACGAATACTGGATGCGTCATGCGTTGACGCTGGCGAAACGCGCCTGGGACGAACGTGAAGTGCCGGTGGGTGCGGTATTGGTGCACAATGATCGCGTCATCGGTGAAGGGTGGAATCGGCCAATCGGTCATCACGATCCTACTGCGCATGCGGAAATTATGGCGTTACGACAAGGGGGGATGGTGCTGCAAAACTACCGTTTGCTGGACACCACGCTGTACGTCACGCTGGAACCGTGCGTCATGTGTGCAGGCGCGATGGTCCACAGTCGGATTGGTCGGGTTGTTTTTGGCGCACGTGATGCAAAAACGGGCGCGGCAGGCTCGCTGATGGATGTCTTGCATCACCCGGGTATGAATCACCGGGTGGAAATCACCGAGGGCATCTTGCGTGATGAATGCGCGACGCTGCTGAGCGATTTTTTCCGCATGCGTCGTCAGGAGATCAAAGCACTGAAAAAGTCATCGGCGACGCCTGAATAAACGTCGCGTTACTCTTCCTCTTTTTCCTTCGGCGGTAACAGTAATGTCGGCGAAGGTGTCAGGTAGGCCGAAGACGACTGCGACAAAAACGAGGAGAGGGAGAGCCTCTCTTTACCAAAGTCCTCCGCAGACACCGCCGGGTAGTCCTGCGCCAGTTTCAGTGTTTCTGCGGCCTGTTTCTCTTTCTCCTGCAGATAGCCGACCAGGCTTATCTGATACTTTCGAATATTTTCCACATAGGCGTAAGCTTCGTGCCCGCGCGCATAGCCGTAGGTCAACTTGCTGTAATACGGTTTCTGGCTGAGCAGCGGCAAGCGCTGTTTTACATCGGTCCAACTGTCCGGATTCCCTTTGGTTTTTACCGTTAACGCCCGGGCGTCGAGCATGTGCGCATAACCCATATTGTAAGCGATGAGCGCAAACCAGATACGCTCTTCTTCGGGAACGGTATCAGGGACTTTGCTCATCATATCCTGTAGATAACGCGCGCCGCCGCTGATGCTCTGTTCGGCGTCGGTCCTGTCAGTCAACCCCAGACTTTGGGCGGTATTTCTGGTGAGCATCATCATGCCGCGTACGCCGGTTGGCGAGGTGGCTTGCGCATCCCAGTGCGATTCCTGGTACGCGATAGCCGCCAGTAAACGCCAGTCAATCTCCTGCGCATACTTCTGAAACAGCGGTTTCAGCTCTGGCAGCACGTTATCTACAGCGCGTAAGAAGGTGCGGGTATCAACGTAATCAAAGTCGCCGCCGTGACCCAAATATTTTTCTTCCAGTCGCGCCAGAGAACCGTCTTCATTAATGGTGTTAAAAAAATCGAGCAGGGCTGCCGAGAGCGTGTTGTCATCATCCAGTTGGCTGAACCAGGTGACCGGCTGCTCATCGGTGACATCCAGCGCAACGGCCAGCTCAGGGTGTACGCGCTGGAACAAGCTGATGGCCACCGAGTCTGCGATGGTGTACTCCAGTTCGCCGCTGATCACCGCTTCCATCAGTTCCGTCGTGCCCTTTTTGTCATCGACTTTCCAGCTGAGTTCGGGGAACTTTGTCTCTTTCAGGGTGCGTAGGTCATTCAGGACCACATGACTTGGCGCAATGGTGAGTTGGTTTTCATTCACGGTGGCAAGCGTTCGCGGGCGATATTGTCCGACCCGATAGACCACTTGCTGAGAAACAGAATAGTACGTTGGACCCGATTGGTAGTTTTTCACGCGTTCGCTGTTATAGACCAGACCTGCGGCCAGCAGGTCGGCCTTGCCATTGTCCAGATCGTCAAACAACTGGCTGATGTTCTGACGTACGGTGACCTTCAGCTTTACGCCTAAGTAGTTGGCGAACAGCTGCGCCAGCTCATAATCCAGACCGTACTTTTTTCCATTGAGGGTTGAGTAGGTTAGCGGTGAGTCAATGGTACTGACGCGCAGCTCTCCCCGCGCCTGAATGGCGGCGATACGATTATCGGCTTTACCGAACCAGGGGATTGATGGCCAGAGGGCCGCTGCCAACAGCAGCGTCAGTATGCCGATGAACAGATAATTAATCTTTAATTTTTTCAATTAGTTAATTCTCTGGATCGTGCGGTTTCTCAGCCTGAAAATGTAGTGATTAAAGCTAGTGTGAGTCATTGATGTGCGGCATTTTGCGCAACAATACGCCAGTTGGCAACTAATTCGGAATCAGTGGCGCATCGGATGATAAGAAACGGCGGTGATTTTATTTCGACGCAAACGGTTTCGTCAGCGCGCCAGATTCTTTATAATGGCGCCCGTTTCCCCACTTGGGCACACCGAAAGCTTAGAAGACGAGAGACTTATGATGGAAATTCTGCGTGGTTCGCCTGCACTGTCTGCATTCCGTATTAACAAACTGCTGGCGCGTTTTCAGGCTGCCAACCTCCAGGTCAACAATATTTACGCTGAGTATGTCCATTTTGCCTGCCTGAATGCGCCGCTGAACGATGATGAACACGCGCAGCTTGCCCGTTTGCTGAAGTATGGCCCGAGCTTACGCAGCCATACCCCGGAGGGAAAACTGCTGTTGGTTACCCCTCGTCCTGGCACCATCTCTCCCTGGTCTTCCAAAGCAACGGATATTGCACACAACTGCGGCCTGCAACAGGTGAGCCGTCTGGAACGTGGCATTGCCTGGTACGTTGACGCTGAGCCACTCACCGCTGAGCAGTGGCAAAGCGTTGCTGCTGAACTGCACGACCGCATGATGGAGACGATTTTCTCCTCGTTGAACGACGCAGAAAAACTGTTTGTTCACCACCAACCGGCACCGGTTGCCAGCGTTGATGTGCTGGGCGAAGGTCGTCAGGCACTGATTAACGCAAACCTGCGTCTGGGCCTGGCGCTGGCGGATGACGAAATTGATTATCTGCATACTGCCTTCAGCAACCTGGGCCGCAATCCAAACGACATTGAGCTTTATATGTTCGCCCAGGCGAACTCCGAACACTGCCGTCACAAGATTTTCAACGCCGACTGGGTCATTGATGGCAAACAACAGCCGAAATCGCTGTTCAAAATGATTAAAAACACCTTCGAGACCACGCCGGACCACGTGCTTTCTGCCTATAAAGATAACGCGGCGGTAATGGAAGGTTCTGAAGTGGGGCGCTACTTTGCCGACCATGAAACGGGTCGTTACGACTTCCATCAGGAACCTACACACATCCTGATGAAAGTAGAAACCCATAACCACCCGACCGCAATTTCGCCTTGGCCAGGTGCTGCGACCGGTTCCGGTGGCGAGATTCGTGACGAAGGCGCGACTGGGCGTGGCGCGAAGCCGAAAGCCGGTCTGGTTGGTTTCTCTGTTTCTAACCTGCGTATTCCGGGCTTTGAACAGCCGTGGGAAGAAGATTTCGGTAAGCCGGAGCGCATTGTTACCGCGCTGGACATCATGACCGAAGGCCCGCTGGGCGGCGCCGCATTTAACAACGAATTTGGTCGTCCGGCGCTGAACGGTTACTTCCGTACGTATGAAGAGAAAGTGAATAGCCACAACGGCGAAGAGCTACGCGGCTATCACAAACCGATCATGCTGGCGGGCGGGATCGGCAACATCCGCGCCGATCACGTACAGAAAGGCGAGATCGTCGTTGGCGCGAAGCTGATCGTGCTCGGCGGCCCGGCGATGAACATCGGTCTTGGTGGCGGCGCGGCGTCTTCTATGGCGTCCGGCCAGTCCGATGCCGATCTGGATTTCGCCTCCGTACAGCGCGACAACCCGGAAATGGAACGTCGCTGCCAGGAGGTTATCGACCGTTGCTGGCAGTTGGGCGATGCTAACCCAATCCTGTTTATCCACGACGTGGGCGCGGGCGGTCTCTCTAACGCGATGCCGGAACTGGTGAGCGACGGCGGGCGCGGCGGCAAATTTGAACTGCGTGACATCCTCAGCGACGAGCCGGGTATGAGCCCGCTGGAAATCTGGTGTAACGAATCGCAGGAACGTTATGTTCTGGCGGTTGCCGCTGACCAGTTGCCGCTGTTTGATGCGCTCTGCAAGCGCGAGCGCGCACCGTACGCCGTGATCGGTGAAGCAACCGAAGAACAGCATCTTTCGATGAATGACCGTCATTTCGATAATCAGCCTATCGATCTGCCGCTGGATGTTCTGTTGGGCAAAACGCCGAAAATGACCCGTGATGTGCAGCGCCTGCAAGCAAAAGGCGACGCGCTGGATCGTCGTGATATTACCGTTGCCGATGCGGTCAACCGCGTACTGCATTTACCTGCCGTGGCGGAAAAAACGTTCCTCGTCACCATCGGCGACCGCACCGTCACCGGCATGGTGGCGCGCGATCAGATGGTTGGCCCGTGGCAGGTTCCGGTGGCGAACTGTGCGGTTACCACCGCAAGCCTTGACAGCTACTACGGCGAAGCCATGTCGTTGGGCGAGCGTGCGCCGGTCGCATTGCTGGATTTCTCCGCGTCCGCCCGTCTGGCGGTTGGGGAAGCGCTCACCAACATTGCGGCGACGCAGATTGGTGATATCAAACGTATCAAACTGTCTGCAAACTGGATGGCGGCAGCAGGCCACCCGGGTGAAGATGCCGGCTTGTATGAAGCTGTAAAAGCGGTGGGTGAAGAACTCTGTCCGGCATTGGGTCTGACCATTCCGGTGGGCAAAGACTCGATGTCGATGAAAACCCGCTGGCAGGAAGGCAATGAGCAGCGTGAAATGACCTCGCCATTATCGCTGGTGATCACCGCGTTTGCCCGCGTGGAAGACGTCCGTCACACCATCACGCCGCAGCTCTCCACGGAAGATAACGCCCTGCTGCTGATTGACCTGGGCAAGGGCCACAACGCGCTGGGGGCAACTGCGCTGGCGCAGGTTTACCGTCAGCTTGGCGACAAACCGGCAGACGTGCGTGACGTCGCACAGCTGAAAGGCTTCTATGATGCGATGCAGGCGCTGGTGGCGCAGCGTAAACTGCTGGCTTACCACGACCGTTCTGATGGCGGTTTGCTGGTGACGCTGGCTGAGATGGCCTTTACCGGTCACTGTGGCATTCAGGCGGATATCGCTGCTCTGGGCGACGATCGTCTGGCGGCGCTGTTTAACGAAGAGCTTGGGGCCGTCATTCAGGTTCGTGCGGCGGATCGTCAGGCCGTCGAAACCCTGTTGGCGCAACATGGTCTTGGCGACTGCGTTCACGCGTTAGGTCAGGCCGTTTCCGGTGACAGTTTTGTTATCGAAGCGGACGGTCAGGTTGTCTTCAGTGAAAGCCGTACCACCTTACGCACCTGGTGGGCTGAAACCACGTGGCAAATGCAGCGTCTGCGAGACAACCCTGAATGTGCCGATCAGGAACATCAGGCGAAAACCAACGATGCCGATCCTGGTCTTAATGTGAAGCTGTCGTTTGATATCAGCGAAGATATCGCTGCGCCATACATCGCGACCGGCGCACGTCCAAAAGTCGCGGTGCTGCGCGAACAGGGCGTCAACTCGCATGTGGAAATGGCAGCTGCTTTCCACCGTGCGGGCTTTGATGCAATCGATGTACACATGAGTGACTTGCTGGCGGGGCGCACTGGTCTTGATGACTTCCAGGCGCTGGTGGCGTGTGGCGGCTTCTCTTACGGCGACGTGCTGGGGGCGGGTGAAGGTTGGGCGAAATCGATCCTCTTTAACAACCGCGTGCGCGATGCGTTCGAAACCTTCTTCCACCGTCCGCAAACGCTGGCGCTTGGCGTGTGTAATGGCTGCCAGATGATGTCCAATCTGCGTGAGCTGATCCCGGGCAGCGATCTGTGGCCGCGCTTTGTGCGTAACCATTCCGACCGTTTTGAAGCGCGCTTTAGTCTGGTGGAAGTGACCCAAAGCCCATCCCTGTTACTGCAGGGAATGGTGGGCTCACAGATGCCGATTGCGGTTTCTCATGGGGAAGGGCGTGTGGAAGTGCGTGATGGTGCGCATTTGGCTCAGCTTGAGAGCAAAGGTCTGGTGGCGCTGCGCTATGTCGATAACTTCGGCAAAGTGACCGAAACCTACCCGGCGAACCCGAACGGCTCGCCGAACGGGATTACGGCGGTGACTACTGAAAATGGCCGCGTGACCATCATGATGCCGCACCCGGAGCGCGTTTTCCGCACGGTAAGCAACTCCTGGCATCCGGAAAACTGGGGCGAGGACAGCCCGTGGATGCGCATCTTCCGTAACGCGCGTAAGCAGTTAGGTTAATCAACACCTGCGAAAGGCCCGGTAGCCTGATGCTTACCGGGCCAGCTAAACGGCAGGCCGGATAAAACGAAATAGCCAACCGTGGACGCTTTTTGTCGGGGAATCACGACAAAGGGTAGTTTGCAGTGTCTCCAAAAGGAGACGTTTAATTGATTGATTTTTATAGAGTGTGCTGAGTTTGAGATTGGGTGTCTCTTTTTGACGACACAATGGCGAAATCTTACTCACTTTGGCTTTGCTGCTTTTTTGTCGTAAAGTTAAATAAAATCATGATGTTAATATAATGCTTTAACTATTGGCATGGTTTCTGCATAATACTAAGCAGTGGCTCATTCACCTTCTTATGTCAGCCCCTTCGGGACGTGCTACATAAACTTCGAATGACGCACAACAAGGTGCCTGCCGTCCAACATCTGATAATAGCGCTGCTTTATCAACCATCGGGCGAAACGTCGAGTTAGGCACCGCCTTATTCCATAACAGAGCCGGGTTAAGCCCGGCTTTGTTGTATCTGAGGTTTCCCTCAGTTAGCATCCTTCTATTCGTCTCCGATGAGAGTAACGCTTTGAAGCGCTGGTCTGTATTTCCCCGGTCATTACGCCAATTGGTTATGCTGGCATTCCTGCTGATCCTGCTTCCTTTATTGGTGCTGGCATGGCAGGCATGGCAAAGTCTCAACGCCCTGAGTGCGCAGGCGGCGTTAACCAACCGCACAACTCTGATTGATGCCCGTCGCAGCGAGGCGATGACCAATGCGGCGCTCGGGATGGAGCGCAGTTATCGTCAGTACTGTGTGCTGGACGATCCTACGCTTGCGAAGGTCTATCACGGCCAACGAAAGCGCTACAGTGAAATGCTGGACGCGCATGCCGGCGTATTGCCGGATGACAAACTTTATCAGGCATTGCGTCAGGATCTGAATGCGCTCACCCAACTACGCTGTACAAACAGCGGTCCGGATGCGGCGGCGGCGGCGAGCCTGGAAGCCTTTGCTCACGCCAACACCGAGATGGTGCAGGCGACGAGAACCGTTATTTTCTCCCGCGGCCAACAGCTTCAGCAGGAAATTGCCGAGCGCGGACAGTTCTTTGGCTGGCAGGCGCTGGTGCTGTTTCTGGTCAGCCTGGCCATGGTGCTGCTCTTTACCCGTATGATCATTGGGCCGGTAAAGGGGATTGAGCGGATGATCAATCGACTGGGGGAAGGGCGTTCGCTGGGGAATGCCGTTTCGTTTACCGGTCCCCGTGAACTACGCTCAGTGGGCCAACGTATTATCTGGTTGAGCGAGCGTTTGTCCTGGCTTGAATCACAACGTCACCAATTTTTACGCCATCTCTCACATGAACTGAAAACGCCACTGGCCAGTATGCGTGAGGGCACAGAGCTGTTGGCCGATCAGGTTGTGGGGCCGCTGACGCCTGAGCAAAAAGAGGTGGTCGGCATTCTCGACAACAGCAGCCGTAACTTACAGAAGTTGATTGAGCAACTGCTTGATTACAACAGAAAACTGGCAGATAGCGCCATTGAACTGGAAAGCGTTGAGATTGAACCGCTGGTCGATATGGTGGTTTCCGCTCACAGTTTGCCAGCCCGCGCTAAAATGATGCATACCGACGTCAGACTGGATGCGAATACGTGCCTGGCGGAGCCGATGCTATTGATGAGCGTGCTGGACAATCTTTACTCCAATGCGGTGCACTATGGTGCTGAATCCGGTAACATTTGTATCAGTAGCCGTCTGCATGGCGCCACGGTACATATTGATGTCACAAATACCGGTACCCCGATTCCAGAAACAGAAAGAGCCATGATTTTCGAGCCGTTTTTCCAGGGGAGCCATCAGAGAAAAGGGGCTGTGAAGGGCAGCGGGCTGGGATTAAGCATCGCCAGGGACTGTATCCGTCGTATGCAGGGAGAACTTTATCTGGTCGATGAGAATGCGCAAGAGGTGTGTTTCCGCATAGAGCTGCCGCTATCTGCATCGAAAAACCATTAAAAATGAAGCTAAGTCTGGTGAGTATGCCACACGTTTTTGTTCGAGTGTTTAAACGACTTTTTTCCCGACGGATGTTATTCGCGAGCGTGCCGTGTCTGGCGCTGATGGGGTGTGCCCCGCACGCGGCTAAACATCTCGTCGGCGATCCGTCTCAGGAAAAAATCCCGCCTTATCAACTGGCGGATTACCTTTCTACCGAGTGTGCTGACATCTGGTCATTACAAGGGAAGTCCACGGAGAGCAACCCGCTTTACTGGCTGCGGGCGGTTGACTGTGCCGATCGTCTGCTGCCGATTCAGTCGCGTAACGAGGCGCGTGCGCTTGAGGATGATACCTGGCAGAGTGCCTTTAAGCGTGGGATTTTACTGGCGGATGCCAAAATCTCGCCCATTGAGCGACGCGTTGCGGTTACCCAACTGGATGCCCTGAGTTCACAGATCCCCGCCCAGGTTCGCCCTCTTTATCAACTTTGGCGCGATGGGCAGATGCTGCAATTACAGCTTGCCGAAGAACGGCAGCGTTACAGCAAGCTTCAGCAAACGACGGACAGCGATCTCGATACGTTGCGTCAGCAGCATCAGCATTTACAGGCTCAGCTCGATCTCACTACCCGCAAGCTGGAGAATTTGACCGATATTGAGCGCCAGCTTTCCACGCGTAAACCCGCCGGTAACTACAATCCTGACGCGACGCGCGGCAGCGACAAACCTGACGAAACAACACCAGCGCCATCACAAGATGAGGTAACGCCATGATCAGCCGCAAACCGGCGCATTTACTGCTCGTGGATGACGATCCGGGCTTGCTAAAACTGCTCGGGATGCGACTGACCAGTGAAGGTTACAGTGTCGTAACGGCAGAAAGCGGCCAGGAAGGGCTGCGCGTACTGAATCGTGAAAAAGTAGATTTGGTGATAAGCGACCTGCGTATGGACGAAATGGACGGCATGCAGCTGTTTATTGAGATCCAGAAAGTGCAGCCGGGTATGCCGGTCATTATTTTGACCGCGCACGGTTCGATTCCCGATGCGGTAGCGGCAACCCAGCAAGGTGTTTTCAGCTTTCTGACCAAGCCGGTAGACAAAGACGCGCTGTATAAGGCGATCGACGAAGCGCTGGAGCAGTCGGCTCCCGCGACAGATGATCGCTGGCGTGAATCTATCGTCACCCGTAGCCCCTTAATGCTGCGCGTGCTGGAGCAGGCGCGCATGGTGGCGCAGTCGGACGTCAGCGTCCTGATTAACGGACAAAGCGGCACCGGGAAAGAGATCTTCGCGCAGGCTATCCATAACGCCAGTCCGCGCAGCAGCAAACCGTTTATCGCGATTAACTGCGGTGCATTGCCGGAGCAGTTGCTGGAGTCTGAATTGTTTGGTCACGCGCGCGGAGCATTTACCGGCGCGGTAAGCAATCGCGAAGGGCTGTTTCAGGCGGCAGAAGGCGGCACGCTGTTTCTGGATGAGATTGGCGACATGCCCGCACCGCTACAGGTCAAACTGCTGCGTGTCCTACAGGAGCGCAAAGTCAGGCCGCTCGGCAGCAATCGCGATATCGACATTGATGTGCGGATCATTTCTGCCACCCACCGTGACCTGCCCAAAGCGATGACGCGGGGCGAATTCCGTGAAGATTTATACTATCGCCTGAACGTGGTGAGCCTGAAAATTCCTGCTCTGGCCGAGCGTGCGGAGGATATTCCACTGCTGGCGAATTATCTGCTGCGTCAGTCGGCAGAGCGGCATAAACCGTTCGTACGCGCTTTTTCAACGGATGCCATGAAGCGGCTGATGACAGCTGGCTGGCCGGGGAACGTCCGTCAACTGGTGAACGTTATCGAACAATGCGTGGCGCTCACCTCTTCGCCGGTGATCAGTGATGCGCTGGTGGAACAGGCGCTGGAAGGGGAGAATACTGCGCTGCCAACCTTCGTTGAAGCGCGCAACCAGTTTGAGCTGAACTATTTGCGAAAACTGCTGCAAATCACCAAAGGCAATGTGACCCATGCAGCGAGAATGGCCGGGCGCAACCGGACCGAATTTTATAAATTACTCTCCCGTCACGAGCTGGATGCAAACGACTTCAAAGAGTAGTTTCCATGCCGTAAAGTAGCGTGAATTGTGGTACGGTAACTCGATTAAAAGACAGGCGACCTTTTCAAGGAATAGCATGAAAAAGATTGATGCGATTATTAAACCCTTCAAGCTGGACGACGTCCGTGAGGCGTTGGCAGAGGTGGGTATCACCGGTATGACGGTTACGGAAGTGAAAGGTTTTGGCCGCCAGAAAGGCCATACCGAGCTGTACCGTGGCGCGGAATATATGGTGGATTTTCTGCCGAAGGTGAAAATTGAAATTGTGGTGACCGACGACATCGTGGAGACCTGCGTCGACACCATTATTCGTACTGCGCAGACGGGTAAAATCGGCGACGGCAAGATCTTCGTCTTTGACGTGGCTCGCGTGATCCGTATTCGTACCGGCGAAGAAGACGACGCGGCGATTTAACGCCGCGTGAGCTTTGCCGGATGGCGGCGTTGCCTTATCCGGCCTACAGGGTTTCGTTCCCCGTAGGCCTGATTAGCGAAGCGCCATCAGGCGATTTACAACTACAGCACCTTATGCGGGCCGAAACATTCGTAATGAATGTTTTCGTTTTTCACACCGAGATTCACCAGTTGCTTCGCGGCAAATTGCATAAAGCCGACCGGACCGCAGAGATAAAACTGCATTGACGGATCGCTGATTGCGCCTTCCAGTTTGTTTAAATCCATCAGACCCACGCTGTCAAACCCGCCTTTGGCGCGATCGTCTGCGCTCGGCTCACGATACCAGGTATGTGCGGTAAAGCGCGGCAGCGTTTTGCCCAGTTCGTTTACTTCATCGGCAAAGGCATGTACGTCGCCATTTTCCGCCGCGTGGAACCAGTTCACCTGCGCGGTGTGATGCGTTTTCGCCAGCGTGTCCAGCATCGCCAGCATTGGCGTTTGTCCGACGCCTGCGGAAATCAGAGAAACAGGGGTATCGTTGGCAACGGCCATAAAGAAATCCCCCGCCGGGGCCGCTAAATGCACCACGTCGCCCACGTTTGCATGGTTGTGCAGCCACGTTGAAACCTGACCGCCATCTTCGCGCTTAACGGCAATACGATAGCCTTTGCCGTCCGGCTTGCGGGTCAGTGAATACTGACGAATCTCCTGATGCGGGAAACCTTCCGGCTTCAGCCAGACTCCCAGATATTGTCCAGGATGGTACTCTGCGACGGCGCCGCCATCGACAGGCTCGAACTCAAAACTGGTAATCAGCGCACTACGCGGCGTTTTATTCACGATACGGAACGGACGCGTCCCTTCCCAGCCGCCGGTTTTGCCTGCGTTCTCGCTGTAAATTTGCGCTTCACGATTGATAAAGACATTAGCCAGTACACCGTAGGCTTTTCCCCACGCATCCAGCACTTCCTGACCCGGGCTGAACATCTCATCCAGCGTCGCCAGCAGATGGGCGCCCACGATGTTGTATTGCTCGGGTTTGATCTGAAAACTGGTGTGCTTCTGCGCAATTTTCTCGACCGCAGGCAGCAGGGCCGGCAGGTTTTCGATATTGCTGGCATACGCGGCAATCGCATTAAACAACGCTTCACGTTGATCGCCATTGCGTTGATTACTCATGTTAAAAATTTCTTTGAGTTCAGGATTATGCGTAAACATGCGATCGTAGAAATGGGCGGTCAGTTTAGGACCCGTTTCAACCAGCAGGGGAATGGTGGCTTTTACAGTGGCGATAGTTTGAGCGTCAAGCATGCGGGCTTCCTTTTAATTAAATCTTTAATGATGTATATCAAATGCATCTTATAAAAATACCCCTGCATTGTAAATGGTTCTTTGTGATTTTGCGTTTTTAACGTTACAAAATGAAAAGTATGCATCACAAACCTGAAAAGAATTCCGCTAAAATCCGTAAGACCTTAATTCGGCAAAGCCTTGTGCCGCTTGAAGGTAATCGTTTGCGTAAAATCCTTTGTCAAGACCTGTTATCAACGGATGATTCAGTTATACTGTTGGTCGTTGTCCAACGGGACTGCCTTTTAAGGCCAAATTTTATCGTTAGCTGAGTCAGGAGATGCGGATGTTAAAGCGTGAAATGAACATTGCCGATTATGATGCCGAACTGTGGCAGGCTATGGAGCAGGAAAAAGTACGTCAGGAAGAGCATATCGAACTGATCGCCTCCGAAAACTACACCAGTCCGCGCGTCATGCAAGCGCAGGGTTCTCAGCTGACCAACAAGTATGCTGAAGGATATCCGGGCAAACGCTACTACGGCGGTTGCGAATATGTGGATGTCGTCGAGCAACTGGCGATCGATCGCGCGAAAGAACTGTTTGGCGCTGATTACGCTAACGTCCAGCCGCACTCTGGCTCTCAGGCGAACTTCGCGGTCTACACCGCGCTGCTGCAGCCGGGCGATACCGTGCTGGGGATGAACCTGGCGCAGGGCGGTCACCTGACTCACGGTTCTCCGGTTAACTTCTCCGGTAAACTGTATAACATCGTGCCTTACGGCATCGATGAGTCCGGTAAAATTGACTACGCCGACATGGCGAAGCAGGCTCAGGCCCACAAACCAAAAATGATTATCGGCGGTTTCTCTGCCTACTCCGGTATCGTTGACTGGGCAAAAATGCGTGAAATCGCAGACAGCGTTGGCGCGTACCTGTTCGTCGATATGGCACACGTTGCGGGTCTGATTGCCGCTGGCGTTTACCCGAACCCGGTTCCACATGCTCACGTTGTCACCACCACCACCCACAAAACGCTGGCTGGCCCGCGCGGTGGCCTGATCCTGGCGAAAGACGGCAGCGAAGAGCTGTACAAAAAACTGAACTCCGCAGTCTTCCCAAGCGCTCAGGGCGGCCCGCTGATGCACGTTATCGCGGCGAAAGCCGTGGCGCTGAAAGAGGCGATGGAGCCTGAGTTCAAAACCTACCAGCAGCAGGTAGCGAAAAACGCCAAAGCAATGGTAGAAGTGTTCCTGAACCGTGGCTACAAAGTGGTATCTGGCGATACTGAGAACCACCTGTTCCTGCTGGATCTGGTCGACAAAAACCTGACCGGTAAAGAAGCTGACGCAGCCCTGGGTCGCGCCAACATCACCGTCAACAAAAACAGCGTACCAAACGATCCGAAGAGCCCGTTTGTGACTTCAGGTATCCGTATCGGTTCTCCGGCTGTAACACGTCGCGGCTTTAAAGAAGCGGAAGTGAAAGAGCTGGCGGGTTGGATGTGTGACGTGCTGGACAACATCAACGACGAAGCAGTTATCGAACGTATTAAAGGTAAAGTGCTGGATATCTGCGCACGTTTCCCTGTTTACGCGTAATTCTGCTCTCAGAAATAACAAAGGCCGCGAAAGCGGCCTTTTTGCTTTTAATGTCTCGGTGCCAGTTCTGACATCTATTGTTCCTGACGCAGCGCCCGATGCTTTACGGCTGCGGTTTTCATCCGTTTTTTGTGTTTGATGCGCAAAGCACCGTGCAGTTTTCCGCCAGCGGGTATTGGCCGGAAGATGCACAGCATCTACCGTTGGCGTGGCAGGCGAAAATCCCCGGGGCTGCGAATTTCGCCCATGCACAATACGGCGAGGATACCTGGCTAAATGTGGGATATTCCGGCTGGAGCGGGAAGGCGGTTATACAACGTGATGTGATGAGCGTCACGCTTTTAGCGCAAACTCCGTGGCTGATGCTTTTCAGAATGTCGGGTGGCGGGTTCCTTTGTCTTGAGCCGCAGTCGCATCCGGTCAACGCCCATAATATGCCGGGGCAACCGGGATTGCGGGTCTTGGCTCGGGGGGATAGCTGTCATTTCACTATGCAAATCATCGTCGATTAGCGTAAAAGCGCATGTTATATCACTGTTAATACTCACTTGCGCCAGCCAGCGTTTATCGCCAGACTATCGCCTCCTAACGGGAGGGAATCATGGTTTTGCACTCCACGCGCTGGCTGGCGCTCGCTTATTTCACCTATTTCTTTAGCTACGGTATTTTTTTACCTTTCTGGAGCGTCTGGCTCAAAGGTCTGGGATTAACGCCTGAAACCATTGGTCTTCTGCTGGGCGCAGGACTGGTGGCGCGTTTCCTCGGTAGCTTGCTGATTGCCCCTCGTGTGAGCGATCCTTCCCGTCTGATTTCCGCGTTGCGTGTTTTGGGCTTGCTGACGCTGGTCTTTGCCCTGGCGTTTTGGGCAGGAACACACGTTGCATGGCTGATGGTGGTGATGGTTGGTTTTAACCTCTTCTTCTCACCTCTGGTGCCGTTGACGGATGCGCTGGCAAACACCTGGCAAAAACAGATAACGATGGACTATGGCCGGGTCAGACTGTGGGGGTCGATTGCGTTTGTGATTGGTTCCGCGCTGACCGGTAAGCTGGTGAGCCTATTCGACTATCAGGTCATTCTCGCACTGCTGAGTCTTGGCGTGGCCTCTATGCTGTTGGGAATGCTGTTGCGCCCGAGCGTGTTACCGCAAGGGGAAAGTCGTCACCAGGAGAGCGCAGGCTGGCCAGCCTGGCGTGCGTTGATAACACAAAGCTGGCGCTTTCTGGCCTGTGTGAGCCTGTTGCAGGGGGCGCACGCCGCGTATTACGGCTTTAGCGCGATTTACTGGCAGGGGGCGGGGTACTCCGCGTCGGCTGTCGGCTATTTATGGTCGCTGGGCGTGGTCGCGGAAGTCATCATCTTTGCGCTCAGTAATAAGCTGTTCCGTCGTTTTAGCGCCCGTGATTTGTTGCTGCTTTCCACCGTTTGTGGGGTGGTACGCTGGAGTTTGATGGGCTGGAGCACCGCGTTGCCGTGGCTGATTGTGGTGCAGATCCTGCACTGCGGTACTTTTACCGTTTGCCACCTGGCGGCGATGCGCTACATTGCCGCGCGTCAGGGGAGCGAAGTGATCCGCCTGCAGGCCATTTATTCCGCTGTGGCAATGGGCGGGAGTATTGCCATCATGACCGTCTTTGCCGGGTACCTCTATCAGCATCTGGGGAGCGGCGTGTTCTGGGTGATGGCGCTGGTTGCGCTGCCCGCGATAGCCATCCGGCCAAAAGTGGCAGCGCGCTCGCCAGCGCTATGATTCGAGGATACGGCGGATCTGCTGTTGCTGATGCGTCGTTAACGCCTGCTCGGCATGAATCAGCGGGGGTGAAAAGAGCGGAAGCGGTGTGGTGTAGGGGGTGACAATCAGCGTCACCCCACGCAGCGAACCTTCTTTTTGAAACGCCAGCATGGGCATGCGTTTAATATTGAGCGGCAGAAGCGTGAGTTCACGCAGTTGCTGCTCAATGTCTTCCTCGCGGTTTTTGTCATTGCCCGTCAGGAGAACAATTTGCTTTTCGTGCAGATCGTTTTCCTGCATCAGCCATGCGCCGAAAATCACCGCGACCAGTCCGGCCTCTTCTTCAGAAAACTGCACATTGTATTCCGCCTCAAGCCCACTGAGCGCATCGCGGGTGGTACGCACCAGTCGCGGATAAAGCTTTGCGAACTCTTCAGGTAACGTATTATCGATACCGATAGCGAACATGCTGCGGTGTAGCGCCTGTGCGAGATGGATGTAGAGCTGATCGTGCAACCCTTGCTCGTCGTTGAAGCGGGTGTTGCCCATCTCTCTAAAGCGCAACACCAGTCTGGCGACGGCCAGGCGTAGCTGTCGATCCTGCTGATGATTGTCGCGGATAGGATCAGGGATGCGAATCATTGAAAACAGCAGGGCGATAAACAGCGACTCATTCAGTGGCGCATTTTGCATCACGCGGCGTTGCCAGTGACGGCCAATCTCCAGAGCGAGTTGATACTCTGCACAGGATTGCGCCCACCGTTGCTGTATCGGGTTAAATTCCGGGGAGATACCGGCATGGTGTTGCAGCAGGCAATACTGCAAAAACAGCCGCAAAAACTGGATATCACGGCACTCAAACGGTTTTTGCAACCGCCGCGAGCAGAGATTAATCAGTGCGTGAAGATTCGTGTCGTCATATAACGTACGCGCAATACCTCGCTGTTTAAGCTCGGTTTTCAGCGCATGCGTAAACTGTTGCGTAACAAACGTCGGACACAGCCGTAGGCCGCGTCGTAACCACTGTACCAGGCACAGACGTTGATTGAGCGCTGAACCTTCAATCCGGTAGCGACCGTTTTGGCCAGTGGTGATGGTGAGCTGATGATAGCGCTGGATCTCCAGGCGGGTTTCGGTGATATCCTCACGAACAATCTCATCATCAACGCCATTTAGCGCGCTGAGGGTTTCCGTAGTGGCATTTTGCCCCGGCTGGAAAAGCGTCAGTAGCACCTGGCAGCGGCGCTGGGGACCGGAAAATACAGATGGTGTAGTGAGTGTTGGCATCATCCGTCTGGCCTCCCGTTAGTATGTTAGATAAGAATAGCTAAAGTTTGCCTGTGAAAGTGGGGTTAAGGTCGCTTTACACCAGGAATGCTGAAGAGCATCACAGAATTTTTAACGTGAGGAAGAGATGCAGGTAGTGAAACGCAGCGCATTAACACACTTTTTCGCTGTTTTATCTTTTGCTTAAGGTAATAAAAACCGCCAATTGCTGGCGGGGTTGGAAAGGTGAGTAGAAATGCCCTTTCTATATCTTCTGTTCCTGGCTCAGCGTTAATCCCACATCACCGCCGGGATGCACGGCCAGCAGGGTTTCCTTTGAGTATCCACTCTCGCTCATCAGACAAGCGCAGGCGGCATCAAATATCGCCAGTACCAGAATAATTGAAGTGGTTGCCAGCATATTCAGCGGATCGGCCTCGCGCTGTACTCCCGTGGAAATAACCAGTCTGGAAGCGCTGGCGATGGCTGAGTTCGGGTTTTCAGTCACGCTAATTATCGGCACATTTTTTTCGGTAAGCCCTGGCAACAGACGGGTCAGTTCATCCGAATTCCCACCGCGTGAAAGCATGATCACCAGATCATCGGTGCGTAAAAAACCCAGGTCGCCATGAGCTGCATCGGTGGCATTGAGGTAAATCGCCGGACGTTCAACGCAGGCGAGCATATGCGCCACTTTACGCGCCGCAATACCGGAGGTGCCCACGCCGGTCAGCACGATTTTCCCTGTGCAGCTACGCAGTTCGGCCATTAAAGACTGCCAGATCTGTTCATTCAGATGCTGCTGCAGACCGGCGAGGGCATCGCTGTAGAGATGCCACACGCCGGTGGCCTGAGGCCATGAATCACTCATGCCTCCTCCTGCATCAGCTGGCGGTATTTCATATGGTCCTGATACATCTCGTGGAAAACCCGATATTTGCGATCGTAGTACTGCTTAATTCGGTTGGTTTGCGGGGTGACCGTTTTACCAATTCGGCTCATGGCAGACATCGCTTCAGGGAAGGTATCGAATACGCCCGCCGCGATAGTCCCCATCATTGCGCCGCCCAGCAGCATGGCTTCACTCTCTTCCGGCAGCAGCATGGCGCAGCCGGTCGCGTTGGCATGCTCCTGAACGAAAATCGGGTTTTTCGTGCCGCCGCCGCTGGCCATAATCGTATCAATGGTGTAACCGCTTTGATTCATCGTTTCGATAATATGACGAGTCCCCAGGGCAATGGACTGGATGGTCGCCAGATACTGTAGCGCCATATCTTCCGGCGTGCGGGACAGCTTAAGCCCGGTGATGGCACCCGTGAGTGTCGGGTTTGCACGCGGTGAGCGGTTGCCGTGGAAATAGGGGAGAATATGCATGTCGCGGGTCAGAAATGCGATATCTTCCGGCTCGCCGGCCATTTTGCGCAATAGCGCATTCAGCACTTCGTAAATGGTCTGTCCCTGCGATTTTGCCTGTGCCAGCAGGGTATCGTAGCAAGGGTGCGACTGAATAACATGGTCGATTAACGCCCCTGTTGCTGACTGCCCACCTTCGTTGAGCCAGTATTCCGGCAGGACGGCAGAGTAGTAAGGGCCCCAGACGCCGCCGATAAAACGCGGTTCTTTGGAAATTGCCATATGACCGGTGGAGGTTCCGCCAATCAGCGCAACACGGCGGTCGAAATCTGCTACCTCGCCAGAAACGCCACAGGCGCCAAGCGTGCCGAGCGTGCCGGCGTGTGCGTCAATAATTGATACGCTGACCGCGGTTCCTGGAATCAGCCCCATTTCGCTGGCGGCACGCGTGGAGAGTCCATGACCGAGCGGCTCACCCATGGTTTTTACGTAGCGGCCAATTTTTTCCGCATCGTGCTCGAGCAAGTCCTCCAGCCCAATCTGGCGGAAATAGCTGGCATCCCATTTGTCCTCATGGCCCATATAGGTCCATTTACACACCGTCGAGCACAGTGAGCGCGTGTCATCGCCGGTGGCGCGCCAGGTCAGGAAATCAGGCAGGTCAAAATAGTAGCCCGCATTCGCCCAGGTGTTGGGCATATGCTGTTTCAGCCACAGCAGTTTTGGCGTTTGCATTTCTGGCGAAATAATCCCGCCGACGTAGTCCAGCACCCGATGATGTAGCGCGTTAATTCGCTCTGCCTGAGTGATGGCGCGGTGATCCATCCATACAATAATGTTCTGCTCGCTGCGCCCGGAAGGGCTGACAGTCAGTGGCTTACCGTCTTTATCCAGCACCACCAGCGAACAGGTGGCGTCGAAGCCCAGACCTTTAACCTGAATCGGGTTGATATCTGACTGGTTAATCGCATCGCGAACCGCGTTACACACGGCCTGCCAGATGTTATCAGAGGACTGCTCAACAAAATCAGCCTGCGGGCGGTAAATCTCAATAGCCCGACTGGCCTGACCGACCATCCTGCCGTTGAGATCAAACACGCCAGCACGGGCGCTCCCGGTTCCTACATCCACACCGATAAAGTAACTTGCCATAATTTTTTCTCCTGAAATCAGGCTTTACGATTCTGTAATGCAATAAAGAGGATCAGCACCGCGCCCCAGAGCGCCATCGTCAGATAGCTACTGACCCCCAGCAAGTTAAGGCCGCTTTCCAGCATTTGCAGCACAATGAGCGCCAGCACCAGGCCGATAATGCGCCCGAAGCCGCCATCCGGGTTGATGCCGCCAAGTACGGAAGCAAGGATGGTAACCAGCAGGTATGATTCACCGTATCCGGCTTTTGCCGAGTTGAATTTTGCCATCATCAGAATGGCGGCAACCCAGCCGAGCAGGGCAGAAATGACGTACACGGAAATCTGCACCCGAACCGTATTCACACCGCTATAGCGGGTCGCCTGTTCATTGGAGCCGACGAGATAAAGGCTGCGTCCCAGCGTGGTGTGCTCCAGCAGAACCCACAGCAAGATGGCTACCAGCAAAAAGAGCAACAGCGCCACAGGGATACCGGCAATCGTGGCGTTACCGAGGTATTGAATCGCGGCCGGGAACCCGGAGATGACCGTCCCGTTGGAGAGCAAAATATTAAGCCCGGAAATCAGCGTCATCGTGCCGAGCGTGGCGAGAATAGGCGAGACGCCGACCCAGGCGATCAGCGCGCCGTTCAGCGTGCCAATAGCAACCGCCACGGCGGCACCCGCCAGCAGGGCGAGAACCAGAAACAGGGGGTTATCCGGATGAGTGACGATCACCGCCGCCATCACCAGCGAGCAGGCGTTAGCCCCGGCGATAATCGAAAGGTTAATGCCGCCGGTCAGCATGGTCATACCCATTCCCAGTGCCAGCATCCCGAGGATCGGTAACTGCGAGCCGATGGACTGGAAGTTGGCTACGCTGAAAAAGCGGCTGCCGAGCAGGGCCGAGAAGACCAGCGCCACGACGATAATAATCACGCATTGCAGACGAATGATGGCATCACCGGGTAAAAATCTGGCGAACGTTTTCATCTCAAAGCTCCCTTGCCAGTTTGCGTTTTTCGTTCCAGGCCGTGGCGCTAATGCTGACCAGAATAATGGCGCCGCTGAAAACGGTGTGCCAGTAAGAGGAGACGCTCAGCAGCGTCAGGCCGTTTTGTAAGAAGGCCAGCAGAATAACGCCCAGCAGCGTACCGGTGAGCGTACCGCGCCCACCGCTCATGCTAGTACCACCGAGTACCACTGCCGCTAGCACCGTTAGCTCAAAGCCGAGCAGAGAGTTGGGCGCGACGGATTGGGTTATCTGCGCCTGCACCACGGCGGCAACGCCCGCCAGAATGCCCATGTAGCCATACACATAGAAATGCAGCTTCAGCAGATTCAGTCCCAGTCGTGATGCCGCGTCGCGGTTGCCGCCCATGGCGTAAACCTGGCGCCCGAGGCGGGTATAGTTCATCAGCACGGCGGTAAAAATAATCACCGCTGCCAGGCACAATAGGGGCAGGGTAAGACCGTAGTCGTAGCCGTCCGCCGCGGTGAACGAGAACCAGTTGATGCCGTTCATAAACCAGTCCGGGAAGCCGTACAGCCAGGTGCCTTTGGTGGTGTAAACCAGCAGACCGTAGTAGACGTTCAGCGTGGCGATGGTAATGATGATCGCCGGAACGCGTAGCCAGTAGACCAGAAAACCATTGATAAGCCCGAGCAGCAGCCCGACGGCAATGGCGATAACCAGCGCCAGCGCGAAGTTGCCGCCGTGGCCGATAACCCAACTGGCCATCGCATACTGGGCTATGGCGGTCATGGCCGGAAATGAGATGTCGATACCGCCAGAAATCAACACCACAAACAGCCCGCAGGCGAGGATGCCGAGTATGGCGTAACTGGTGGCAACATCCGTCAGGTTCCCCAGTGACAGGAACTCATCGGTGCTGACGCTCAGGCCGACGGCGAGGGCAACCACCAGCAGCCCCAGCCAGAATTCATGTTGCCCGATTAAACGGGAGAAACGCAGACTATTCATTGATTACCTCGACCACTTCAGCAATCTCCTCTTCTCGACAGTGATGAGGATTAAATTCCGCTACCAGTTTGCCGCGACGCATCACCAGCACGCGATGGCTGTTGTAATACGCTTCCGGAATTTCATCGCAAATCATCAGCACGGCCATCCCCTGTTCGGCCAGATCGCGGGCAATCTGGTAAATGCCTTCTTTGTTGGCGATATCGACGCCAACGGTGGGGGAGTCAAGGATCAGGATGCGCGGATGGGTTGCTACCCATTTGGCAATCGCAATGCGCTGAGCATTACCGCCGGAAAGTGTTTTAACCGGCAGGTGCGGATCGGACACTTTAATATTCAGTTCGCGGATAAGGTCGGCAACACGTTGTTGCGCTTTGCTGTGATCGAGCAGACCGCTTCGGGTATGCAGTTTGTCGAATATTGTCACGATGGTATTGTCGTAGATCGACTGTTCCATGATCAGCCCTTGCGTCAGGCGATCTTCCGAGACATAACCGATCCCGTGTTTAATGGCATCGTGATTATTACGAAGCTGGACGGGCTGACCGTTAATACGTATTTCACCGCTTTCCGGGGGCGTCATGCCAAACAGGCTGAGGCAAAGCTCGGTACGCCCGGCGCCAAGCAGGCCGACAATCGAGACAATCTCGCCGCTGTGCAGCGACAGATTAATATTCTGGTATTTTCCTTGACGACTCAGGTTGCGCAGTTCCAGCAGAGGCTCCTGCTCAATGGACGGTTTCTCTGGCAGCGGGCTGTAGTGGAAGCGCTGTCCGGTCATCAGGAAGGCCAGCTCGTTGCTGTCCAGCTCGCTGGCAGGGAAAGTGCCTACCAGTTTACCGTCGCGCATGACGCTAATGCGGTCTGCTACTTCCATGACTTCATCAAGACGGTGGCTGACAAACACCACGCAGATTCCGGCGGCTTTTAGTTCATTAACCACCCGCAGCAGGCCGTTGACTTCCTGTCGGGTTAACGAGGCAGTAGGTTCATCCATGATAACCAGACGTGCGTCGGCAGCAATCGCGCGGCAAATAGCCACCAGTTGACGGTCTGCGATAGAGAGTTTTTCGACTTTTTTATCGGGATCGATTGTCACGCCGATGCGCTTCATTGCTGCCAGCGCCTGCTGCTTCATGGCACCGCGACGCACCCAGATATCGCCACCGGGCAGGTAGCGGTTTACCGCAATATTTTCCGCGACGCTAAAATTGGGAAACAATGACAAATCCTGGTAAATAACCTGAATGCCGTAATGTGAAGAAAGCTGTGGCGTCAGATGATGGAACAATTTGCCATCGAGTAAAATCTGCGCCCCTTTTTCAGGGTGATAGACGCCAGAGATTACTTTAATGATGGTGCTCTTGCCGCAGCCGTTTTGACCCGCCAGACAGTGAACTTCGCCTTTTTTCAGCGTCAGATTCACGTTATCCAGCGCCAGCACGCCCGGGAATTGTTTGCTGATATTCTCAAGGGTGATAAATGCGGTGGTGTCTGTCATGGACAATACCCCTGCGAGCGTCCTGGTGGACGCTGAGTGTTAGTGTTGTGGATAGCGCCGACCAGGCGGTCGGCGTGAGGTTCCCTGGTGTTGGCTAAGGCCTTAGAAACCGAGCGATTGTGCGTTGTCTTTGGTGACTTCGAGGATCTTGTTAAAGCGGATCACTTTCTTCTCCATGTCGATATCGGCTTTCCCTAAACCATCAATGCTCAGATCGGCGTTGACGTCTTTGCCCTGTAACAGTTGGTCAGCAACCGTGACCAGCGCGTAGCCCGCGTCTTTCGGATCCCACAGCAGCGCTTTTTTGATATCGCCGCGCATCAGGTAAGGTGCAGCCTGTGCTGGCATGGCAATACCGACGACGGCAATCTTATCTTTGGCGCGTTTTTTCTGCACAGCCTGTCCTGCACCGATTGGCCCCAGCGAACCGAAACCAATAATGCCTTTCATCTGCGGATAGGTTTTCATCAGGTCAAGCGTCGTGGAGTAGGACTTATCGATACTCTCTGCGACCGGCAGGCGTGAGGTAACTTCGAACATCTCTGGGTATTTTTCTTTTTGATACTTAATCGCATAGTCAGCCCACGCGTTATGCAACGGCACCGTCAGCGATCCGACATAGATGGCATAACCCCCTTTACCACCCATATTTTTCGCCAGCTCATCGACGTTGGCCTGGGCGTATTTTTCGCTGTCGATGGTTTCGATATCCCACTGACCAATGTGCTCGTCCGGGGATTCGTGCGTCAGGACGACGATGCCTTTCTCGCGCGCTTTTTTCAGTACCGGCTCAAGGACTTTGGCATCATTCGGTACCACGATGATCGCATTGACGTTTTTGGCGATCAAATCTTCAATCACTTTCACCTGCTGCGCCGGATCCGGCGTAGAAGGGCCGGTCTGGTAGGCGTTCACATCCAGTTTTTTTGCTGCTTCATTGACGCCGGTTTCCATCCGGTTAAACCAGGGAATACCGGTGACTTTGGCAACCACAGCAATCTCATATTTTTCCGCCGCAAAGGACGTGCCGGACAACATGCATGCAGAAACCAGGGTTGCACTGAGTAATGCGAGTTTGAATTTCATCGTTGTACCTTTAGTAGGGGGGTAGGGCATGTCACGGCGCGAGGTTAACAACGAAGGGAAGAGGGAATGAACCATAGATTTTGTAAATGTGATCTATGCCCATTTTTGTAAATACACAGATAATCCGCTGTTATTATTTAGTTAAATTCTAATGCGTTGGTATTCACTCGATTAAATTTATTGTTAATAAAACATTGAAATGAAACCGCGTATTAACAACTTATTATCATTTGACGTAAGTTAACGCGTTCATGACGCCGTTTTCGTTTCACCGTCAGAAAAGAAAGTTTCAGAATTGAGAACTGAATCGAGACCGGAAAACGGTGCTCAACATTTTTTCGTTCAATGATATCCTCACAGCACTCTCGCCAACGACGTCATTTCCGTGGCGGTCTGGATTTTTCTCGTGGAGAACTCATGCAACGCGTTAAATGTATTGCCGTAACGTTGTTTCTCGCGGTCCTGCCGTTTGGCGCCGGAGCGCATCCCCACAGCTTTATTCGGCTGCAAACAGAGATCGTTAGTGAAAATAACCAGTTTGTGGCGTTGAAAATGCGCTGGAAGATGGATGAAATCACCTCGGCCGATCTGCTTTATGACGCTGGCAATGCGAAACCCGGTGATGAAATCTGGAAAAAGCTGGCGGCGGAAGTGATGGCCAACGTACTTGGGCAGCACTACTTCACCGAGGTCTGGCATCGCGGACAAAAGGTGAAGTTTAAAAATCGCCCGACGGAATACGGTATGGAGCGTGAGGAACACCAGGCGGTGTTGACGTTCGTTTTGCCTCTGGCCCAGCCGCAACCGCTTACCGGACAGACCTATCTCATTTCCACGTTTGACCCCAGCTACTACGTGGACATGAGCTACGACAAAGACAGCGATGCGACACTGCCGCAGACGTTGAACAAGCAGTGCCAGATGGTGATGCACACGCCGACGCCCAATGAAGAGACGCTGAGCTTTGCCCAGTCGCTCGATAAAGAAGATGCCCCGCCAGAGGATATGAATTTGGGCCAACAGTTTGCACAGAAGGTGACGCTGACATGTCAGTAATGTACTCATCACGTCGTCGCCCGAGACGTTGGTGGGCATTGTGGCCGCTGGCGCTCTTCGTATTACTGGCCATCGGCGGCGGATATTGCTTGTGGCAGAACTGGCCGCAGGTCATGGTGAAAAGCATTCTCTGGCAACGAGAAGTGAACCAGCAGATAAGCGGTTTGCTGAAAGCGGTGGTGGAGAACCCGACACAGGCAGGTGGGTCGCTGTTGTTGTTTAGTTTTACCTATGGCGTGCTGCATGCGCTGGGGCCGGGGCATGGAAAAGTGGTGATCACCACCTGGCTGGCGACACATCCCTCAAAGCTGAAATCCAGTATCGGCCTGACGCTGGCCTCTTCCTTATTACAGGGACTGGTGGCGATTGGGCTGGTGGTTGTGGTGCTAACGGTACTGCAACTGCCCGCGCGACAACTGCATATGAGCAGTTTTTGGCTGGAGAAAGGGAGTTATGCGTTGGTTGGCGTGCTGGGTATTTTGCTGTGCTGGCGGGCGTTGAAAAAATTACGCATGCTGATGCGTCGACCGAAATTTACCGCCTTCTCACCGCATCATGAGCATCATGAAAACTGTGGCTGCGGACATCAGCATTTGCCCAATCCTGAACAGATGCAGAGCGGGGATGACTGGCGCGCCCGGCTGATGATTATTCTGTCGATGGGGATGCGCCCTTGTTCCGGCGCGATCATGGTGCTGTTGTTCAGTAAAGTGATTGGCGTCTTTAGTTGGGGAATGGCGTCGGCGCTGGCGATGGCGGCAGGTACCTCATTAACGATAACCTCTCTGGCCTTGCTGGTGCACAGTTTTCGAACGCTGGCGGTCAAGCTGAGCGGTAACAGAACGCCGGTATTATGGCGGCAGATTGGTTGGACAACGCTGGCATTAGCCGGTGGCGCGGTGCTCATTGTTGCTGCCGTGGTGATGTGGGTGAGTGCGGTGCCGGTGGGAAGGGGATTACGACCGTTTTAAAAAAGCCGGATAGTGGCTGACGCCTTATCCGGCTTACGTGAACGGTATGCATTGATGGCCGGATAAGACGTCTCCGGCACAACAACAGATTAGCGCTTCAGCGCATCGCTCAGTTCGTCACGCATGTTCGCCAGCATCGCTTTAACGACGCGTGGGTTGCCTGCAACGATGTTACCGGTCGTCATATAGTTATGACCGCCGGTAAAGTCGCACACCAGCGCGCCTGCTTCACGGGCAATCAGTTCACCTGCGGCAAAATCCCACGGCTTGAGGCCGATTTCGAAGTAACCGTCAACGCGAGCGGCGGCGACATAGGCCAGATCCAGCGCAGCGGAACCGGTGCGACGGAAGTCGGCGCATTCGGTATACATTTTGCCGAGAATCTTCATATAAGAAGGGGCGTGCTGTTTGGCTTTGAACGGGAAGCCGGTGGCGATAATGGTGCCATCCAGATCGCGAGCGGTGCTGCCGCGCAGACGGTAGCCGTTCAGCTGTGCGCCCTGACCGCGAGTGGCGGTGAACAGTTCGTTACGCATTGGATCGTAAACAACGGCGACTTCAGTACGGCCTTTAATGCGTACTGCGATGGATACCGCGAAGTGCGGCAGGCGTTTTACGAAGTTAGTGGTGCCATCCAGTGGATCGATAACCCATTGAACATCCAAATCTTCACCAACATGTTCACCGCTTTCTTCGGTGATGATGGTGTGCTGAGGGTAAGATTTACGGATCGTTTCGATAATAATCGCTTCGGCGGCTTTATCGACGTTAGTCACGAAATCATTGCTGCCTTTCTGGCTGGTTTCTACAGAGTCTGGAGTTTCGTAGTGTTTGGCAATTACATTACCCGCCTTGCGCGCTGCGCGCACGGCGATGGTCAGCATCGGATGCATCGGTCTCTCTCACTGGATGTTAAAGAACGGGAAAACGGCGCAGAGTATAGCAGCGAGATCGGAATATGTCTTCGATTTATGATAATATGGCCGAATAATCTTTAGCTGAAGAAAGACAATGCTGCAAAATATTCGAATTGTACTGGTGGAAACCTCCCACACGGGCAACATGGGCTCTGTTGCCCGCGCAATGAAAACCATGGGGTTAACCAATCTGTGGCTGGTGAACCCGTTGGTAAAACCGGATTCCCAGGCCATCGCCCTGGCAGCTGGCGCCAGCGACGTGATCGGCAATGCGCAAATCGTTGACACGCTGGATGAAGCGCTGGCGGGATGCAGCCTGGTCGTAGGCACCAGTGCGCGTTCTCGTACACTGCCGTGGCCGATGCTTGACCCGCGTGAATGCGGCTTAAAAAGTGTCTCAGAGGCAGCCAATTCGCCTGTTGCGTTGGTTTTTGGGCGTGAACGTGTTGGCCTGACCAATGACGAACTGCAAAAGTGTCATTATCATGTCGCGATTGCGGCGAACCCGGAGTACAGCTCGCTTAACCTCGCCATGGCGGTTCAGGTGATTGCCTATGAAGTGCGTATGGCCTGGCTGGCCACGCAGGAATCCGGCGATGCGGAGGAGTACGAAGAGACGCCGTATCCGCTGGTGGACGATCTGGAACGTTTTTATGGCCACCTGGAGCAAACGCTGCTTTCAACTGGCTTTATTCGTGAAGGCCATCCGGGGCAGGTGATGAACAAATTGCGCCGTCTGTTTACCCGCGCGCGTCCGGAAAGTCAGGAATTAAATATTCTGCGCGGAATTCTGGCGTCGATTGAGCAGCAGAGTAAAGGAAAGTAAGTGCGAGCAACAGGCCGGGTAAGCGTAGCGCTATCCGGTTGCAGAAAATGGCACTGAAGGTTAAATACCTGACTAAATCAGTCAAGTAAATAGTTGACCAATTTAGTCAGGAATGTCAGACTTGGCCCTGCTATGCAATACCCCCATTTTACAATAAAAACCCCGGGCAGGGGCGAGTTTGAGGTTAAGTAAGACATGAGACTGACATCTAAAGGGCGCTATGCCGTGACCGCAATGTTGGACGTTGCGCTCAACTCTGAAGCGGGCCCGGTACCGTTGGCTGATATTTCTGAACGTCAGGGAATCTCCCTTTCTTATTTGGAACAGCTGTTTTCGCGTTTGCGGAAAAACGGTCTGGTTTCCAGCGTACGTGGACCTGGCGGTGGTTATCTGCTGGGCAAAGATGCAGGCAGCATCGCAGTAGGTGAAGTGATCAGCGCTGTTGACGAGTCGGTTGATGCGACCCGTTGCCAGGGCAAAGGCGGTTGTCAGGGCGGCGATAAATGCCTGACGCATGCGCTGTGGCGTGATTTGAGTGACCGTCTGACCGGTTTTCTCAACAATATTACTCTGGGCGAACTGGTGAATAACCAGGAAGTTCTGGATGTGTCTGGTCGCCAGCACACCCATGACACCCCGCGCAGTGCTCGCGCACAAGACGCAATTGACGTGAAGTTGCGCGCCTAATTTGCCCGTCATATTTCGTGCTGCAACTGCGTTGGCCGCACTTGCTCGCCCCAGTCACTTACTTGATGTAAGCTCCTGGGACTCTCAAGTTTGCCGCCTTGCTGCAACACGAACTATTTAGGGCAAATAATTATAAAGAATTCAGAGTCAGGCCGGGGTGTTCCGCACCCCGTTAACGCGGTCGTACATCCAGCCGGTTGCCTGACTCCTTGCATTGAGTGATGTACGGAGTTTAAGAGCAATGAAATTACCGATTTATCTCGATTACTCCGCAACCACGCCGGTGGATCCGCGTGTTGCCGAGAAAATGATGCAGTGTCTGACTCTGGACGGAAACTTTGGTAACCCAGCTTCCCGTTCACACCGTTTTGGCTGGCATGCTGAAGAGGCGGTCGATATCGCCCGTAATCAGATTGCTGACCTGGTAGGTGCCGACCCGCGTGAAATTGTTTTCACCTCCGGTGCAACCGAATCCGACAACCTGGCGATCAAAGGTGCAGCCAACTTTTATCAGAAAAAAGGCAAGCACATCATCACCAGCAAAACCGAACATAAAGCCGTGCTGGATACCTGCCGTCAGCTGGAGCGCGAAGGGTTTGAAGTGACCTACCTGGCGCCGCAGAGCAACGGTATTATCGACCTGAAAGAACTGGAAGCGGCGATGCGTGATGACACCATCCTCGTTTCTATTATGCACGTGAACAACGAAATCGGCGTGGTACAGGATATCGCGACGATCGGCGAAATGTGCCGTGCGCGCGGCATCATCTACCACGTAGACGCCACCCAGAGCGTGGGCAAACTGCCTATCGATCTGAGCCAGCTGAAAGTGGATCTGATGTCCTTCTCCGGCCACAAAATTTATGGCCCGAAAGGCATCGGCGCGCTGTACGTGCGTCGTAAACCGCGTATCCGCATCGAAGCACAGATGCACGGCGGCGGTCACGAGCGCGGTATGCGTTCCGGTACGCTGCCTGTACACCAGATTGTCGGCATGGGTGAAGCCTATCGCATCGCGAAAGAAGAGATGGAAACCGAGATGGCGCGTCTGCGCGGTCTGCGTAACCGTCTGTGGGAAGGCGTGAAAGATATGGAAGAGGTTTACCTGAACGGTGATCTCGAGCAAGGCGCGCCGAACATTCTTAACGTCAGCTTCAACTATGTTGAAGGCGAATCGCTGATTATGGCGCTGAAAGATCTGGCTGTCTCTTCCGGTTCCGCATGTACCTCTGCAAGCCTCGAGCCATCCTATGTGCTGCGTGCGCTGGGGATGACCGACGAGTTGGCACATAGCTCTATCCGTTTCTCTTTAGGTCGTTTTACTACCGAAGAAGAAATTGATTACACCATCGATCTGGTTCGCAAATCCATTGGTCGTCTGCGTGAACTTTCTCCGCTGTGGGACATGTTCAAGCAGGGCGTGGATCTGAACAGCATCGAATGGTCACATCATTAATCGGTACCGATAAGGGGAATTCATCATGGCTTACAGCGAAAAAGTAATCGATCATTACGAGAATCCACGTAACGTGGGTTCTTTTGACAACAGCGACGAGAACGTGGGCAGCGGTATGGTGGGTGCACCAGCCTGTGGCGACGTAATGAAGTTGCAGATTAAAGTCAACAATGAAGGTATCATTGAAGACGCGCGTTTCAAGACTTACGGCTGTGGTTCCGCCATTGCCTCCAGCTCCCTGGTCACCGAATGGGTAAAAGGGAAATCGCTGGACGAAGCACAGGCAATTAAAAATACAGACATCGCCGACGAGCTTGAACTGCCGCCAGTGAAAATTCACTGTTCTATCCTGGCAGAAGACGCAATTAAAGCCGCCATTGCGGACTACAAAAGCAAACGTGAAGCAAAATAAAAAGAGTTGAGGTTTTGTTATGTCGATTACACTTAGCGACAGTGCAGCAGCGCGAGTCAATACCTTCCTGGCCAACCGTGGTAAAGGGTTTGGTCTGCGTCTGGGCGTGAGAACCTCTGGCTGCTCGGGTATGGCTTATGTACTGGAATTTGTCGATGAACCGGCGGCTGAAGACACCGTGTTTGAAGACAAAGGCGTAAAAGTAGTGGTCGACGGCAAGAGCCTGCAATTTCTGGACGGTACGCAACTGGACTTCGTAAAAGAAGGTCTGAACGAAGGGTTTAAATTCACTAACCCGAACGTAAAAGACGAGTGTGGATGCGGCGAAAGCTTCCACGTGTAACGCGCTTACCGATAACCCCACCGTGGTCGCCTGCGCGTGGGGTTTGTTTTACCTGACTCTCTGTGAAAGAGAATCGCTGCCCTGAGAATGTTATGGACTACTTCACCCTCTTTGGCTTGCCGGCGCAATATCAACTCGATACTCAGGCGCTGAGCCTTCGTTTTCAGGATCTTCAACGTCAGTATCATCCTGATAAATTCGCCAGCGGCACGCAGGCGGAGCAACTCGCTGCAGTACAACACTCCGCCAACATTAACCAGGCATGGCAAACGTTGCGCCATCCTTTGATGCGCGCCGAATACCTGTTGTCACTGCACGGTTTCGATCTTTCAAGCGAGCAGCACACCGTGCGCGATACCGCGTTCCTGATGGAACAGCTCGAACTGCGTGAAGAGCTTGATGAGATTGAACAGACGAAGGACGAAGTGCGGCTGGAAGGTTTTATCAAGCGTGTGAAAACGATGTTTGAGACCCGCCGTCAACTAATGGTGGAACAGTTAGACAGTGAGACGTGGGATAGGGCGGCAGACACCGTGCGTAAACTGCGTTTTCTCGATAAACTGCAAAGCTCAGCAGAACAACTCGAAGAAAAGCTGCTCGATTTTTAATTTTCGGAAGCGAATATGGCCTTATTACAAATTAGTGAGCCTGGTCTGAGTGCAGCGCCGCATCAGCGTCGTCTGGCGGCTGGCATCGACTTAGGCACCACCAACTCTTTAGTGGCGACCGTGCGTAGCGGACAAGCAGAAACGCTGGCCGATCACGAAGGCCGTCACCTGCTGCCGTCTGTGGTTCACTATCAGCAGCAGGGCCACACGGTCGGTTACGACGCGCGCACCAATGCCGCGCTGGACACCGCCAACACCATCAGCTCGGTTAAACGTATGATGGGCCGTTCTCTGGCGGACATTCGTGCGCGTTATCCGCACCTGCCATATCAGTTTCAGGCAAGTGAAAACGGCTTGCCGATGATCGAAACCGCGGCAGGATTGTTGAATCCGATACGTGTCTCTGCCGATATCCTGAAAGCGCTGGCGGCGCGGGCAACTGAATCGCTGTCGGGCGAACTCGACGGCGTCGTCATCACGGTTCCGGCATATTTCGATGACGCACAGCGTCAGGGCACCAAAGACGCCGCACGGCTGGCGGGCTTGCATGTGCTGCGCCTGCTTAACGAACCCACGGCGGCGGCGATTGCCTACGGCCTGGACTCGGGTAAAGAGGGCGTCATCGCGGTTTATGACCTGGGCGGCGGTACGTTTGATATTTCAATTTTACGCCTGAGTCGCGGTGTGTTCGAAGTGCTGGCGACCGGCGGTGATTCCGCGCTGGGCGGCGATGACTTCGATCACCTGCTGGCGGACTACATTCGCGAACAAGCCGGTGTTGCCGACCGTAGCGATAACCGTGTACAGCGCGAACTGCTGGATGCGGCGATTGCGGCAAAAATCGCCCTCAGCGATGCCGATGTCGTCACCGTGGATGTGGCGGGATGGCAGGGTGACATTACCCGCGAACAATTTAACGAACTCATTTCCGCTCTGGTCAAGCGTACCCTTCTGGCCTGTCGTCGCGCATTGAAAGATGCCGGTGTTGAGGCGCAGGATGTGCTGGAAGTGGTGATGGTCGGAGGATCCACCCGTGTGCCGCTGGTGCGTGAACGGGTGGGCGAATTCTTTGGTCGTCCGCCGCTGACCTCTATCGATCCGGATAAAGTGGTGGCCATTGGCGCTGCGATCCAGGCCGATATTCTGGTCGGCAACAAACCGGACAGCGAAATGCTGCTGCTGGATGTGATCCCGCTGTCGCTGGGTCTCGAAACCATGGGCGGCCTGGTGGAAAAAGTGATCCCTCGCAACACCACGATTCCGGTGGCGCGTGCGCAGGACTTCACCACCTTTAAAGACGGTCAGACCGCCATGTCTATCCACGTGATGCAGGGTGAACGTGAACTGGTGCAGGATTGCCGTTCGCTGGCACGTTTCGCGTTGCGGGGGATCCCGGCGCTGCCTGCGGGAGGCGCGCATATTCGCGTGACTTTCCAGGTTGATGCAGACGGTTTGCTGAGCGTCACCGCGATGGAGAAATCCACCGGCGTCGAGTCGTCTATTCAGGTTAAGCCTTCGTACGGCCTGACGGACAGCGAAATCGCCTCCATGATCCAGGACTCCATGAGCTTTGCCGAGCAGGATGTAAAAGCCCGTATGCTGGCAGAGCAAAAAGTCGAAGCTGCACGCGTGCTGGAAAGCTTGACCAGCGCGCTCATTGCGGATGCCGCGCTGCTCAGCGCCGCAGAGCGTCAGGTTATCGACGATGCCGCCGCGCGCTTGAGCGAGGTTGCACAGGGCGATGATGTTGACGCCATTGAACAAGCCATTAAAAACGTAGACAAACAAACCCAGGAATTCGCCGCTCGCCGTATGGACCAGTCGGTCCGTAGCGCGCTGAAAGGCCAATCCGTGGACGAGGTTTAATATGCCAAAGATTGTTATTCTGCCTCATCAGGATCTCTGTCCCGATGGCGCAGTTCTGGAAGCGGATCGCGGAGAAACCATTCTCGATGTTGCCCTGCGTAACGGTATCGAGATTGAACACGCCTGTGAAAAATCCTGTGCCTGCACCACCTGTCACTGCATCGTGCGTGAAGGTTTCGACTCCCTGGCCGAAAGCTCGGAAGACGAAGACGACATGCTGGATAAGGCCTGGGGACTGGAGCCGGAGAGTCGTTTAGGCTGCCAGGCGCGCGTCACTGACGAAGATTTAGTGGTCGAAATCCCACGTTACACAATCAATCATGCGCGTGAGCATTAACAGAGGGTAGTATGGGACTGAAGTGGACTGATAGCCGCGAGATTGGCGAAGCGCTGTATGATGCCTTCCCCGACCTTGACCCAAAAACCGTTCGTTTCACCGACCTGCATCAATGGATCTGCGAGCTGGAAGATTTCGATGATGACCCGCAGGCATCAAACGAAAAAATTCTTGAAGCCATCCTGCTGATCTGGCTGGACGAAGCTGAATAAGTAAACGGGCTGCCCACGGGTGGCCCGTTTTTCTGTATGTGCGAATTATGTGCGAATAAGGAAAATAACAATGACAGAAGCCATGAAAATTACGCTTTCCACGCAACCTGCTGACGCTCGCTGGGGAGAAAAAGCGACATACAGCATTAATAATGAAGGCATTACCCTGCATCTCAATGGGAAAGACGACCTTGGTGTTATCCAGCGTGCGGCGCGTAAAATCGACGGCCTGGGTATCAAACATGTAGAGCTGACCGGAGAAGGCTGGGATGCGGATCGCTGCTGGGCATTCTGGCAGGGCTACAAAGCGCCGAAAGGCAGCCGCAAAGTGGAATGGCCAGATCTGGAGGACGCGCAGCGTCAGGAGCTGAATAGCCGTCTGACCATTATCGACTGGGTCCGCGATACCATTAACGCGCCAGCGGAAGAGCTCGGGCCGGAACAACTGGCGCAGCGTGCGGTGGATCTGCTGTGCAGCGTGGCGTGCGACCACGTCTCTTATCGCATCACGAAAGGTGAAGATCTGCGCGAGCAGAACTATATGGGGCTGCACACGGTGGGGCGTGGTTCCGAACGTCCGCCGGTCCTGCTGGCGCTGGATTACAATCCAACGGGCAGTAAAGAAGCGCCGGTGTATGCCTGCCTGGTCGGTAAAGGGATCACATTTGATTCCGGTGGTTACAGCATCAAACAGAGCGCGTTTATGGACTCGATGAAGTCCGATATGGGCGGCGCGGCAACGGTGACCGGCGCGCTGGCGTTTGCTATTACCCGTGGCCTGAACAAACGCGTGAAGCTCTACCTGTGCTGTGCAGATAACCTGATCAGCGGCAATGCGTTCAAACTGGGCGATATTATTCGCTATCGCAACGGTAAAAACGTTGAAATCATGAACACCGACGCAGAAGGGCGTCTGGTTCTGGCGGACGGGCTGATTGATGCCTGCGCGCAAAAACCGGAGCTGATCATTGATGCCGCGACGCTCACGGGGGCGGCGAAAACGGCGCTGGGTAATGATTATCACGCGCTGTTCAGCTTTGATGATCAACTGGCGGGGCGCCTGTTGGCGAGCGCGACAGCAGAAAACGAGCCGTTCTGGCGTTTGCCGCTGGCTGAGTTCCACCGTAGCCAGTTGCCGTCAAACTTTGCGGAACTGAACAATACGGCCAGTGCAGCGTACCCGGCAGGGGCGAGTACGGCGGCGGGATTCCTGTCGCATTTTGTGGAAAACTACCAGCAAGGTTGGCTGCATATCGACTGCTCCGCAACCTACCGCAAGGCGCCTGTGGAGCAGTGGTCCGCAGGGGCAACAGGACTGGGTGTCCGCACGATTGCTAATCTACTGACTGCCTAAACGGTGTTTTTGTAGGCCGGGTAAGCGAAGCGCCACCCGGCATTTTGCCTGATGGCGACGCAGTGCGTCTTATCAGGCCTACAATCCATATATAATTTGTGATCTCTATGTCTGAAACAAAAAACGAATTAGAAACCCTGCTGGAGAAGGCGGCTACTGAGCCCGCGCATCGTCCGGCATTTTTCCGTACTTTACTGGAGTCTACTGTCTGGGTTCCGGGCACCGCCGCCGAAGGCGAAGCGATTGTTGAAGACAGTGCGCTGGATTTGCAGCACTGGGAAAAAGAAGACGGCACCACGGTAATCCCGTTTTTCACCTCGCTTGAAGCATTGCAGCAGGCCGTGGAAGAGGAGCAGGCATTTGTGGTGATGCCGGTGCGTACCCTGTTTGAAATGACGCTGGGCGAGACGCTTTTTCTCAATGCCAAACTGCCGACGGGCAAAGAGTTTATGCCGCGTGAAATCAGCCATTTGATCGGCGAAGAAGGCAATCCGCTGAGTACCCAGGAGGTACTGGAAGGGGGAGAGTCGTTAATTCTCTCTGAAGTGGCAGAACCGCCCGCGCAGATGATTGATTCGCTGACGACGCTGTTTAAAACCATTAAACCGGTAAAAAGAGCCTTCCTCTGTTCGATTAAAGACAGCGCAGAGGCACAGCCCAACCTGCTGATTGGTATCGAAGCGGATGGCGATATTGAGGAGATTATTCAGGCTGCAGGCAGCGTGGCGACCGACACGTTACTGGGTGATGAACCGATCGATATCTGCCAGGTAGTGAAAGGCGAGAAGGGGATCAGCCACTTTATTACTGAGCACATTGCGCCGTTCTACGAGCGTCGCTGGGGCGGGTTCCTGCGCGATTTTAAACAGAATCGGATTATCTGAAAAAGCCTGATGGCGCTGCGCTCATCAGGCCTGTAAGGTGCAATTCTGTTGGCCGGATAAGCGTTTAGCGCCATCCGGCATGGCAAACATTACGCAGGCTCTACCGGTAAATCGGCGCGAGCGCCCCATTCACTCCATGCTCCGTCATACAGTGCAACGTTCTGCACGCCGAGCGTCGTCAGTGCCAGAACCACAACGGCCGCCGTGACGCCTGAACCGCAACTTGCGATGATCGGTCTGTCAAAACTCACCCCGTGGCTGAAGAAAATAGTATCCAGCTCGTCGGTCGTTTTTAACTCGCCATCACGAACCAGTTCACTCCACGGTACGTTTAGCGCGCCAGGAACGTGACCACGTCTCAGGCCCGGACGCGGTTCGTCGACTTCAGCATTGAATCGTGCGGCCGGGCGGGCATCGACAATCTGGGCGGTTTTTTCGTGGCTGGCCAGCAGGACATCGGTTAGACGCACGACGGCCTCTGGGGTGAATTTAACCTCAAACTCCCCTTCAGACCAGGCGGCTTCCCCTTCCTGCAACGGCAGTTCTTCACGCTCCCAGCCTGCCAGACCACCGGCAAGAATAGAGACATTTTCCACCCCGAAGGTGCGGAGCATCCACCACGCTCGCGGTGCAGAGAAGAGGTTGCCGTCGTCATAAACCACCAGATGTTTATCCTGAAAGACGCCCAGTTCGCGCATCGCGACGGCGAAAGCTTCCGGGCGCGGCATCATGTGCGGCAATGGCGAGGTATGGTCGGAGAGCGCTTCGATATCGAAAAAAACAGCCCCGGGAATATGCCCTGAACGGTATTCGCCCGCAACATCACGGTCTTCTTGTCCAGGGGGAGCCATACGGGCGTCAATGATTTGTATTTCCGGGTCATCGATATGTTCGGCAAGCCAGTCGGCTGCAACAAACCAGGGGGTAGTCATAGGCGTCTCCATTTTTACCAGTGCTTTGGCAAATTGTCGGCCGTTTGCCGTAAAGGAACAAGTAAAAGAGGCTGATTTATCAGGCGGAGCCACATTTCTCACCCAAAAATCAGAATTCAGCCCCCTGATACAGACTTACACAACTGGAAATCTCGCGCATAATATCTTATCAACAGTGGCTAACGGGCCTGAGTGGCCAGGGATGAACAATGAAACACTTACGTGCAGCAGCCTGTATGCTGCTGGCGGTGCTGGCTGGATGCGACGACAACGCAACGACAGCGGCAAAAAATGCCGCTCCTGCGCCGCAGGTGACAAAGGAAAAAAATACAGCTCCTGCGAAACAGGCTGCAGCGGTGAAAGATCCCGCGCAGTTGCAGAAGCTGGTTCAGCAAAGTCAGGGGAAAGCGCTGACGCTGCTGGATGCATCGGAAGTCCAGGTGGATGGCGCGGCGGCGCTGGTGCTTACATTCTCGATCCCGTTAGATCCTGAGCAAGATTTTTCCCGTACCGTACATGTGGTTGATAAAAAAAGCGGCAAGATTGATGGTGCCTGGGAGCTTGCGCCAAATCTGAAAGAGTTGCGATTACGGCATATTGAGCCAAATCGGGATCTGATCGTGACCGTCGAACGCGATGTCAAAGCGTTGAATAAAGCCACGTTTGGCAGCGAATATGAGAAAACCATCACGACGCGGGATATTCAACCGAGTGTTGGATTCGCCAGCCGCGGTTCGTTGCTGCCGGGGAAAGTGGTTGAAGGTTTGCCGGTGATGGCGCTCAACGTGAACAATGTGGATGTTAATTTCTTTCGTGTAAAACCCGAGTCGCTGGCGGCGTTCGTCAGCCAGTGGGAATACCGTAACGCCCTGTCTAACTGGGAGTCCGACAATCTGCTAAAAATGGCGGATCTGGTCTATACCGGCCGCTTTGATTTGAATCCTGCCCGTAATACCCGTGAAAAACTCCTCTTGCCGTTAAGCGAGATTAAGCCATTACAGCAGGCTGGGGTCTATGTGGCAGTGATGAATCAGGCGGGTCAGTATAACTACAGCAATGCCGCTACGCTGTTTACGCTCAGCGACATCGGTGTTTCTGCGCACCGTTATCACAACCGTCTTGACGTTTTTACCCAAAGCCTGGGGAACGGCGCCGCACAGCAAGGCATTGAGGTCACTTTACTCAATGATAAGGGGCAAACACTGGCGCAAGCGACCAGCGATGCACAGGGACATGTCCAACTGGAGACGGACAAAAATGCGGCGTTATTGCTGGCGAGAAAAGACGGACAAACCACGCTACTGGATTTGAAATTGCCTGCGCTGGATCTGGCTGAATTTAATATCGCGGGCGCACCCGGTTACAGCAAACAGTTCTTTATGTTTGGTCCCCGCGATCTCTATCGTCCTGGCGAAACAGTGATCCTCAATGGGTTACTGCGTGACAGCGACGGCAACGCGTTGCCCGATCAACCCGTCAAACTGGAAGTGGTGAAACCGGATGGTCAGGTGTTGCGTACGGTGGTGAGCCAGCCAGAAAACGGCTTGTATCGCTTTACGTATCCGCTGGACAGTGGCGCGGCGACCGGCATGTGGCACATCCGCGCGAACACCGGCGATAACCAGTCGCGGATGTGGGATTTCCACGTTGAAGACTTTATGCCCGAGCGGATGGCGCTCAACCTGACGGCACAAAAAACACCAATAGCCCCCGCCGATGAGGTGAAATTCTCGGTCGTCGGCTACTACCTGTATGGCGCACCGGCAAACGGTAATGCGCTGCAAGGGCAACTGTTTTTGCGCCCGCTGCGAGACGCGGTACCGGCGCTGCCGGGATTCCAGTTTGGCAATATTGCTGAGGAGAATCTCTCCCGCAGTCTCGATGAAGTTCAGCTAACGCTGGATGATACAGGTCGCGGTGAGGTGACTACGGCAAGCCAGTGGCAAGAGGCGCACTCGCCGTTACAGGTGATCCTGCAGGCAAGCTTGCTGGAGTCGGGGGGACGCCCGGTGACACGCCGTGTTGAACAGGCCATTTGGCCAGCGCAGACATTGCCCGGCATTCGCCCACAATTCGCCGCGAAAGCTGTGTATGACTACCGCACGGACACCACGGTGAATCAGCCGATTGTTGACGAAGGCAGCAATGCGGCCTTTGACATTGTCTACGCCGATGCGCAAGGCGTAAAAAAAGCGGTTTCAGGATTGCAGGTTCGTTTGATTCGCGAGCGACGTGATTACTACTGGAACTGGTCAGAAAGCGAAGGCTGGGAATCACAGTTTGATCAAAAAGATTTGATGGAAGGAGAGCAGTCTCTCGATCTTAATGCGGATGAAACCGGTAAAGTCAGCTTCCCCGTTGACTGGGGTTCCTATCGTCTGGAGGTGAAAGCGCCAAACGACGTGGTCAGTAGCGTGAGATTCTGGGCCGGATACAGCTGGCAGGATAACAGCGATGGCAGCGGCGCAGCGCGTCCGGATCGCGTAACGCTGAAACTGGATAAACCGACCTATCGCCCTGGCGACACCCTCAAATTACATATCGCTGCACCTGCTGCGGGCAAAGGGTATGCGATGGTGGAATCGAGTGACGGTCCACTGTGGTGGAAAGAAATTGATGTCCCCGCCGGGGGGCTTGAACTTGCAATTCCGATCGATAAAACCTGGAATCGCCACGATGTATACCTGAGCGCGCTGGTGGTGCGCCCTGGCGATAAATCACGCTCAGCCACGCCGAAACGTGCTGTCGGGTTATTACATCTGCCGTTAGGGGATGAAACACGCCGTCTGGATCTGAGCCTGGACACACCAGAAAAGATGCGACCCAATCAACCGCTGACCGTGAAAGTGAAAGCCAGCGTCAAGCAGGGCGAGACGCCAAAGCAGGTCAATGTGCTGGTGTCTGCCGTGGACAGCGGGGTGCTGAATATTACGGATTACGTGACGCCGGATCCGTGGCAGGCGTTCTTCGGGCAAAAACGCTATGGCGCAGATATCTATGATATTTACGGCCAGGTGATTGAAGGTCAGGGGCGTCTGGCGGCGCTTCGCTTTGGTGGTGATGGCGATGCACTCAAACGCGGCGGTAAACCGCCGGTCAACCATGTGAACATTGTGGCGCAACAGGCGTTGCCGGTGGCGCTCAATGAACAGGGTGAAGGCACGGTGACCCTGCCGATTGGTGATTTTAATGGTGAACTGCGGGTGATGGCACAGGCGTGGACTGCCGGAAACTTTGGCAGCAGTGAAAGCAAGGTGGTCGTTGCGGCGCCGGTCATTGCGGAGTTGAACACCCCGCGCTTTATGGCTGCTGGCGATACCTCACGCCTGACGCTGGACGTCACAAACCTGACTGACAAACCGCAAACGCTCAATATCGTGCTGACCGCCAGCGGATTACTCGAACTGGTGAGCCAACAGCCTGATCCCGTCAATCTGGCGCCGGGAGTCAGGACAACGTTGTTTATTCCCGTTCGTGCTCTTGAGGGCTTTGGCGATGGCGAATTACAGGCAACGATCAATGGAGTAAACCTGCCGGGTGAAACCATTGCCGCGCAGAATAAGCAGTGGAAGATTGGGGTACGCCCTGCCTGGCCTGCCCAGACGGTAAACAGCGGCGTCACTCTGCAACCCGGAGAAACCTGGCGTGCGCCTGCGCAGAATCTGGAGAATTTCTCTCCGACTACGCTACAGGGACAATTGCTGTTGAGCGGCAAACCACCGCTGAATCTGGCGCGTTATATTCGTGAATTGAAAGCGTATCCGTATGGGTGTCTTGAGCAGACCGCCAGCGGCCTGTTCCCTTCACTTTATACCAATGCGGCACAACTGAAGGCGCTGGATATTGCGGGCGATAGCGATGAAAAACGTCGTGCGGCGGTTGATATCGGTATTTCTCGTTTGTTGCAGATGCAGCGTGATAACGGCGGTTTTGCTCTGTGGGATAAAAACGGCGCTGAAGAGTATTGGCTGACGGCCTATGCGATGGACTTCCTCGTGCGTGCTGGTGAACAAGGGTACAGCGTGCCAACGGAGGCCGTTAACCGTGGCAATGAACGCCTGCTTCGTTATCTGCAGGACCCGGGCATGATGTCGATCCGCTATAGCGATGATACTCCGGCCAGCAAATTTGCGGTTCAGGCGTACGCTGCGCTGGTACTGGCACGCCAGCAAAAAGCGCCGTTGGGCGCGTTGCGTGAGATCTGGGAACGTCATGCTCAGGCTGCATCAGGCTTACCCCTGTTGCAATTGGGTATTGCGCTGAAAAACATGGGCGATGCCACTCGCAGTGAGCAAGCGTTGACGCTGGCACTCAATACACCGCGGCGTGATACGCAGCAGTGGATGGCGGATTACGGCAGTTCGCTGCGCGATAATGCGCTGATGTTGTCGCTGCTGGAGGAGAATAAACTTAAACCGGATGTGCAAAATACCTTGCTGAACACCTTGTCTGAGCAGGCATTCGGTCAGCGCTGGCTTTCCACTCAGGAAAGTAATGCCCTGTTCCTTGCCGCGCGAACCTTGCAGGATTTGCCGGGGAACTGGCAGGCACAGACGTCGCTTTCAGAGCAGCCGCTTGTGGGCACGAACGCGCAAACGCGTAATCTTGATGCTGACCAGTTATCGACTCTAGCCGTCACCAACAGTGGCGATCAACCGCTGTGGCTGCGTCTGGACAGCAGCGGTTATCCGAATTCTGCCCCTGCGTCGACAAGTCAGGTTCTGCAAATTGAACGCCAGATCCTGGGGACCGACGGGCAGCGTAAATCGCTCTCGTCACTGCGCAGCGGCGAACTGGTGCTGGTATCGTTGACGGTGAAAGCCAGCCAGAATGTACCCGATGCTCTGGTCGTGGATTTATTACCGGCCGGGCTTGAACTGGAAAACCAGAATCTGGCGAACGGCAGCGCCAGCCTGCAGGACAGCGGTAGCGCGGTGCAGAATCTGTTGAGCCAGATGCAGCAGGCGGACATCCAGCATCTGGAATTCAGAGACGACCGCTTTGTTGCCGCCGTCGCGGTAAATGAAGGACAGCCCGTGACGCTGGTCTACCTGGCGCGAGCGGTGACGCCGGGAACGTATCAGGTGCCGGTTCCGCAGGTGGAATCAATGTATGTTCCACAGTGGCGGGCGACCGGGACAACCGAAGGGCTTATGATTGTCACACCGTAAATGATGGGTTTTCGAGGAAAACGCGGCTATTGGATTGGGCTGATAGCCGCCCCCCTGTTCATTCTCTTTTTGGTCTGGGGGGCAGATAAAATCTGGCCGCTACCGCTCAGAGAGGTGAATCCTGCACGGGTGGTGGTGGCGCATGACGGCGTACCGCTTTGGCGTTTTGCCGATGCGGACGGCATCTGGCGTTATCCAGTGACTCTCGAAGAGGTGTCGCCCCGATATCTGGAGGCGCTCATCAATTATGAAGATCGCTGGTTCTGGAAGCATCCGGGGGTAAACCCGTTTTCAGTATTACGCGCCGCCTGGCAGGATCTCTCCTCCGGACGTGTGGTGTCTGGCGGCAGTACGCTCACCATGCAGGTCGCAAGATTGCTTGATCCCCATCCGCGCACATTCGGTGGCAAATTTCGTCAGCTTTGGCGCGCACTTCAGCTTGAATGGCATCTCTCTAAACGCGATATTTTAACGTTGTATCTTAACCGCGCGCCCTTTGGGGGAACGTTGGAAGGCATTGGCGCAGCAAGCTGGGCCTATCTTGGCAAACCGCCAGGTCAACTGAGCTACTCAGAAGCAGCATTGCTGGCCGTTTTACCGCAGGCACCCAGTCGTTTGCGCCCCGATCGCTGGCCGGAGCGTGCACAAGCGGCGCGAAATAAAGTGCTGGAACGGATGGCGACTCAGGGCATCTGGTCGGCAAAAATCGTGCAGGAATCCCGTGAAGAACCGGTCTGGCTGTCGCCCCGGAAAATGCCGCAGCTGGCGCCGCTCTTCGCGCGCATGATGCTCGGGAAAAGTAAAAGCGACAAAATCGTTACTACGCTGGATGCGGGATTACAGTACCAACTGGAAGAGCTTGCCCAGACCTGGAAAAGCAGACTTCCCACCCGCAGTTCACTGGCGATGATCGTTGTTGATCACACGGATATGAGCGTGCGCGGCTGGGTGGGATCGGTGGACATGAACGACGACAGTCGTTTTGGTCATGTCAATATGGTCAATGCTATCCGATCGCCGGGATCGCTGCTCAAACCGTTTGTTTACGGTCTGGCACTGGATGAAGGACTGATCCACCCGGCGTCACTCTTACAGGACGTCCCGCGCCGTACCGGTGATTATCGTCCGGGGAATTTTGACAGTGGCTTTCATGGTCCGGTCAGCATGAGCGAGGCGTTGGTGCGTTCGCTGAATTTACCCGCGGTACAAGTGCTGGAAGCGTATGGGCCAAAACGTTTTGCCGCCAAACTTCGCAATGCGGGGTTGCCGCTCCATTTACCTGCCGGGGCAGCCCCCAATCTTTCACTGATTCTGGGGGGCGCAGGGGCGAAGCTGGATGAGATGACCGCAGCCTGGAGCGCTTTTGCGCGTCATGGCAAAGCCGGTGCTTTGCGGCTTCAGCCTGACGACCCGTTACAAGAACGCCCGCTGATGTCGCCAGGCGCGGCGTGGATTATCCGGCGAATTATGGCGGATGAGGCGCAGCCTTTACCGGATAATTCGCTACCGAGGATTGCGCCGCTGGCATGGAAAACCGGCACCAGCTATGGCTATCGTGATGCCTGGGCCATCGGACTTAATGCGCGCTATATCATTGGAGTCTGGACGGGCAGGCCGGACGGCACGCCCGTTGTGGGACAGTTTGGATTCGCAAGCGCCGTCCCGTTACTGAATCAGGTGAACAATATTTTGCAGGCGCGGACAACTGTTCAGCCTGAAGATCCGCGCCCGCCATCGGTCAGTCAGGGCGTTATTTGTTGGCCTGGGGGACAATCACTTCCCGCCACAGAGCCGAACTGCCGCCGCCGACTGGCGACATGGCTACTGGAGGGCAGCCAGCCGCCAACGTTGTTGCTACCTGAACAGGAAGGGATTAACGGCATCCGTTTCCCGGTCTGGCTGGATGACTCGGGAAAACGTGTCGCGGCTGATTGTCCGCAGGCACGCGAGCAAACGCTGATTGTATGGCCGTTACCGCTTGAACCCTGGCTTCCAGCCTCCGAGCGCCGCGAATCGCGGCTTCCGCCGGTTTCAACCACCTGTCCGCCGTTGGGGCAGGGGGCGCTTTTACCCCTCCAGTTGACAGGGGTTCTCGACGGCGCGATTCTGAGGCGCTTACCCGGAACGCCTGAAGCCTCTTTACCGATCCAAACCCGTGGTGGAACAGAAGCGCGTTGGTGGTTTTTGAATGGTGAACGGTTGCAAGAGCGCGGGCGGAATATCACGTTACGCATTGCGGAAAAAGGGGAGTATCAGCTCCTGGTGATGGATGATGCGGGGCAGGTGGCGACAGTCAGATTTACCTTGCAATAGCCGGAAAGTAGACCAGATTGCGTAGAATTGTTGCTAATACTCGTTTTATTTTAAAAAAATGTTACCTCTGTCAATGGTCAATTGGCTGGAGGGCCATTATAATCCGCGCCAGGTCGTACATACGTATATAAACCCTGGCGGGTATACAACAACAGAACATATTCAGAGGTAATCATGGCTATTGAACGTACTTTTTCCATCATCAAACCAAACGCGGTGGCAAAAAACGTTATTGGCAACATCTTTGCGCGCTTTGAAGCAGCAGGGTTTAAAATTGTCGGTACCAAAATGCTGCATCTGACCGTTGAACAGGCGCGCGGATTCTATGCAGAGCATGACGGTAAACCTTTCTTCGACGGCCTGGTTGAGTTCATGACCTCTGGCCCGATCGTCGTTTCCGTACTGGAAAGCGAAAACGCCGTCCAGCGTCATCGCGATCTGCTGGGCGCAACCAACCCGGCTAACGCACTGGCAGGCACCCTGCGCGCTGACTACGCTGACAGCTTCACTGAAAACGGCACCCACGGTTCTGATTCCGCTGAGTCTGCCGCACGTGAAATCGCCTATTTCTTTGGCGAAGGCGAAGTGTGCCCGCGTACTCGCTAATCGAGCACGCTTTTACACATTATTTTCGCTAATGTCTCGCGCAAGCGTGGCATCCTTGCGATAGAATTTGTACAATGCAGCGCCCCCGGACGAGCACCGCTCACCGGGGCGTTTCTTTTTTCAACCCTCCAGGGGCCATAACGTGTAATAACGAGGCCGGAATCGATTATGTCTGAACAAATTGTCACGTCTGAAAGCATCACCCCAGTAGTCCCTAATAAAGAGGGTAAAATTAATCTGTTGGATCTCAACCGCCAGCAGATGCGCGAGTTTTTTAAAGAATTAGGTGAAAAGCCCTTCCGCGCCGACCAGGTGATGAAGTGGATGTACCACTACTGCAGCGATGACTTTGATGATATGACCGATATCAACAAGGTATTGCGTGGTAAGCTGAAAGAGGTGGCGGAAATCCGTGCGCCAGAGGTGGTTGAAGAGCAGCGTTCATCTGACGGTACCATCAAATGGGCGATCGCGGTTGGCGATCAGCGTGTTGAAACGGTCTACATCCCGGAAGACGATCGCGCCACCCTGTGCGTCTCTTCACAGGTGGGTTGTGCGCTGGAATGTAAATTCTGCTCAACTGCGCAGCAAGGCTTTAACCGTAACCTGCGCGTGTCGGAAATTATCGGCCAGGTGTGGCGGGCGGCGAAGATCGTCGGTGCTGCGAAAGTCACCGGGCAACGTCCTATCACCAATGTGGTGATGATGGGGATGGGCGAGCCATTACTCAACCTGACCAACGTCGTTCCTGCCATGGAAATCATGCTGGATGATTTCGGATTCGGTTTATCAAAGCGTCGCGTTACCCTGTCCACCTCCGGCGTTGTACCCGCGCTGGACAAACTGGGTGATATGATTGACGTTGCGCTGGCAATTTCACTGCATGCGCCGAACGATGAAATTCGTGATGAAATCGTTCCTATCAACAAAAAGTACAATATCGAAACGTTCCTGAGCTCGGTTCGTCGCTATCTGGAGAAATCCAATGCGAACCAGGGGCGCGTCACGATTGAGTATGTCATGCTCGATCATGTTAACGACGGCACTGAACATGCGCATCAACTGGCGGAATTGCTGAAAGATACGCCGTGCAAGATTAACCTGATTCCGTGGAACCCGTTCCCGGGCGCACCGTATGGACGCAGTTCAAACAGCCGTATTGACCGTTTCTCCAAGGTGTTGATGGGCTACGGCTTCACCACCATCGTGCGTAAAACCCGCGGTGATGATATTGATGCAGCCTGCGGCCAGTTGGCGGGTGACGTGATTGACCGTACTAAACGCACTCTGCGTAAGCGCATGCAGGGTGAGGCAATCGACATTAAAGCGGTTTGATGTTAGTTACGCTGCGGTATAATTAATCTACCGCAGCACTAAGGTAAGCTATTTTGAGGGTATTGCTATCTCTCTCAGGTCAATATTAACGGTGCGTTTTTGTCGACTTTAGGGCAGTATGTAGCGGTGCAACAATAGTTTAGCCTTAGGCTTTAGCTGTTTTGTCATGAGTAACCTGACAGTCTTATACTGTCCGACTAAGGTTAACTGACCTGATGTTTCGCGGTGCGGGTGGGCATTGTGGCTCGCCGGCACCTGAACCCTTATTTACACGTACCTGCAGCTGTAGCGAATGAATACTGAAGCCACGCACGACCAAAATGAAGCACAAACCACCGGCGTTCGTCTGCGCAATGCCCGTGAACAACTCGGACTCAGCCAGCAGGCAGTCGCGGAGCGACTTTGCCTGAAGGTTTCCACGGTACGCGACATTGAAGAAGATAAGGCGCCAGCCGATCTCGCTTCAACGTTCCTGCGCGGGTATATCCGTTCTTACGCACGTCTGGTGCATATTCCTGAAGAAGAACTGCTGCCAGGGCTGGAAAAGCAGGCGCCGATTCGACCGGGCAAAGTCGCCCCGATGCAAAGTTTTTCTCTCGGCAAGCGTCGTAAAAAACGCGATGGCTGGTTGATGACTTTCACCTGGCTGATTCTGTTTGTGGTCGTTGGCCTGACGGGTGCCTGGTGGTGGCAAAATCACAAGGCGCAGCAGGAAGAGATCACCACGATGGCCGATCAATCCACCGCTGAACTGAGCGCCAGTAACGAGAGCTCGCAGAGCGTGCCGCTGGATACCAGCGCGACGGCAAGCCAGAATAACGCACAAGCGCCTGCGGACGCCGCGAGTACGGCAGCGACAACTGCGCCGCAGACGGCGGAAGCGACATCTGCTGCGCCGACGGCAGATGCGCAACAAAATGCGGTTGTTGCTCCTTCCCAGGCTAACGTTGATACCGCAGCGACGGCTCCTGCTGTTGCTCCAGTCGCCCCGGGCGCGCCATTGCCAGCTGATCAGGCTGGCGTAACGACGCCTGCGGTTGATCCCAATGCGCTGGTCATGAACTTCACTGCCGATTGCTGGTTAGAAGTGACTGATGCAACAGGTAAAAAGTTGTTTAGCGGTATGCAGCGTAAAGATGGCAATTTAAACTTAACGGGCCAGGCGCCTTACAAGCTTAAAATTGGTGCTCCGGCCGCGGTACAGATCCAGTATCAAGGAAAGCCTGTCGATCTTAGCCGTTTTATCAGAACTAACCAGGTTGCACGTCTGACCGTTAATGCCGAACAATCACCGGCTCAGTAACAGACGGGCAATGCGGGAGATTTTTCATGCATAACCAGGCCCCAATTCAACGTAGAAAGTCGAAACGTATTTACGTTGGGAATGTGCCGATTGGCGATGGTGCTCCCATCGCCGTACAATCTATGACCAATACGCGTACCACAGATGTGGCGGCGACGGTCAATCAAATCAAAGCGCTTGAACGCGTTGGCGCCGATATTGTTCGTGTCTCTGTACCGACGATGGATGCTGCCGAAGCGTTTAAACTGATCAAACAGCAGGTCAACGTACCTCTGGTTGCCGATATCCATTTTGACTATCGCATTGCGCTAAAAGTGGCGGAATACGGTGTCGATTGTTTGCGGATTAACCCAGGCAATATTGGCAGTGAAGAGCGTATTCGCATGGTGGTGGATTGCGCTCGCGACAAAAACATCCCGATCCGCATTGGCGTTAACGCCGGATCGCTGGAGAAAGATCTCCAGGAAAAATACGGTGAACCCACACCGCAAGCGTTGCTGGAATCCGCAATGCGCCATGTGGATCATCTCGATCGTCTCAATTTTGATCAGTTTAAAGTCAGCGTTAAAGCCTCCGATGTCTTTTTGGCGGTTGAATCCTATCGTTTGCTGGCGCGCCAAATCGAACAACCCTTGCATCTCGGGATCACCGAGGCGGGCGGCGCGCGCAGCGGCGCAGTGAAATCAGCGATTGGTCTGGGGTTACTGCTGTCGGAAGGGATTGGCGATACGCTGCGCGTCTCGCTGGCTGCCGATCCGCTGGAAGAGATTAAAGTCGGTTTCGATATTCTGAAATCGCTGCGTATTCGTGCCCGCGGAATCAACTTTATCGCGTGTCCAACCTGTTCTCGCCAGGAGTTCGACGTCATCGGTACGGTGAACGCGCTGGAACAACGTCTGGAAGATATCATTACGCCAATGGACGTTTCGATTATCGGCTGCGTTGTCAACGGACCGGGCGAAGCGCTGGTTTCTACGTTGGGTGTGACGGGCGGTAACAAGAAAAGCGGCCTCTATGAAGACGGCGTGCGTAAAGACCGTCTCGACAACGACGATATGATCACGCAGCTTGAAGCCCGCATTCGTGCGAAAGCCAGCATCCTGGATGAAGCGCGTCGAATTGACGTGCAGCAGGTTGAAAAATAATAACGTGATGGGAAGCGGCGTGCTTCCCGTGTATGATTGAACCCGCATGGCTCCCGCACCGTTTGGGGAAGCGCTGAGGGTTCATTTTTATATTCAGAAAGAGAATAAACGTGGCAAAAAACATTCAAGCCATTCGCGGCATGAACGATTATCTGCCTGGCGAAACCGCCATCTGGCAGCGCATTGAAGGCACACTCAAAAACGTGCTCGGCAGCTACGGTTACAGTGAAATCCGCTTGCCGATTGTAGAGCAGACCCCGTTATTCAAACGCGCGATCGGTGAAGTTACTGACGTGGTTGAAAAAGAGATGTACACCTTTGAGGACCGTAACGGCGATAGCCTGACATTGCGTCCCGAAGGGACGGCGGGCTGTGTACGCGCCGGCATCGAACATGGTCTCCTGTACAATCAGGAACAGCGTCTGTGGTATATCGGGCCGATGTTCCGCCACGAACGTCCGCAGAAAGGACGTTATCGTCAATTCCATCAGCTGGGTGTCGAAGTGTTTGGCCTGCAAGGCCCGGACATTGATGCCGAGTTGATCCTGCTCACTGCGCGCTGGTGGCGTGCGCTGGGTATTTCTGAGCATGTCAGCCTTGAGCTGAACTCTATCGGTTCACTTGAAGCTCGTGCTAACTATCGTGATGCGCTGGTTGCCTTCCTCGAACAGCATAAAGAGAAGCTGGACGAAGACTGCAAACGCCGTATGTACACCAATCCGCTGCGTGTTCTGGATTCCAAAAATCCGGAAGTGCAGGCGTTGCTCAACGACGCCCCGGCGCTGGGTGATTATCTGGACGACGACTCACGCGAACACTTCGCGGGTCTGTGCAAGCTGCTTGAAGCCGCAGGTATTGCCTACACCGTCAACCAACGTCTGGTGCGCGGCCTTGACTACTACAACCGTACCGTCTTTGAATGGGTCACTAACAGCCTGGGCTCGCAAGGCACCGTATGTGCGGGTGGTCGTTATGACGGTCTGGTGGAGCAACTTGGCGGTCGCGCAGCCCCGGCAGTCGGTTTTGCCATGGGCCTCGAACGACTTGTTTTGCTTGTTCAGGCAGTTAATCCGGAATTTAACGTCGATCCTGTTGTCGATATATACCTGGTCGCTTCAGGCGTTGATACGCAGTCTGCTGCAATGATCTTCGCTGAACGTCTGCGTGATGAAATTCCAGGCGTAAAACTGATGACAAACCACGGCGGCGGCAACTTTAAAAAACAGTTTGCCCGTGCCGACAAATGGGGCGCCAGCGTTGCATTGGTGCTGGGTGAGACTGAAGTGGCCGACGGTACTGTGGTTGTGAAGGATTTGCGCTCTGGTGAGCAAACGACAGTCGCGCAGGATAGCGTTGCCGCACATTTGCGCACTTTGACTCGTTAAGGAGAAGGACAGCGTGGAAATTTACGAGAACGAAAACGATCAGATTGATGCGATCAAACGTTTCTTTGCTGAGAACGGTAAAGCGCTGGTTGTTGGGGTTATTTTAGGGGTTGGTGCGCTGGTAGGTTGGCGCTACTGGACCAGCCATCAGACGGAGTCTGCACGTTCTGCTTCTCTGGCCTATCAAAATGCGGTAACCGCAGTGAGTGCGGGCAAACCGGAGAGCCTTCCTGCTGCGGAGAAATTTGCTGCAGAAAACAAAAATACTTACGGCGCGCTGGCCTCTATGGAACTGGCGCAGCAGTTTGTTGATAAAAATGAACTTGAGAAAGCCGCTGCCCAGTTACAACAGGGGTTGACGGCCACCAGCGATGAGAATCTCAAAGCGGTGATCAATCTGCGTCTGGCCCGCGTTCAGATGCAACTCAAGCAAGCGGATACTGCGCTGAAAACGCTCGACACCATCAAAGGTGAAGGGTGGGCAGCCATTGTAGCCGATTTGCGTGGAGAAGCATTGCTGAGTAAAGGCGATAAACAAGGCGCGCGTAGTGCATGGGAAGCAGGCGTGAAGAGCGACGCTACCCCAGCGCTGAGCGAAATGATGCAGATGAAAATCAATAATTTGTCCATCTGAGAGGGACCCGATGCAATTGCGTAAATTACTTCTGCCAGGGCTGCTTTCCGTGAGCCTGGTGAGCGGCTGTTCACTGTTTAGTGGCGAAGAAGATATCGTTAAGATGTCCCCGTTACCTGTAGTTGAAAATCAGTTTCAACCGTCTACGGCCTGGAGCACCTCTGTAGGCAACGGTATTGGTGATTTCTATTCCAATCTTCATCCTGCTCTGGCGGATAACGTCGTCTATGCAGCCGATCGTGCTGGCGTTGTTAAGGCACTGAATGCAGACGATGGCAAAGAGGTCTGGTCTGTTAATCTGGGAGAGAAAGACGGGTGGTTCTCCAGAGCCTCTGCGCAACTCTCTGGCGGTGTGACCGTTTCTGGCGGCCATGTTTATATCGGCAGCGAAAAAGCGCAGGTGTATGCCTTGAATACCAGCGACGGTACGCCAGCATGGCAGACGAAAGTCGCCGGTGAAGCGTTGTCCCGTCCAGTGGTCAGTGATGGCGTGGTGCTGATTCATACCAGCAACGGTCAACTCCAGGCGTTAAACGAGGCTGACGGTGCTATCAAATGGACCGTTAACCTTGATATGCCGTCGCTCTCTCTGCGCGGTGAGTCTGCTCCAGCGACCGCTTATGGCGCTGCGATTGTGGGTGGCGATAATGGCCGTGTAAGTGCGGTACTGATGCAGCAGGGCCAGATGATTTGGCAGCAGCGTATTTCGCAAACTACAGGGACGACTGAAATTGACCGCCTGAGCGACGTTGATACGACGCCGGTCATCGTCAATGGCGTCGTTTACGCGCTGGCTTATAATGGTAACCTGACGGCGCTTGATCTGCGCAGCGGTCAGATTATGTGGAAACGCGAGCTGGGTTCGGTGAATGACTTTATCGTCGACGGCAACCGTATTTACCTCGTTGACCAGAATGACCGTGTCATGGCGTTGACCACTGACGGTGGCGTAACCCTGTGGACACAAAGCGATCTCCTGCACCGTCTGCTGACCTCACCAGCGCTGTATAATGGCAACTTAGTGGTCGGCGATAGCGAAGGCTATCTGCACTGGCTCAACGTTGAAGATGGTCGTTTCGTGGCTCAGCAAAAAGTAGACGGCTCCGGTTTACTGACCGAACCGGTATCGGCTGATGGTAAACTGCTGCTCCAGGCAAAAGACGGCACGCTGTATTCTATTACGCGTTAACCGTCACGGCCGCTCGCTTTGAAAAACGGCTCCTGGTGCAGGGGCCGTTTTACTGTTTTTAACAACGGCATAAAATGTGCGCGTTGTCTGATGATTTTTTAAATGAGGCTTTAAACATGGTACCTGTGGTCGCGCTTGTCGGGCGCCCTAACGTCGGAAAATCCACGTTATTTAACCGTCTAACTCGCACCCGAGATGCGCTGGTTGCGGATTTCCCGGGTCTGACTCGTGACCGTAAGTACGGTCGTGCGGAAGTTGAAGGCCGCGAGTTTATCTGCATTGATACCGGTGGTATTGATGGCACTGAAGACGGTGTCGAGACGCGTATGGCGGAACAGTCGCTGCTGGCGATTGAAGAAGCCGATGTGGTGTTGTTCATGGTTGATGCGCGAGCAGGGCTGATGCCAGCCGATGAAGCCATCGCCCAGCATCTGCGTTCTCGCCAGAAACCAACATTCCTCGTGGCAAACAAAACTGACGGACTTGATCCTGACCAGGCGATTGTCGATTTCTATTCACTGGGTTTAGGTGAAATCCACCCGATTGCTGCATCCCATGGGCGTGGCGTACTGAGCCTGCTGGAACACGTGCTGCTGCCGTGGATGGATGATGTTGCTCCGCAGGAAGAAGTCGATGAAGATGCGGAGTATTGGGCTAAACTTGCAGCCGAAGAAAACGGTGAAGAAGAGCCGGAAGATGATTTCAACCCGCAAGACTTGCCGATCAAGCTGGCTATCGTTGGCCGCCCGAACGTAGGTAAGTCTACACTCACTAACCGTATTTTGGGTGAAGATCGTGTTGTCGTTTATGACATGCCGGGCACGACGCGTGACAGCATCTATATTCCGATGGAGCGCGATGAGCGTGAGTATGTACTGATTGATACTGCGGGTGTTCGCAAACGCGGTAAAATCACTGACGCAGTAGAAAAATTCTCCGTTATCAAAACGTTGCAGGCGATTGAAGACGCCAACGTGGTGATGCTGGTGATTGACGCTCGCGAAGGTATTTCCGATCAGGATCTGTCGCTGCTGGGCTTCATCCTCAATAGTGGGCGCTCACTTGTTATTGTGGTGAACAAATGGGATGGCCTGAGCCAGGAAGTTAGAGAGCAGGTAAAAGAGACGCTGGACTTCCGTCTGGGCTTTATCGACTTTGCCCGCGTACACTTTATTTCTGCCTTGCACGGCAGCGGTGTAGGCAACCTGTTTGAATCTATCCGTGAGGCTTACGACAGCTCAACGCGTCGCGTGAGCACGGCGATGCTGACCCGTATCATGACGATGGCGGCAGAAGATCACCAGCCGCCGCTGGTGCGTGGTCGTCGCGTGAAGTTGAAATATGCCCATGCCGGTGGTTATAACCCGCCAATCGTGGTGATCCACGGTAACCAGGTGAAAGATTTACCGGACTCCTACAAGCGTTATCTGATGAACTACTTCCGTAAGTCGCTGGAAGTCATGGGGACGCCGATCCGCATTCAGTTTAAGGAAGGGGAAAACCCGTATGCCAACAAACGCAATACGCTGACCCCAACCCAGATGCGTAAGCGTAAGCGTCTGATCAAGCACATCAAGAAAAGCAAGTAATCTGTTCACCCTCTCCGTTCCGGGGAGGGTGTCATCAACAGGATTGTGAGGAGGATGTATGGAACTCATTTGTCCCGTCTGTCATCAGGCACTGGAACGCAATGGTGAAACCGCGCACTGTGCGTCATGTGAAAAAGATTTCAAACTGGAAGCACGCTGCCCGGATTGCCATCAGCCCCTGCAGGTTTTAAAAGCCTGTGGCGCGGTGGATTATTTTTGCCAGAATGGTCACGGTCTTATTTCAAAAAAACGGGTTGAGTTCGTCATTAATAACGAGTAACGCGATTACTGACTCGCGGGCTTACGTTTTCGGGGAGCTTTCACTGGCTTAATGTCGGTTATCTGGCTCTCCACCCAGCCATCTTTCAGGCGAGTGGTCATTGTTTCTCCTGCCTTCACCTGCTTAACCTGCTTCAGCACCGCGCCATCGGCAGTGCGGGTCACGCTATAACCACGCGCCAGTGTAGAAAGTGGACTGACGGCCTCAAGGTGGGTCACGGCGTTACCGAAGCGTTCACGCGTGGCGCTCAGCTTCGTTCGGAACGTTTCCGCCAGGCGATATTCCAGCTGCTGGATACGCGTTTGGGCACGATGAATTCGCGGTTGCGGACTCTGCTGATTCAGGCGTTGAGCAAGACGTTGCTGTTGCGTTGACGCGCGTTTGAGCTGGTTCTCCAGGGCAAAACGCATCCGTTTTTGCAGACGCTCCAGCGTGGTTTGCTGGCGCGCCAGTCGTAGCTGTGGATGCTGCTGCTGTAAGCGGTGATGGAGCTGGGTAAAACGGCGGGCGCGGTTGGCGAGATAATAATCCATCGCCATCTCCAGCCGCTGCTGTGCAGACTGCACCTGGCGCAGTAATTCTTGCTGATTTCGACTGACGATTTCCGCAGCAGCGGAAGGTGTCGGTGCCCGCAGGTCGGCAACAAAATCAGCAATCGTGACGTCGGTTTCGTGGCCGACGGCGCTGACCACCGGAATCTGGCTTGCAAAAATGGCCCGTGCAACGCGTTCGTCGTTGAAGCTCCATAAATCTTCCAGCGAACCGCCGCCACGCCCGACAATCAACACGTCACACTCGTTGCGGGCGTTCGCCAGTTCAATGGCGCGGACGATTTGCCCCGGTGCGTCATCGCCCTGTACGGCCGTTGGGTAAATGATCACCGGCAGTGACGGATCGCGACGTTTCAGGACGTGGAGAATATCGTGCAGCGCAGCCCCGGTTTTAGAGGTAATCACCCCTACGCAGTGTGCGGGGGAGGGAAGTGGTTTCTTTAACTGCTGATCGAAAAGACCTTCAGCCTGCAACGTTGCTTTTAGCTGCTCATATTTCTGCTGAAGTAACCCTTCACCCGCGGGCTGCATGCTTTCGACAATAATTTGATAGTCGCCGCGTGGTTCATAAAGCGTAATATTGGCGCGCACCAGAACTTGCTGACCGTGCTGTGGACGAAAGGTGACGCGGCGGTTGCTGTTGCGAAACATGGCGCAGCGGACCTGGGCGGTGTCGTCTTTTAGCGTGAAGTACCAGTGACCGGAAGAGGGCTGGGTAAAATTTGAGATTTCGCCGCTGATCCATACCTGCCCCATTTCCTGTTCAAGTAACAAACGAACCGTCTGGTTGAGGCGGGTGACAGTAAAAATTGAGGTGGTTTGAGCGGATAACATGTGAGCGGGATCAAATTCTAAATCAGCAGGTTATTCAGTCGATAGTAACCCGCCCACAGAGGAGCGCAAGTATTATTTGCAAAAAAGTGTGGAAGCAATCGGTTCCGCTCTGTATAATGCCACGGCAATATTTAACCACCCCCAGGTCAGAGATATTGCCCATGCTACGTATTGCTAAAGAAGCTTTGACGTTTGACGACGTCCTCCTCGTTCCCGCTCATTCTACCGTTCTGCCGAATACTGCCGATCTCAGCACGCAGTTAACGAAAACCATTCGCCTGAACATTCCTATGCTCTCTGCAGCAATGGACACCGTGACGGAAGCGCGTCTGGCGATTGCCCTGGCGCAGGAAGGCGGCATCGGTTTTATCCACAAGAACATGTCTATTGAGCGCCAGGCTGAAGAAGTTCGCCGCGTGAAAAAACATGAGTCTGGTGTTGTGACCGACCCACAGACTGTCCTGCCTACCACCACGCTGCGTGAAGTCAAAGAGCTGACCGAACGTAATGGTTTTGCCGGTTACCCGGTCGTCACTGAAGATTACGAACTGGTTGGCATTATCACCGGTCGTGATGTTCGTTTTGTGACCGACCTGAACCAGCCGGTGAGCGTATACATGACGCCGAAAGAGCGTCTGGTCACCGTTCGTGAAGGCGAAGCCCGTGACGTAGTGTTAGCGAAAATGCACGAAAAACGCGTTGAAAAAGCCCTGGTAGTTGACAGTGGTTTCCATCTGCGCGGCATGATTACCGTAAAAGACTTCCAGAAAGCGGAACGTAAACCGAACTCCTGTAAAGATGAGCATGGCCGTTTGCGCGTTGGCGCTGCAGTCGGCGCGGGCGCGGGCAACGAAGAACGCGTTGATGCGCTGGTGGCTGCCGGTGTTGACGTGCTGCTGATCGACTCCTCTCACGGCCATTCCGAAGGCGTTCTGCAACGTATTCGTGAAACCCGTGCAAAATACCCGGATCTGCAAATCATCGGTGGCAACGTGGCGACTGGCGCTGGCGCACGTGCGCTGGCTGACGCTGGCGTGAGCGCGGTGAAAGTCGGTATCGGTCCTGGTTCTATCTGTACGACTCGTATCGTTACTGGCGTCGGGGTTCCGCAGATCACTGCCGTATCTGACGCGGTTGAAGCGCTGGAAGGTACTGGTATTCCGGTTATCGCAGACGGCGGTATCCGTTTCTCAGGTGATATCGCGAAAGCGATCGCAGCAGGCGCGGCTGCCGTGATGGTCGGTTCCATGCTGGCAGGTACCGAAGAATCCCCGGGCGAAATCGAACTGTACCAGGGTCGTTCTTACAAATCTTACCGCGGTATGGGTTCCCTTGGCGCGATGTCCAAAGGTTCCTCTGACCGTTACTTCCAGAGCGATAACGCCGCTGACAAACTGGTGCCGGAAGGTATCGAAGGTCGCGTTGCCTATAAAGGTCGCCTGAAAGAGATCATTCACCAGCAGATGGGCGGCCTGCGCTCCTGTATGGGGCTGACCGGTTGTGGTACCATTGACGAGTTGCGTACCAAAGCAGAGTTTGTACGCATCAGCGGTGCGGGCATTCAGGAAAGTCACGTTCACGATGTGACGATCACCAAAGAGTCCCCGAACTACCGTCTGGGCTCCTGATTTTCTTCGCCCGACCTTGTGTCGGGCGATTTATTTAATCTGTTTCACTTGCCTCGGAATTAGCGTCAATGACGGAAAACATTCATAAACATCGCATTCTCATCCTGGATTTCGGTTCTCAGTACACTCAGCTGGTGGCGCGTCGCGTGCGTGAACTTGGCGTTTACTGCGAACTGTGGGCATGGGATGTTACGGAAGCACAAATTCGCGAATTCAATCCAAGCGGCATCATCCTTTCCGGCGGTCCGGAAAGTACCACTGAAGACAATAGCCCACGCGCACCGCAGTACGTGTTTGAAGCGGGTGTTCCGGTCTTCGGCGTTTGCTATGGCATGCAGACCATGGCAATGCAGTTGGGCGGTCATGTTGAAAGCTCTAACGAACGTGAATTCGGTTACGCGCAGGTTGAAGTGAAAACCGACAGCGCCCTGACGCGTGGTATTGAAGATTCCCTGACCGCAGAGGGTAAACCGCTGCTGGATGTGTGGATGAGCCACGGCGACAAAGTGACCGCGATTCCGGCTGACTTTGTCACGGTCGCCAGCACCGAAACCTGCCCGTTCGCCATTATGGCCAATGAAGAAAAACGCTTCTATGGCGTGCAGTTCCACCCGGAAGTGACTCACACGCGTCAGGGCCTGCGTATGCTGGAGCGCTTTGTGCGCGACATCTGCCAGTGTGAAGCGCTGTGGACCCCGGCGAAAATTATCGACGACGCCGTTGCCCGCATCCGCGAGCAGGTGGGCGACGATAAAGTGATCCTCGGTCTTTCCGGTGGCGTGGACTCCTCTGTCACTGCAATGCTACTGCATCGCGCTATTGGCAAAAACCTGACCTGCGTCTTCGTGGATAACGGTCTTCTGCGCCTGAACGAAGCCGAGCAGGTGATGGACATGTTTGGTGACCATTTCGGTCTGAACATCGTTCACGTGGAAGGCGAAAAACGCTTCCTCGATGCGCTGGCGGGTGAAAACGATCCGGAAGCGAAACGTAAAATTATCGGCCGCGTCTTTGTTGAAGTCTTCGACGAAGAAGCTCTGAAACTGGAAGACGTGAAATGGCTGGCGCAGGGCACCATCTATCCGGACGTTATCGAGTCTGCGGCTTCCGCGACCGGTAAAGCACACGTCATCAAATCTCACCACAACGTGGGCGGCTTGCCGAAAGAGATGAAGATGGGTCTGGTTGAGCCGCTGCGTGAGCTGTTCAAAGATGAAGTGCGTAAAATTGGTCTGGAACTGGGCCTGCCGTACAACATGCTCTACCGTCACCCGTTCCCGGGGCCAGGTCTTGGCGTTCGCGTGCTGGGCGAAGTGAAGAAAGAGTACTGCGACCTGCTGCGTCGTGCGGATGCTATCTTCATCGAAGAGCTGCATAAAGCTGACCTGTACAACAAAGTGAGCCAGGCGTTCACCGTCTTCCTGCCGGTACGTTCTGTGGGCGTGATGGGCGATGGCCGTAAGTACGACTGGGTTGTTTCCCTGCGTGCTGTCGAAACCATCGACTTCATGACTGCGCACTGGGCGCATCTGCCGTATGACTTCCTGGGCCGAGTCTCCAACCGCATCATCAACGAAGTGAACGGCATCTCCCGCGTGGTGTATGACATCAGCGGCAAGCCGCCAGCTACGATTGAGTGGGAATAATTACGAGTCCCTCTGCTTTGTTCATGCGCAGGAAAAAATGAAATCAACCCTCTGTTTTTACAGAGGGTTTTTTATGTGTGTTATAAATTCCCAGACGTTGAAAATTATGTGGGATAAATATATTTATAAAATCTATCAAATAAAATGACAACATTTAAATGATTTATATATGATGATGGAAATTGCTCAGAAGCAGCACTCTGGTCAATGATTTTGCGCTTTTAGGATATTTTAAATATAGTATTGGAATATCTTTTTCTAACCATAAATAAAGTGAATTATATAAAGCGTTTGGTCTTAGGTGTAAAATCATTATGTATTTAATTATATAACGATGTGCATTTTTCAGATGCAGATGATAATATTTGGTGCTGTCAAAATTTTATTCGTAGTAGTGCTTTTTATTTAGTTTAATAATCCAGTGTTGGGGGTTTAACTCACTATTTTTAGTGTTATTTTTGCTTTAATCTCTCGCTGTTTCTGAATTGAGACGTCATTCATAGTTTCTTCTTTGTCTGTTTCTTCTTCCTTTTCAATTGATGAATGTCAATAAGTCACCTGTGGTGCCTATTTAATGTCTACCTATAAAAGGGTATTTAGGCTTGCCAGGGTATACGATGAAAAAAACAAATAGAATAGTTATATGGATGGTGCTTCTGGGGGCCATTCTTGGGGTGTTTGTTATTTTGGCCGCGCAATGGACATTGCATAAAACGTCCAGCACGGAATTTTGTTTGTCGTGTCATACGATGCAGGCACCTTATGAGGAATATCAGGGGTCCAAACATTTTCAGAACCAGAAGGGGATCCGTGCGGAGTGCGCAGATTGTCACCTTCCGCAAGGTGGTGTGGATTACCTGTTCGCTAAGTTGCGTGCTTCGAAAGATATCTATCACCAGTTCATTACCAAAAAGATCGATACCCCCGAAAAATTTGAAGACCATCGTCTGGAAATGGCGCAAACAGTATGGGCAGAACTCAAAGCCAGTGACTCAGCGACCTGCCGCAGTTGTCACAGTATGGATGCCATGGATCTCGAAGCGCAAAGCGCGGACGCCCGAAAGATGCATGAGATGGGCGCTAAGGAAAAACAAACCTGTATCGACTGCCACAAAGGGGTCGCCCACTTTCCTCCAGAAATAAAAATGGACGATACCGCGTTACAGGGGCTTGAAGCACAGGCGGCCTCAACTCCTGCATCAACGAAAGAGCTCTATGTTGTCAGCGCTGGCGCGCTTGGCGATCTGGCGACGCTTTATCCGGCGACGCAACTGCATGTGCTGAAAACCACCGGAACCTCGCGTCATGTTGAAATTCGCGGTAGCCAGATGCAGGGCAGTGAACAGGTCATTTATTACGCGGCAGGCCAGCGACTTGTTCTTGCCAGTCTGAGTGAAAAAGGACAACAGGCGCTGAACGTACTCTCTGACTGGAAGAAAGATGAGTATGGCAATGCGTGGCGGGACGTCGCGCTACAGGGGGAGTGGAATGCTTCTGCCCTGGCCAGTCGTGAACCGATGTGGGATTACGCGCGTAAGCTCGACAATGTGTATTGCGCAGGTTGTCATGCGCCGATCCCCGCGAAGCACTTTACCCTCAATGCCTGGCCTTCAGTGGCAAAAGGGATGGGAGCACGAACCAACATCAGTGAAAACGAGCTGGATATTCTGAGTCGTTATTTCCAGTACAACGCAAAAGACATGAATAAATAAGCGACAACTCCAGGAGAAATCATGAAACTCACAAGACGTGACTTTATCAAAACGGCTGGCGCGGCAACCGGGACTATGGCGATTTCTTCAATGATCCCGATGCCCGCCTGGGCAGCAGGACCGGGAGGCGGCGCAGTTCTGACAGCGGCGCGCTGGGGGGCTGTTTATGTCGAAGTCAAAGACGGGAAGGTTGTCTCTTCGAAAGGGGCATTACAAAAAACAATTCCTAACTCATTGCAACAGACAGCCCCTGATCAGGTTCATACCAGCGCGCGTATAAAATACCCGATGGTGCGTAAAAGCTATCTGGAAAATCCAGGAAAGGCCGATGGTAAACGGGGAAGCGATCCTTTTGTCCGTGTGAGTTGGGAGCAGGCGCTTAAACTTATCCATGAGCAGCACAGCCGGATCCGTAGCAGCTATGGCCCTGCCTCGGTGTTTGCGGGTTCTTATGGCTGGCGTTCCAGCGGTGTGCTGCACAAAGCACAAACCCTGTTGCAACGTTACATGAGCATGGCGGGGGGCTACGCAGGTCATTCCGGTGATTATTCTACCGGTGCGGCGCAAGTGATCCTGCCTTATGTCGTCGGATCGGTGGAAGTCTACGAACAGCAGACAACGTGGCCGATGATTCTTGAACACAGCCAGGTTGTGGTGCTGTGGGGGATGAATCCGCTCAATACATTAAAAATTGCCTGGAGTAGCACTGACGAGCAGGGACTTGAGTACTTTAATTTGCTCAAAAAATCCGGGAAGAGCGTGATTGCTATTGACCCAATGCGATCTGAAACCATTGAATTTTTTGGTGATAATGCCACCTGGATTGCGCCGCACATGGGGACTGATGTTGCGATGATGCTGGGCATTGCACATACGCTGGTGAAAAAGGGTCTGCATGATAAGGCCTTCCTGGAGAAATACACGACCGGTTATCCACAGTTTGAAGAGTACCTGCTGGGTAAAAGCGATAAAACAGAGAAAACCGCGCAGTGGGCCGCGGGCGTATGCGGTGTACCTGCAGAGCAAATCGAGAAACTGGCGGAAATCTTCTCCGGTAATAAAACCATGCTCATGGCGGGTTGGGGCATTCAGCGTCAGCAGTATGGCGAGCAAAAACACTGGATGCTGGTGACACTGGCTGCCATGTTGGGGCAAATCGGCACGGAAGGGGGCGGCTTTGGTTTCTCCTACCATTATTCTAACGGTGGTAACCCGACGCGTACGGGTGGGGTATTACCTGCAATTTCAGCGAAGATTGAAGGCGGCTCCTCTGCAGGCAATGACTGGGCGGTCTCCGACGCGGTGACGAGCCTTCCTGTCGCACGAATTGTTGAAGCGCTCGAAAACCCGGATGGAAAATATCAGCATAATGGTAAAGAACAAACCTTCCCGAATATCAAAATGATCTGGTGGGCAGGTGGTGGGAACTTTACGCACCACCAGGATACGAACCGCTTAATTAAAGCGTGGCAGAAACCGGAGCTGGTCGTCATTTCTGAGTGCTACTGGACTGCGGCAGCCAAACACGCTGATATTGTTCTGCCGATTACCACATCGTTTGAACGTAACGATCTCACCATGACCGGGGATTACAGTAACCAGCATCTGGTGCCAATGAAGCAGGTTATTGAACCTCAATTTGAAGCGCGCAATGACTTTGATGTGTTTGCCGATTTGGCGGAGATGCTCAAAGCGGGCGGTAAAGCTGTCTATACCGAAGGCAAAGATGAAATGGCGTGGCTGAAGCAATTCTACGACGCTGCGCAAAAGGCCGCGCGTACGCAGCGTGTGGCGATGCCTCAGTTCAATACCTTCTGGCAACAGAATAAATTGATCGAGATGCGCGAGAACGAGAAGAATAACAAGTATGTGCGCTATGCTGATTTCCGCAGCGACCCGGTGATGAATGCACTTGGCACACCAAGTGGAAAGATTGAGCTCTACTCGAAAACGATTGAAGGATATCACTACAAAGATTGTCCGCCGCATGCTTCATGGCTAGAACCAGATGAGTGGAAAGGCTCAGCGGATAAGGATCAGCTGCAGTTGCTGACCGCGCATCCTGCGCATCGTCTGCACAGTCAGCTGAATTACGCTTCACTGCGTAAAGAGTACGCCATTGCTAATCGTGAGCCAGTGACAATTCACCCGGATGATGCGAAGGCTCGCGGTATATCCGATGGTGATTTGGTTCGGGTATGGAACGGTCGCGGACAAGTGCTGGTGGGTGCGCGCGTCAGTGATGGAATCAAACCCGGGATTATCTGCATTCATGAAGGGGCCTGGCCGGACCTGGAGAATGGGATCTGTAAAAATGGCGGCGCTAACGTACTGACTGCGGATATTCCGACTTCCCGACTGGCGAACGGCTGCGCGGGTAATACGTCACTGGTCTACGCAGAAAAATTCACCGGCGAAGCGCCAAAACTGACCGCGTTTGACGAGCCTGCGATTGTCACTTTGTAAACGGTGCATTGTCAGTTTATCTGAACAAAACGGGAGTCTGCGTACTCCCGTTTTTACTGCCCAATGCCAGGGTTGAATAAAAATATATTAAATTACAACGATGTGGGGAGTTTTTAGTCGCGAACAGATTATGACTGTGATGGCGTTTCAGTCGTCAGGGTTGATTGTTGTGATTCTTTTTTATCCTGATGATGATGCCAGGCGCCAATAGAAGAGTAGACGAAACGTCCAAAAAAGAAGAGAAAACTGATAAGCAGTACGATACGTGTCATGCGAGTGTTAAATCGATGTCGTTTTCGCATACTGGTTGCCTGACTCACAAAAGGTTCCTTAGGGTGGGCCCAACGCGTGGGCGATAATGACATTAAGGCACACTGTGGGGCGATGGTCAATTCTTCATTATGTAAAATTACGTCAGTCAATTTATCTTTTAATGTTATGAGAAATAAATTTAATATTTAAATAAATAATAACTTAATGATAAAACAGCAGAAATAAAGGAATAATTAATTAGTGATAAGTGAGTTATTTGACATAAGTCAAATGTTACACGCTGACGATAACTAAAATCTATGCTCCACAATTGTGATGAGTTTTTCATCATTGTTCTGACGTCAGGTGGGATGCCTGTCTGAATAAAGCCTTCAGGAAACGGAGGTTCTGCTGAGCATCTATGAGCCTTAAGAAATTATATATTCGTATCAGAGATAAATGGTGGGCACTGCCTCTTGTCTTGCCCTCTTTGTTATTACCCATATTGAGCAATACCAATACCTTTGCAAGTACTGCAACAGGTAATGTCGTGCTGTTTTATCTGCCTTTGGCATTAATGTTAAGCCTGATGCTATTTTTCGGCTGGGCGGCGTTACCCGGAATTGCAATTGCCATCTTCTGGTATAAATTTTCGCAGGTAGGATGGTATGAGACGCTGCCCATTATCATTCACTTTGTGGTAACGGTAGTGCTCAGTTGGGGAGGGTATCATGTGTTCGCCCCGCGGCGTGGGCATGTCTATCATGGCGATGTGCGATTAGTCTTTCAGCGAATGTTCTGGCAGGTAGTTTTCCCGGCATCGCTGTTTTTAGTCATATTTCAATTTGCCGCCTTTGTAGGAATGTATGATAGCAAACCCCATCTGATGGGAGTCATGCCTTTCAATATTAACGCATTGATTGATTATCAGGCGCTACTGGTCGGAAATCTTGTCGGGGTTCCGCTGTGCTATTTGATCATTCGAATTATTCGAAATCCTTGTTATTTATATGGTTATTTTTCGCAGCTTAAACTACAAATTGATGCGAAAGTAACGAAAAAAGAAATAGCTATCTGGCTGATAGTATTGGGTATGCTGATGGTTTTGTTATGCATGCCTTTAAATGAAGATAGCTCAATACTTAGCACAAACTATACGTTGTCACTCCTGTTACCCGTTATGTTATGGGGGGCAATGCGCTACGGTTATAAATTTATTTCGCCGTTATGGGCGATCATACTCATAGTATCGATAAATTATTATCACCGTTATATGCCGTTGTATTCCGGATACGATACCCAACTGGCTATTACCTCTTCGAGCTATCTGGTTTTTTCATTTATTGTGAATTATATGGCGATCCTGGCGACGCGCCAGAGGATTGTCAGTAGCCGTGCTCGCCGTCTCGCTTACCTTGATCCTGTTGTGCATCTTCCCAATTTACGCGCTCTGAATCGGGCTCTCAAAAGCGCACCCTGGTCTGCCCTCTGCTATTTGCGTGTGCCAGGAATGGAATTACTCATTAAAAATTATGGGATTATGTTGCGCATTCAATACAAGCAACAACTATCCCACTGGATCTCCCCCTTGCTGGCGCAAGATGAGTATGTGTTTCAACTGTCCGGCAACGATTTGGTGCTGCGTCTGAATACCGAATCCCACCAGCAGCGGATAGAAGCACTGGATAACCATATAAAGCAATTTCGATTTGCATGGGATGGAATGCCAATGCAGCCGCAGATTGGGGTCAGTTACTGCTATGTCCGCTCGCCTGTTAACCATATCTATCTGTTACTGGGTGAATTAAGTACCGTTGCCGAACTTTCGATCGTGACAAATACGCCGGAGAATCTACAACGTCGCGGCGCCATGAATTTGCAGCGCGGACTGAAAGACAAAGTGGCGATGATGAATCTTCTGCAACGGGCGCTGGAGTACGATCGCTTTTGTCTGATGGCTCAACCTATTCAGGGCGTTCGCGGTGATGTCTATCATGAAATTCTGCTGCGGCTTAAAGACCAGAACGGCGGGATGATTAATCCCGATATTTTTCTGCCTGTCGCTCATGAATTTGGTTTGTCTTCCAGTATCGATCTCTGGGTTATCGAACATACATTGCAGTTTATGGCGGTGAATCGGCAAAAAATGCCTGCCCGGCGTTTTGCCATCAATCTGTCGCCGACATCAGTGTGTCGTGCCCGTTTCCCCATTGAGGTGAGTAAGCTGCTGACTCATTATCAGGTTGAAGCCTGGCAGCTGATATTTGAGGTTACGGAGAGTAATGCACTTGCCGATGCCGAGCATGCGCAAACGACCCTGTCGCAATTACAGCAACTGGGCTGTCAGATTGCTATTGATGATTTTGGTACCGGGTATGCCAGCTATGCGCGTCTGAAAAACGTGAACGCAAATATTCTCAAAATTGACGGCAGTTTTATTCGCAATATCGTCTCGAACAGCCTCGACTATCAGATTGTGGCTTCCATTTGCCATCTGGCGCGCATGAAAAAGATGTTGGTGGTGGCTGAGCACGTAGAAAGTGAAGAGATACGCAACGCGGTGATCTCGCTGGGTATCGATTACCTGCAGGGTTATCTGATAGGGGAGCCGCAGCGACTGGAAGATACGTTGGAGAAACAAGCGCCGGAGTCCTCCGGCGCCTGAATGAGGATCATGCCGCAATATCGGGCGAGCTTTCTTCTTCTTCAATGGTCAGACGCCAGCCGGTTACGGCTTCCCAGTATTGCTGTTCTCTTTCCAGATCGAGCAAAACCAGCGCGTTCTGGCTGAACCAGTCGTGCGGGAAACGTAAAATCCAGTGACTGTCGTGGGTTATCAGCGTTAGCGTTGGTGGCGTAGTCGTTGCCTGACGCTGATTGTTCAGCAGGACGCCGAGGCGCAACAGCTGGATGAGCGGCAGAAACTGCTTCTTCTTAAACAGTGTAAACCGGGGCAAATCATCCAGTTTTACGCCTTTACGATGGTAACGAACTAAAGTCGCCATCATCATTTGCTGTTCCTGGTTAAAACCGGGCAGATCGCTGTGTTGAAGAATATAGGCGGAATGGCGGTGCAGACCGCTATGGTTGATGTTCAGCCCAACTTCATGCAGCATCGCCGCCCATTTGAGCAAAGCTTCCAGTTGCAGGTTCACCAGTTTAGGTTGCTGCGACTGCCACTGATCATACATCTGCATCGTGGTGTCCAGCACCCGTCTTGCCTGTTCGCTGTCGATATTGTACTGGTTTGCCAGGCTACTGGCGGTACGGCTGCGCACGTCCTGATGACGGAATCGGCCTTCCATTTCATACAAGACACCTTCACGCAGCGCGCCATCGGAAAGACGCAGTTCACGAATGGCCAGCGCGTCAAATACACCGCACAAGATCGCCAGACCCGGTACAAAAACGGCTTTGCGTTCTTCCGAAAGACCCGGAAGACTGAGCGCGTCGAATGAGCGATGTTTAAGAACTTCAGCTTTCAACTTATCCAGACGCTCAGGCGTAATAAAACCATCTTTCTCGCCCATTTCCAGCAGCACTTCGTGTGCCGCTTTTATGGTGCCGGAAGCGCCCAGTGCAACGTTCCAGCCCTGGATACGGAACTGCCAGGTCAACGTTTCCAGTTTTTGCGCTGCCGCCATCCGCGCACGCTGGAAGTTCTCCTCGTTAATCACACCGCCCCGGAAGTAGAGCTGCGCAAAGCTGACGCAACCCATACGACGGCTTTCAACCAGTTTCGGTTCGAAGTTCTCGCCAATGACCAGTTCTGTTGAACCGCCACCAATATCGATAACCAGCTTGCGGCCTTTTTCCGGTTGCGTGTGTTCCACGCCCATGAAAATCAGACGGGCTTCTTCGTTACCGGAAATGATTTCAATCGGGTAGGGGATGACCTTTTCCGCACGCTTTAGAAAATCAGTGGCATTCAGTGCCTGACGTAACGTATGGGTCCCGACAATACAGACGCTCGACGGCGCGAAACCTTGCAGGCGTTCAGCAAACAAGGATAAGCAGCTTAAACCGCGTTCCATCGATTCTTCACTTAGCCTGCCGTCTTCACCGAGACCATCGGCCAGATGGACACGCTGTTTCAGCCGACCGATAATTTGCATCGCGCCATCCACAACGCGCGCAATGACCATATGGAAACTGTTTGAACCGAGGTCGACCGCAGCAAACTCCTGCGGTCGGGGTGTCCTGTCATGTATTGGCATAGCGTTAGTCTGGTTGCTCAAGTGATTTGATGTAGTCATAGATCGCCAATTGTGACTGCACTTTACGGCGATTTCCGCGCGGTACATAGCGATTACTCAGTTCTTTATCGATATAACGGGCTTTAACCGTGTCGCTAAACAGAATGTCTATAATATCAAGGACTCGCTGTTTGAGGCGAGGGTCAAGCAACGGCGTGGCAACTTCAATTCGATAATCGATGTTGCGCGTCATCCAGTCGGCGGAGGAGAGATACACCCGCTTATCGCCGCCATTCTCGAAAATATAGACCCGGTCGTGCTCAAGGTAGCGATCCACGATGCTGATCACCCGAATATTGTCGCTGATACCTTCCAGATTGGGGATCAGCGAACACATACCGCGGATCAGCAGGTTAATCTGCACGCCGGAACCGGATGCGGCATACAGTCTGTCAACCAGCCCTTTATCGACCAGGTTATTGAGTTTCAGTGTGATGCCCGACGGTAATCCCTGTTGTGCATTAGAAATTTCCCGGTCGATCATCTCATACAGCAGGCGACGGGAGTTTTGCGGCGAAACCAGCAGGTAATCGAATGTCACCGGACGATAGGGGTTCTCGATAAAATTGAACACCCGACGCACTTCGTTGGTGATCCTCGCATCCGCAGTCAGTAATGAATAGTCGGTATACAGACGCGCTGTTTTTTCGTTGAAGTTCCCGGTGCCGATGTGTGCGTAACGCACCACGTCATCGCCTTCTTTACGCGAGATGAGGAACAGCTTGGCGTGGATTTTCAGCCCCGGCGCAGAGAAGATCACATGGACGCCAGCCTCGGTCAGACGTTTAGCCCAGTGAATATTGGCTTCCTCATCGAAACGGGCCTGCAATTCCACAACCACGGTCACTTTTTTACCGTTATGGGCGGCGTGAATCATCGCGTCAATAATGCGCGAGTCTTTCGCCACGCGATAAATATTAATTTTTATCGCCAGAACACTCGGATCAAAAGAGGCCTGACGCAGCAGTTCCAGCACATGCTCAAAGGTATGGTATGGATAATAGAGCAGCACATCTTGCTCACGAATGGCGTCAAAGCCATTGCGGAACTTTTCTTTATCGAACCAGATATGGCGCTGCCGCGGTAGCGGTTTATTCACCAGGTTGGCTTTGCCCACATTGGGGAAATTAATAAAGTCTTTGAAATTATGGTAACGCCCGCCGGGAACAATCGAGTCATAGCGGGAAATGGTCAGTTTTTCGCGCAGAACTTCCACCAGCGCATTAGGCATATCACGTTGATAGACAAAACGAACCGGCTCTGCTGTCAGACGTTGCTTCAGGCTGGAGGACATCAACTCCATCAGACTGGATTCCATTTCGTGCACCAAATCGTATTCGGCGTCACGGGTCATCTTCATGGAATACGCATTGAGGGCATCGTAATCAAAGAACCCTTTGAAGATATCGTCGAGGCAGTAGCGCAGAATGTTATCCAGCAAAATCATCGGTTTGCGACGACGTGGCGCTTCCGGCGGCAGATTCACAAAACGAGGAACCTTGTCGGAAGGAATTTCCAGTAGCGCGTAGCGGATGGTATCTCCGCGAATAATCTCCACCGCCAGATAGGTGTAATCGTCCTTCAGAAACTGAACTAAATCCGTCTCCCGGTTGATTAAAATCGGCGTAATGTGTTGGCGAAGATAGTGTTTAAAGTAGTGGCGCAACCAGTCTTGCTGGTTTACCGACAGTTGGCGTTCGTTAATCAGGAAAATTTGATTACGCGCCATCTCCAGCAGTAATTCGTTGTACAGACCGTCAAATTCTTGATCGGCTTTCAATACGCGGGACTGGATTTTGCCTAACAGGTGACGAGAATGAGAATTTGAACCCTGTTCTTCACTAATAATGATGCGACGCTTTAATTCGGCAAAGCGGACTTTGTAGAATTCGTCAAGATTATTGGAATAGATGCCTAAAAAACGCATCCGTTCAATCAGCGGGTTTGATTTATCCGCTGCTTCCTGGAGTACGCGTTCATTGAACGCTAACCAGCTCAGTTCTTTCTCGATGTATAGCTTTTCCTGACCCATTACAACTTTTACTCCGTTTCAATCACGGGACACTGCCGGGTTATTATGGCGAGCATTAGTGTCAGATGTCCAACTGCGCCAGAAGAGTATGACAATAAACCGTCTGTGGCATGTGAGCAACTGACGCATTTTTGCGAAAAGGATGGGGAGACGAACAAGAGATAATGGAGCCGTTCCCCGTCAGTGGTTACTAACGGGGAACAGAGAGACGTTACTCGTCTGATGCGTATCCCTGAGGAGAGAGTTTGATGCCGTCAAGCCATGCTGCGTTTTCGCGCATTTCAAGACGCCCATCGACAAACCAGCTAACCACTAACGGGTAAATTGCATGCTCCTGCACCTGAACGCGTGCGGTGATGTCATCCTCGCTATCGCCTTCAAAAACCGGAATTTTAGCCTGGAGAATGACCGGGCCGCCATCCAGTTCATCAGTAACAAAATGCACAGAAGTGCCGTGCTCTTCGTCGCCGTTTTCCAGCGCCTGACGATGCGTATGCAGGCCAGGGTACTTTGGCAACAGGGACGGGTGAATATTGAGCAAACGCCCTTCGTAGTGCGCGACAAACGCCGGACTGAGGATTCGCATATAGCCTGCCAGTACCACCACATCGGGGGCATAAGCATCAATTTCCCGCATCAGTTCGCGATCGAACGCTTCACGGTTGGCAAATTGACTGGCGGTCAGCGCATGCGCTGGAATGCCTGCTTCCCGGGCACGTTCAAGGCCGAACGCGTCGGCCTTGTTACTGAATACTGCCCTGAGGGTGCCTTTAATTTTCTGCTCTTTGCAGGCGTCGATAATTGCCTGCAAATTGCTTCCGTTACCGGAAATAAGCACCACAATATTCATCATTCAATAACCACACGCTGTTCGGAATCAGAGGCTTTGATGATACCGATTTTCCACGCCTTTTCACCTTTGGCCTTCAGCAGCGTGAGCGCGTTATCGACTTCCGCTTCCGGCAGGGCAATCACCATCCCGACGCCGCAGTTGAAGGTGCGATACATTTCATGCTGACTGACATTACCTGCGGTTTTCAGCCACTCAAAGACGGCCGGCCACTGCCAGGAAGATTCGTCAATCACTGCCTGTGTGTTGTCGGGCAGAACGCGCGGGATGTTCTCCCAGAAACCGCCGCCCGTCAGGTGCGCGATGGCGTGTACATCAACCTGTTCAATCAGCTCCAGGATTGACTTCACATAGATACGCGTTGGCGCCAGCAGATGATCGGCTAACGGTTTGCCTTCGAGTTCTGTTATTTCAGGGTCGCAACCGCTGACGTCGATGATTTTACGCACCAGAGAGTAACCGTTGGAGTGCGGGCCGCTGGAACCCAGCGCTATCAGCACATCGCCATCAGCCACTTTCGAGCCGTCGATAATTTCTGATTTTTCGACCACACCAACGCAGAACCCGGCCACGTCGTAATCTTCGCCGTGATACATGCCCGGCATTTCAGCGGTTTCTCCGCCGACCAACGCGCAGCCAGACTGCAGACAACCCTCGGCAATACCGCTGATCACACTGGAGGCGGTGTCGACATCCAGTTTGCCGGTGGCATAGTAATCCAGGAAAAACAGCGGTTCTGCACCCTGAACGACCAGATCGTTAACGCACATCGCCACGAGATCGATACCAATGGTGTCGTGACGTTTTAAATCCATTGCCAGACGCAGTTTTGTCCCTACGCCATCAGTGCCGGAAACCAGTACAGGCTCACGATATTTTTGCGGCAATGCGCACAGCGCGCCGAAGCCACCCAGACCACCCATCACTTCGGGACGACGGGTTTTCTTCACTACGCCTTTGATTCGATCAACCAGAGCATTACCCGCGTCGATATCAACACCGGCATCTTTATAGCTAAGAGAGGTTTTATCGGTCACTGCTTGGGTCCCCACGCGTTTACTTGCGGTGAAAATTAAATTCGGCGCAATTCTAACAGGGAAAGCAAACGTTTGCGAGCCTGCTTTGCATCGGCATAGAACTGCTGATTTTTTCAACATTTCGCTCTCGAAATTCGGGTTATTTGAACTGCGCCACGAAAATGAACCCGGTTTCATTCTCGTTCTTGAAACCCGCCTGATAAATGCACAGTATCGTAATGAAACCGGTTTCTGTGAGTGTGGCCTGAGACTGCGGACAGCAAATTGCGACGAATGAGGGAAGCGTATGTCTGGATTTAAAGCGAATTTCATGTGGGGAGGCGCAGTGGCGGCTCACCAGTTAGAAGGCGGCTGGCAGGAAGGGGGAAAGGGCGTCAGCGTGGCGGATGTCATGACCGCCGGCGCGCATGGTATTCCCAGAGAGATCACCCCCGGCGTCATTCCCGGTAAGAATTACCCCAATCACGAAGCCATCGATTTCTATCACCGCTACAAAGATGACATCTCGCTCTTTGCTGAAATGGGATTTAAATGTTTCCGCACCTCCATCGCGTGGACGCGTATTTTTCCGTTGGGCGACGAATCCCAGCCGAATGAAGCAGGCCTGCAATTTTATGACTGCCTCTTTGATGAATGTCTGAAACACGGCATTGAACCTGTTATTACGCTGTCGCATTTCGAGATGCCGTATCATCTGGTGACGGAATACGGCGGCTGGCGCAACCGTAAACTGATCGACTTCTTTGTCCGTTTTGCGCAGGTGGTTTTCAAACGCTACCAGCACAAAGTGAAGTACTGGATGACGTTCAATGAAATCAACAACCAGGCCAACTTCCACGAAGACTTTGCGCCCTTCACCAACTCCGGCCTGAAATACCTGCCGGGTGAAGACCGCGAGCCCGTGATGTTTCAGGCGGCGCATTATGAACTGGTGGCCAGCGCGCTGGCGGTAAAAGCGGGGCGTGAAATTAACCCGTCACTGCAAATCGGCTGCATGATCGCCATGTGCCCAATCTATCCGCTGACCTGTGCGCCGAACGACATGATGATGGCGATGAACGCCATGCATCGCCGCTACTGGTTCACCGATGTACACGTGCGGGGGAAATATCCGCAGCATCTGCTGAACTACTTTGCGCGTCGTGGTTTTACGCTGGATATCACCGAAGACGATAAACAGGCGCTGATGCAGGGCTGCGTCGACTATATCGGGTTCAGCTACTATATGTCGTTCGCCACCAAAGCTACGGCGGATAACCCGCAACTGGACTACGACGAAAGCACCAGCCTGGTCTCTAACCCGTATGTGCAGAAGTCCGACTGGGGTTGGCAGATTGACCCGGTGGGGCTGCGCTATTCGCTCAACTGGTTCTGGGATCACTATCAGCTACCGCTGTTTATCGTCGAAAACGGCTTTGGCGCGATTGATGTCCAGCAGGCCGACGGCTCTGTAGACGATCAATACCGCATCGATTATATGGCCGCGCACATCCGTGAAATGAAAAAAGCGGTGGTAGAAGATGGTGTCGATCTGATGGGTTACACCCCGTGGGGCTGCATTGATTTAGTTTCTGCGGGGACGGGCGAAATGAAAAAACGCTACGGCTTCATCTATGTCGATAAAAATAATGACGGTAGCGGGACGTTAGCACGCCATCCAAAGAAATCATTTGCCTGGTATCAGCAGGTGATTGCGTCTAATGGTGAAAAACTGTAATCCGCGCAAATAGCGGTCAGCCCTGGTTGGCCGCTATCCCTTTTCGTTTATGCCCAGCGCTGAGATATTCGTCTGTCGAATATTTGCTCTATTCACGCCAACCCCTCCTATGCTTGATCAACATCAAGTAAATAAATGTTGCCCACTAAAAGAATGGCGGTATAATCCGTCGATTTTTTTTGTGGCTGCCCTATTCAAAGGAGAAAGAGAATGAAGATTGTGGAAGTGAAACACCCACTCGTCAAACACAAGCTGGGCCTGATGCGCGAGCATGACATCAGCACTAAACGCTTCCGTGAACTCGCCTCCGAAGTTGGCAGCCTGCTGACTTATGAAGCCACTGCGGGTCTGGAAACAGAAAAAGTGACTATCGAAGGCTGGAACGGCCCGGTAGAAATTGACCAGATCAAAGGCAAGAAAATTACCGTTGTGCCGATCCTGCGCGCAGGTCTGGGCATGATGGACGGCGTACTGGAAAACGTCCCGAGCGCGCGTATCAGCGTTGTGGGCATGTACCGTGACGAAGAGACGCTGGAGCCAGTACCGTACTTCCAGAAACTGGTTTCTAACATCGACGAGCGTATGGCGCTGATCGTTGACCCGATGCTGGCAACTGGCGGTTCCGTTATCGCCACCATCGACCTGCTGAAGAAAGCGGGCTGCTCCAGCATCAAGGTGCTGGTGCTGGTTGCGGCGCCGGAAGGTATCGCAGCGCTGGAAAAAGCGCACCCGGACATCGAGCTGTACACGGCGTCGATTGACCAGGGACTCAACGAGCACGGATACATTATTCCGGGCCTCGGCGATGCCGGCGATAAGATTTTTGGTACGAAGTAAACGAAAAAATAAAAAGAGCCGACTTTTAGAGTCGGCTTTTTTTTGAATAAAACACCAATAACATACAACACTCAGAGGAAAACACTATGACGCGCCGTGCTATCGGGGTGAGTGAAAGACCGCCGCTTTTACAGACTATCCCGCTTAGTTTGCAGCATTTGTTTGCCATGTTTGGCGCAACCGTGCTGGTGCCAGTCCTGTTTCATATCAACCCGGCCACTGTCCTGCTGTTTAACGGCATTGGCACCTTGCTGTACCTCTTTATTTGTAAAGGTAAAATTCCTGCCTATTTAGGTTCAAGCTTTGCCTTTATCTCTCCGGTTCTGCTGTTGCTGCCTCTGGGATATGAAGTCGCGTTAGGCGGCTTTATTATGTGCGGCGTCCTGTTCTGCCTGGTATCAGTGATTGTGAAGAAAGCGGGGACCGGCTGGCTGGATGTGATGTTCCCGCCTGCGGCGATGGGCGCAATCGTTGCCGTCATCGGTCTGGAGCTGGCGGGTGTTGCTGCAGGGATGGCGGGATTACTGCCTGCCGAAGGCCAAACGCCGGACTCGAAAACCATCATCATTTCTATGGTCACCCTGGCGGTAACGGTATTCGGTTCAGTGCTGTTCCGTGGCTTTATGGCGATCATCCCGATTCTGATCGGCGTGCTGGCGGGCTATGCGCTGTCGTTTGTGATGGGCGTTGTGGATACCACGCCGATTGCACAGGCACACTGGTTTGCGCTGCCGACCTTTTATACTCCGCGTTTTGAGTGGTTCGCCATTCTGACGATTCTGCCCGCAGCGCTGGTGGTTATTGCGGAACACGTGGGTCACCTGGTGGTCACGGCGAATATCGTGAAGAAAGATCTGATCCGCGATCCGGGGTTGCACCGCTCAATGTTTGCAAACGGCCTGTCGACCGTCATCTCCGGGTTCTTTGGCTCCACGCCAAACACCACCTACGGTGAGAACATCGGCGTGATGGCGATTACGCGTGTGTACAGTACCTGGGTTATCGGCGGCGCAGCCATTATTGCGATTCTGCTTTCATGTGTAGGTAAACTGGCTGCCGCCATTCAGATCATCCCACTGCCGGTGATGGGCGGCGTGTCGCTGCTGCTGTACGGGGTGATCGGCGCATCGGGTATCCGCGTATTGATCGAATCAAAAGTGGATTACAACAAAGCGCAAAACCTGATCCTGACCTCGGTCATTCTGATCATCGGTGTCAGCGGCGCGAAGGTGCACATTGGCGCGGCAGAACTGAAAGGTATGGCGCTGGCGACCATTGTCGGGATTGGCCTGAGCCTGATTTTCAAAGTGATCTCGCTGTTGCGTCCGGAAGAAGTCGTACTGGATGCGCAGGATGCGGATCGTCCTCAACACTAACTCTCTGTCCGGGCAGCGACGCTGCCCGGTTCTATCGCGACGGAATTCTGTGGTAAACTCACTGCGATTTTGTGAAATCCTGGGTTGAGGTATCTCTGAACACACCGGCACAGCTCTCTCTGCCACTTTATCTTCCTGACGATGAAACGTTTGCAAGTTTCTGGCCGGGGGATAACGCCTCTTTACTGGCCGCGCTGCAAAACGTGCTACGTCAGGAACATAGCGGATATATTTATCTCTGGTCGCGCGAAGGTGCGGGCAGAAGCCATCTGCTGCATGCCGCGTGCGCCGAGTTGTCGCAGCGTGGCGATGCGGTCGGTTATGTCCCGCTGGATAAACGTACCTGGTTTGTGCCGGAAGTGCTCGACGGAATGGAACATTTGTCGCTGGTATGCATTGATAATATTGAATGCGTAGCGGGAGACGAACTGTGGGAGATGGCGATCTTTGATCTCTACAACCGTATCCTGGAGTCGGGGAAAACCCGTTTACTGATCACCGGCGATCGCCCACCGCGCCAGTTAAACCTCGGGCTGCCCGATCTGGCCTCTCGCCTGGACTGGGGGCAAATCTATAAACTTCAGCCGCTCTCCGATGAAGATAAACTTCAGGCTTTACAGCTGCGGGCAAGATTGCGTGGTTTCGAACTGCCGGAAGATGTGGGGCGTTTCCTGCTGAAACGACTGGACCGAGAAATGCGTACGCTCTTTGATACGCTGGATCAGCTCGATCATGCCTCTATTACCGCACAACGTAAACTTACGATCCCCTTCGTAAAAGAGATCCTCACGTTGTAATTTTGCCGGGCGGCGGTTCTACCTTACCCGGCTATTCATAGACTCACGCCTGTCGCATATCCTCCAGGAGATGTTCTACCAGCAGGGGAATCGGCCTGCCTGAGGCAACACTCTTCCCGTTTTCCCGCCATAGCGCCGTACCGCTAATATCCAGATGCGCCCAGGGAATTGTCGGCGGGCAAAAGTGGTGTAGCAACCAGGCGGCGGAAGCGCTGATCGCCGCGTTATTGCCGGGCGTATTGCACAGATCGGCAATGGCGCTTTCGGTCTGTTTTTTCAACCGCGCATCAAGCGGTAGCGACCAGACTTCATCTCCGCACTGTTTTCCGGCTACGTTTAGCGCCTGACGCAAAGGTTCATCCTGAGTCATGAGTCCGTTCAGTTCATAGCCCAGCGCTTTCACTACCGCACCGGTTAAGGTTGCCATATCAATAAGATACCTGGCCTGTGGATGTCGCTGGCTGGCCCAGGCAATCGCGTCTGCCAGCACCAGTCTTCCTTCTGCATCCGTATTATTGATTTCCACCGTCAGACCGTTGCAGGCGCGCGCCACGCTACCCGGCTGCATGGCGTCAGGGCCGATGGCGTTTTCAGCCAACGCCAGCACGCCCATAATGCGAACCGGTAAATGTAACTCTGCAACCGTCAGCAGCAACCCCAGCACATTGGCTGCGCCGCACATGTCGTACTTCATGGTGTACATACCCGCGCCTTCTTTCAGCCACAGGCCGCCGGTATCAAACGTAATACCTTTTCCCACATAGCAGCGTACCGGACCCTCGGTGATGCCATCGTAGTGAATGGCAAGCAAACGAGGCGGGCAGGTCGCGCCTTTACCCACGGCATACAGCAGACCCAGACGTTGCTCAATAATTTGTTTTTCATCAAGTACTTCGCAGCGAAGGGCAGGGAATGCGGAGCACTGCCTTTGCGCTTCTGCCACCACGAACTGCGGCGTACAGCGGTCTGATGGAATATCTGCCAGGCGGCGAGCGGCAAGCATGCCATTGGCAATCGCCTGCTGTTGGCGAAATAGCGTCTCTAATCTTTTTTGCTGCGCGGGCAGACAGAGTGCATCTATATGGCAAACTCGCACTGACGTTTGATCGGTCTTTTTGAGCTGTAAATCGCTGAGCCGGTGCGCCTGATTGAACAAAAAACGCAATAACTGCATCAGGACGGTGTCATTGATGTCCGTCACATCAATGACCACACGGGAACTGACAGGCTCTGCCAGCACCGGACGCAACGCGATCAGCAAACTTTCGGTCAGCGGATCGTGCCAGAAGGCTTCGGGGAGTAGCGTAATACGTGCGAACGGGGCGCAACCGAAACACGTATCGGCCGTTTTATCCTGCTGGCGCATTTCGTTGATGAGCGGGGTATCGGGCAGCTGCGGGCAGGATGCGCGTGCAATAAGATGGCTTTCCTGTTGCGTCTCTGTGAGTGAATGAATTAACTGAAAGGTAATCATTATTCTTCCTCTATCGGGGCACGAATTCGCGCAGCGTAGGCCTGCATCCATTCTTCATCGACAGGCTGATAATGCGTCTTTTCACGTTGGCGCTCGGCGCGATAAACGGTAAGCGGATGGTGGGCGGAGGCCACCGTGAATGAAAAGGTTTTAATATTGGTGGCGGCGCCAAACTCACCTTTATTGTTCATACAAACAACGGAGAGATCGCCTACGCGGCCAAAGCGCGACATCAGCTTGTCTTCCAGTTCGAACACCACGGAATCGGCGGCGTGTTGCGGCGTCATCCCCTGCGCCATGCGGCGCACGATTTCATAACTGACGCAGCCTTTCATCAGGTCTTCGCCGACGCCTGTTGCGGTCGCCGCGCCTGTCTCGCTGTCGCAATAGAAACCGGAACCCATGATTGGCGAGTCGCCAATACGTCCGCGTTTTTTCATAAACAGGCCGCTGGTGGAGGTCGCGACGCTCATTGAACCGTGTTTATCAAGCCCGATAATTCCGACCGTATCGTGGCCGTCATAGGGGCTCAGACCTTTATCCAGCGTTTCGCGACAGCGCTTGCGATAATGTTGCATAGCGCGGTCAGTCAGCATGGTTTTGCTCGCAAATCCCTGATTCAGCGCCCACTCGCGAGCTCCCTGACCCACCAGCAAATTGTTATAGCGCTGGCGGCTTAATGCGTGGGCCACCCGCACCGGATTGGCGATATCAATCAGATTGCCCACCGCGCCAAACGCCAGCGTGTCGCCATCCATAAAGGCAGCGTCCAGTTCGACATCGCCATTTTCAGTGGGCAAACCACCGTAGCCGACGGATTTGTAAAGCGGAAAGTCTTCAACGGTGGCAACGGCGTCGACGACAGCTGGGGCCGCGCGTTTCCCCGTCGCCAGCGCAGAGGCAGATTCCGTGACGCCTTCAAGCGCCATTCGCCAGGTGGCGATAATTCCCCACATGGTTTACTCCTGTTTAGCCAGCGTGGCTTCGGTTTGCGTAAGAGAGGCGATTTCTGCAGCCCGGTATTGCTTGTCCAGAATACGCAGGAAAGGCAGATACAGCATGGCGCCAATCAGCAGGTTGATAAGCTGCATGATGCTACCGCTGATATGCCCGGTAACGATAAAGCCGCTGATGACCGGTGGCAGCGTCCAGGGGATAAATACCCCGGTCGTCACCGCCACCATGCCGATTTTCATGGCCGCATACTGGATAGTCACCAGCACCAGCGGTACCAGATTGAATGGAATCAGCATGATCGGGTTCATGATCACCGGCAGACCAAACAGAATCGGTTCATTGATATTGAACAGTGATGCGCCCGCGCCCAGTCGGGCCACTTCCCGCATGTTTTTGCTTCGGGCGAAAATCAACATGGCGATAACCAGCGACAGCGTCGCGCCTGCGCCACCCATCCAGATCATGTCAAAAAACTGTTCGGTGATAATGTGCGGTGGCGTGATGCCCGCCTGAATCGCGGCGATGTTATCGGTCTGATTTTCCATCCATGACGGACGAATGATGCCGTTGACCATCGAACCAGAGTTGATCCCCACTGACCACAAAATGGTAATGCTAAATACCGTCAGCAGTGCGCCAATGTAAGAGGTGCCGAAATGGCGTACTGGGGTGGCGACGACTTCGTAAATAAACTGATGAATTGTCTGGTAATGGGTGTTCTGGAAGAGAATACGAATGGCGAGCACCAGAATCATCACCAGCAATGCCGGAATCAGCGCGGCGAAGGACTCCTGCACGGCTGGCGGCACGCCATCGGGCATTTTGATCACCAGCTTTTTACGTTTCAGCCAGCAGAACAGCTCTGTCCAGAGCAGCGAGCCAATCATGGCCACGAACAACCCTTTGCTGCCGATCCACTCAACCGGCATTACCGTAATCCCGCCGTTTTCAGCGACTTTCATAAACGGGGTGAGGATAAGAAAACTGACCAGCGACAGAATCCCGCAGGAGAGACGGTCATCACCATAATATTCGGCCAGTCGGAAGCCGACCAGAAAACAGATAAACAGCGACATGGTAGAGAAAACGGCATTAAACGGGATCTCAACGATGTTGCCCCAGTTTTCGCCAAAGGTGCTGGACATGAAATGCTGATAGCCCTCATTGGGAAACGACGAGATCACCAGCAGGATAGAACCGACGATAATAAATGGCATGAACGAGACGTATGCGCCGCGAATCGCACCTAAATGACGCTGCTGCGCCGTTTTTGCTGCGATGGGCATCAGTTTCGCTTCAAGAAATCCCAGAACATTGTTCATTGTGAACTCCGTACAAGATCAAGTGACGTGATGTGTGTTATGTCTGCGGATTATCAGTGAAGCATGGCGGCTGAAAGGTGAATCAGGTCACAATGTAATCGCTGTATTACTATAAATCTCACATGATTAGTTACGTAAATGCGGAAATTCTTACGATGGAAATCAAATTACACGCCAATGCCACGACCACACCCCGTATTCGCCGTTATCTCCAGAATTCGGATAAAAGTGACAGAGAACTCGCCGCTGAGCTTGGCATATCGGTGACTACCGTGAGGCGCTGGCGTTGCCGCGAGGAGGTTTTAGACAAAAAAACGACGCCCGCTGTGATACACAAAGTGATGAGACAAGAACAGGTGTCTCTGGTCAATGCATTGCGTGATTTGTCGGGCGCGCCACTGGATGAACTGCTGTTGCTGGTGAATGACGTGTTGGGGATACCGGTCTCCCGTGCGACGCTGAACCGGTATTTAAAACCGGTGGCACCTAAACACCGGGACGCGCCGTTACAAGGGAAAAAAGCGTTAAAAGCGGGGCTGTTGCCACATCACCTGGAGGTGCATCACCTTCTGCTGTCATTGCATATGGACGATGGCGGCGAGCATCATTTGCTGTGGGCGCGTGAACCGTTAAGCGGATGGTGTTTTGCCAGACTGTATGCCGGGATCTCACCGCAGCGCGTGGTGAACTGGCTGGAAGAATTACTGAGTGAATGTCCTGCTGATATACAATCTATTGAGACTTTTCTTTTTGAAGCTGACAACGCCAGCGTGAGAAGCGTGCTAAAGCTGCGTGGAATTGAGCACAAAATCAATCCAGGTTCACCCGTCAGGGCGCAGGTGACTGTTCCGTTAATGACGATAATTCCGCGATTGCAAACAGAATCTGCCAGTCAGTTACTGATTCAGATATGCGATTTTTATAACGCAGGGCGGGCGCAAAAAAAATTGGGCGATAAGACGCCGCAGGCTTTTCTTGAAGCGCTGCGGCATGAGGATTAGCGGACGATGTCCAGTACCTGTTCTGGCGGGCGACCGATACGCGCCTGGCCGTTGGCAACCACAATCGGGCGTTCCATCAGTTTCGGGTTCTCTACCATTGCCTGAATCAGCGCCGCTTCGCTCAACTGGCTGTCTGCCAGGTTGAGCGAAGCATATAGATCTTCTTTCTGGCGCATGAGCTCACGTGCGCTGGACATTCCCAACATCCGTAACAGTTCACGCAGGGTAGCGGCATCAGCGGGGCTTTCCAGATAGAGCACCACTTCCGGCTCGACGCCGTTTGATTTCAGCAGGCTAAGCGTCTCGCGGCTCTTCGAGCAGCGAGGATTATGGTAGATTTTTACCGTGTCAGACATGAGTTCTCCTTTTACATCTTTTCATACGGCTTGAAGCGCTGCTGTAGCTGGCGCAACTGGTCGATGCGGGCATCGTAACGCGCCTGCTGCTGACTCCCCAGTTTGACCTGAGAGCTTGCGTTGCTGAGCATGGTGATCGCCTGATCCAGACGTCCCGACAGTGCATACACTTCAGCACGCGCAGCCAGTTCTTGATCGCGGTTATTTATCGCCGCTTCCACCTGCGCCAGCAGGTCCCAGCCGTTGCTGTCATCTTTATTATTGAAGGTATAGCGATTGAGTATGGTTGCGGCCTCTTTCGCTTGTCCTCCCTGCAACAAGGCATTGGCCAGGTTGAGTTGCAGGACGGGGTTAACGCGCAGATCGCGGGCGCTTTTCAGCCGGTTAATGGCGTCGTTGGGTTTCTTCTGACCGAGATCGATATCGGTTGCCAGGTCGAGATACCACGCATTGTTCGGCTCTGCGCTCAGCAATGGCTGCAGCGTTTTACGCGCCTCGTCATATTTATTGGCTTCCATCGCCTGTAACGCTTTGCCGTATTGCGCAGCGCGTTGCTGACGAACGTTGCCTTTGCTCCATTCATCCAACAGGTCGCTGGTTAACTGGTTGCGCCCTGAATTGTACATCCCCAGCGTACGCGCTTTCGCCAGATAAAAGTCTTCTGAAGATTGCACTACGTTTGGTCGCATCTGGTTCGCACGGTTACGGGCGTCCGCGAGACGGCTTTCCGGCAAGGGGTGGGTGAGCAAAATTTCAGGCGGTCGGGTGGAGTAACGTGCCTGATCGAGCAGTTTTTCCAGGAACGTCGGCATCGCCTGGGGATCGAAGCCCGAACGTTGCAGAACCTGAATACCGATACGATCGGCTTCCTGCTCGTTTTGCTGCGTGAAGCTGATCATCCCCTGGCGCGTACCTGCCAGAGTCCCGGTGAGCGCCGCCATACCCGCCTGCGGGCTGGCCATCGCCAGTAATATTGAGCCTAACGCGCCAACCCAGGTGAGCGGGGCGCTACGCTGTTGATCTTCCATCGCACGCGCCAGGTGACGCTGGGTCACGTGAGAGATTTCGTGCGCCATAACGGAGGCCAGTTGGCTTTCGTTGTCGGAATAGCGAAAAAGCGCAGAATGCAGAACGACGTTGCCGCCGAAGAAGGCAAAGGCGTTTATTTCGTCGTTATTAATCAAAAAGAAATGGAAGGGAGTTTTCACCGAGTCGGCATGAGAGACCAGGCGCATCCCGAGGGTATTGATGTACTGTACCAGCAGCGGATCGTTAATCAGCGGCGCGCTGCCTCGCAGCTGGCGAACATAATAATCGCCCATCTGCATTTCCTGACCGATGGAAAGCGTGCTGGCTGCCGAGGTCCCCATATCGGGCAGTGTGTCCGTTGGATCTGCAAACGCGGGCGCTATCTGACCGAGGGTCAGCGCAGCGATGAGGGTAGCAACCAGGTTTTTTTTAAACTGCCTGAACATGACCTCTGTCCTGTATTCTTTGAGATAGCCATTTGACCGATGCTGCGAAATATCGTTCCCGCTTCGGTGACATTGGGAGTGTAACTGCGAAACCCGTCAATGAACACCCGGACCAGGACGCTTCTCAGTTTCCTGAATCAGCCATAAAAAGCGAAGTCTTTTTTGAGACATTTCGATACAATTCGGGATCACAATCCCGCTATTGAGTTCAGGGAAGGGTTTTTATGCTCGAAATGTTGATGCAATGGTATCGCCGTCGCTTTAGCGACCCGGAGGCGATTGCTTTGCTGGTTATTCTGGTGGCTGGTTTTAGCATCCTGTTCTTTTTTAGTGGGCTTTTAGCGCCGCTGCTGGTGGCGCTTGTGCTGGCTTATCTGCTCGAGTGGCCGACAGTGCGTCTGGAGGCCATTGGCTGTTCCCGGCGATGGGCGACCTCGATTGTGCTGGTGTTCTTCGTCGGCATATTGCTGTTGATGGCATTTGTGGTGATGCCGGTGGCGTGGCAGCAGGGGATCTATTTAATCCGCGACATGCCGGGCATGCTGAATAAGCTCTCCGATTTTGCTGCGACATTGCCGCGTCGCTATCCGGCGCTGATGGATGCCGGGATCATTGATGCAATGGCGGAAAATTTGCGCACCCGAATGCTCTCAATGGGCGATTCGGTGGTGAAATATTCGCTGGCGTCACTGGTGGGGCTGTTGACGCTGGCGGTCTATCTGGTGCTGGTGCCGCTGATGGTTTTCTTCCTGATCAAAGATAAAGATCAGATGCTGAATGCCGTGCGTCGGGTTTTGCCGCGAAATCGGGGTCTGGCAGGCCAGGTCTGGAAAGAGATGAACCAGCAGATTACCAACTATATTCGCGGCAAAGTGCTGGAAATGGTGGTCGTTGGCGTGGCGACATGGCTTGGCTTTTTACTGTTTGGCCTGAACTACTCATTGTTGCTGGCGGTCCTGGTCGGATTCTCAGTGCTGATCCCCTATATCGGCGCATTTGTGGTGACGATTCCGGTGGTGGGGGTGGCGTTGTTCCAGTTTGGTTTAGGAACGGAGTTCTGGAGCTGTTTTGCCGTGTACCTGATTATTCAGGCGCTGGACGGCAATCTGCTGGTGCCGGTGCTGTTCTCTGAAGCCGTTAATCTTCACCCCTTAGTGATTATTTTGTCGGTGGTCATTTTTGGCGGTCTGTGGGGATTCTGGGGCGTCTTTTTTGCCATTCCACTGGCAACGTTAATCAAAGCGGTGGTTCACGCCTGGCCAGATGGACAGACCACGCTCGAAGAGTAATCTTTAGCCCATAAAATAGCCCGGCGACGATATGCGCGCTGGGCTACCCTTCATCTCTCTGTACTTGCGTTAATATTTAGTGTTTATCTTTACGCAAATAAATGATCCAGTACGTCACGCTGACCAGCAAACCACCACCGATAATATTGCCGATGGTCACCGGGATCAGATTATCGGTAATGAAATTGCTCATTGTTAAGGCCGGAAAATTATCCGCGGTGGTTTGCGTAAGATTCCAGAATGCGTCCGGCGAAAAATTGCGAATCAGCATAGCCAGAGGGATAAGAAACATATTAGCAATACTGTGCTCGAAACCGCTGGCGACAAACATGCTGATCGGTAATAACATGGCGGCAATTTTATCGGTGAGCGAATGGCCGGAATAACTTATCCATACCGCGAGACAGACCATTAAATTACACAGCGTGCCCAGACAAACGGCTTCGATAAAGGTGTGATGCATTTTGTGATCGGCGGTTTGTAAAACGTTTAACCCCCACAAACCGTTGCTGTTCATCGCCTGCCCGGAAAACCAAATCAGGCATACAAAAAAGAGCGCGCCGACCAAATTACCGCAATAGACGATATGATCCTACCCACGTAATGTGGACACGGCCCTAAGCGAGGTTCTGGTTTTCAAACTGTTCCGGGCTGAGTCCGCCAC
>NZ_JBWKPZ010000015.1:34831-118077 GCF_059418505.1 Citrobacter sp. GW821-FHT07H02 | reverse complement strand
ACTGGTTTTGTCATGAGTCACCTCTGATTGAGAGTTTACTCACTTAGTCGCGTGTCCACTATTCGCGGGTAAGATCAATAAACCAGTTGACGATTAATTGCCGCCAGCTGATCAGCCCACTTGCTTTGGCCATGACCGTCATTACTGTCGACATAAATAGATCGGCACCACAAACGACGACAAAAATAAGACCGAGAGAAAAACAGAGACCGCCAACCAGTTTGGTTAACGCTGTCGCTGGCCCTGCGCCAGTGGTTACGGTGATATAAAAGACAAAGGCAATAGAAATGAACACACCGGCAGTGATTGCCAGAAAAAATGCCAATTCCTTTTTCTTTGTCACCTTATAGACGCCTGCCTGTTCGGCGACTTTTGCCATTTCTGCAGGCATTCTCAAATCTAAAGAAACGCTGTTCTTCATAAGATACTCCTGAATAGCACTGAGATATCAAAGACTGCATACCTTTATGCACAGTGCGTACCAGAGTGAGAGCCTCTTACGAGAATGAAATGTGAATCCCTTCACAGAGTTGCAGCGTTATAAGACCTCACGCGCGGTAATGCCCAGCCGTTGCATACGCGATAATAAGGTTGTGCGTTTCATGCCCAGTCGCGTAGCGGCGCCACGAGGTCCGGCGACAATGCCGTTTGTTTCCCGTAGAACCTGAATAATACGCTGGCGCTCCTCTTCATCATTTTCTGGTGTGGCGGGATTAAGCATTTCCGACATCGGCCCGGAAACGGGGGAGTCGCTTCCCAGCGGCGGCAGTAGCCGGGTCTGGCGGGTATTCAGATGCAAATTCAGGCTATTGCCCCGGGTGAGCAATACCGCACGTTCGATCACGTTTTCCAGTTCACGCACGTTCCCCGGCCAGTCCCAGGTCATCAGTTGACGTAGCGCTTCCGTCGGGATCACGTCAATGTTCCGGTTCATCCGCTTCGCCATCTTTTGCGTAAAGTGTTTCGCCAGAAGCGGAATATCTTCCGGGCGTTCGCGCAGCGGCGGTATCTCAAGGGGAAAAACGTTCAACCGATAAAACAGATCGCTACGGAATTGCCGGTCTTCGACCATTTGCCAGAGATCGCGGTTGGTGGCGGCAATCATTCGCACGTTGACCGGTATTGTTTTGTTTCCGCCAAGACGTTCGATCTCCCGTTCCTGCAGTACACGCAGCAATTTGGGCTGTAACTCGAGGGGAAGATCGCCGATCTCATCGAGAAATAAGGTTCCGCCGTCGGCAATTTCAAAGCGGCCGCGATGGGTGTTGATCGCGCCGGTAAAGGCCCCTTTATCGTGTCCGAACAGTTCACTTTCCAGCAGGCTGGCGGGGATCGCGGCGCAGTTAATCTTTACCAGCGGTTTATCCCGACGCAGACTTAACTGATGGATCGCGCGGGCAATCACCTCTTTCCCCGTCCCCGTTTCACCGCAGATCAATACGGTGCTGTCGCTCTGCGCCACAATGTTGATCTGCGAAAGCAGATCATCCATTGCCTGGCTTTGATAGATAATATTACCGGCGCCCTGGCTGGCGAACAGTTGTTCACTCAGCTGAAAATTTTCCTGTTTCAGGCTCTCTTTCAGGTCCGTCATACTGCGCCAGGCATCGGCATTATCTACGGCGATAGCAACGCGGTCGGCAATATGTTGGAGAAGTTCGCAATTCTCTTCGCTGAACTGCGATCGCGAAGGGTGGGCGAGAAGTAAGACGCCCGGCGTATGGCTGCCAAAGGTCAGTGGCAGAAAGAAGGCGTTTCCGACGTTGTTGTTTTTCAGATCCAGCAGCAGCGGGTCGTGCTCCCACAGAACGGGATCATCTGCCAGATGCAGCAAACAGGCGTGCTTGTCGCGCAGCGTTTGCATCAGCATGATGCTCTGTTCCTGCAGGATAAACTGCAGGCGTTCCGGCTGTTCTTCCTGAGAGAAATCGGTACTCCATGCGCAGAACTTGTCTGTCCGCCGGGTATCCCGCAAAACCATGCTGACGAAAGTAATACCGAAGAAGTGGTTAATCTCTCTGGCAACGTCGTCGATCAGCTCTTCCAGATTTAAATGGGAGAGCACCGAGTTGGTTATATCGACCAGCACACGATGATGATCGCGTTCTTTCGAGACGGTCTGAAGGGATTCCTGCTGGCTCGACTGGGTAAGCATAGATTCCAGTACAGGCGTCATAATGCGAACTAACCAGTTGAATAAGCTGGTGTCCTGGCGGGTAAACGTTCCTTTATCCGTGCGAATGAAGCGCAACTCCGCCATCAGCGTATCGCCGAGCAGCGTGGCGTGTAGCGAAGAGTCGCTGACGTCGCGCAGGTAAGGTTCTTCGACAATCTCGTCGGTTCCATCGTCGAAGCAGCGATAATAAAAGCTGCTTTCCGGGATGTGGAGTTCAATAAGTTGTATTGGGCTGAAGGGCGGGGGGAGCGGAACGAAGGCGTGCAGTATAGAGGCCTTATCATTCTGCCGAGTCAGAGAGTGCATAAGTGTACTGACTACATCATCCAACAACTTACCTACAGGCGGGGCAAAAATTGCCTCGTCAAACTTTGTCATCAACGGTCCTTTTTACTGAAGAGACATTGGGTGTAGCGAGTGCGTTTCGGTAGCGATCATGGCAACGCGACACTTTACCTTATCCCTTCACTTCGTAATGTTATCCGTCTCACGAGATCTTCCGCGCCATCAGATAAATGGCGGGCTCACGAACAATATCATCCAGCAGATGAATCAATTGGATACTCAAATTACGCCACGGTTCCGCGGCGTCATCGGCGAGGGGGGAGAAGGCGCGGCTGAGCATGTTAACGTGACTGGCATCGATAACAATCTCGTCAAAGCGGAGTACGCCCGACATTTTGCGGCGCGCCTCTTCATCTTCCACTTGCGCTATCCATTGGTTGTAGTCTGCCAGCGGGCAGGTTAATGCCACGTTCAGGCAGTCGATGACACCAACGTGATGGCCTATCGCCAGTGAGTAGTACATGACCTGGCGACTTTTTTCCGGCATGGCGACCGTACTGTCGAGAAACTTCTTTCGCAGCGTCCAGAAGACGATTTCGCCGCGCTGATTAGCCATGTTGCCCCCTGAGAGTCAGTAATAACTGGTGTACGATGTCGGTCAGACGCGGATCGTCAGCCTCTTGTAACCAGCTCGCCACCTGTTGACCGGAAGGATCCTGAGTCAGCACCCGTAAGAGCTGGTCACAGATCTCCCGTCCCTGGCGATAACCCGCCAGGCGGCGCGCCTCTCTCTCCACGGCGATACGCTGAGCGGAAGGGATCTGCGGCCACAGCGGTTGAGACGGTTCGGCTGCGGCATCGACATAATCCACACCATGAATTTTCTGCTGCAGTAATCCCAGCGCCACGGCAAAACCGTGGATCGTAGCGGCTGGCGTGGGTGGACATCCCGGTATCCACACGTCGATAGGCACAATCGTGTCACTGCCTCCCCACACGCAGTACAGATCGTGGAAAATCCCGCCACCGACGCCGCAGGCGCCATAGGAGACACAGATCTTATGGTCTGGCGCGGAGTGGTACGCGCGCAGCGCAGGCATGCGCATTGCACGGGTAACGGCGCCGGTAAATAACAAAATATCGGCATGTCGGGGGGACGCCACCACCTTAATACCAAATCGTTCAGCGTCGAACACCGGGGTGATCGCAGAGAAGATCTCGATTTCGCAGCCATTACACCCGCCACAGTCAACGCGATAAACATACGCTGAGCGGCGAATATCCTTCAGGAGGCGCTGCTTCATTTGTTGTGCCTGGTCGTCCAGCGTAATGGGCTGACTGACGTGGTGGCGATGCGTTGCCGTCAACGAAGTCATTGCTTCTCCTTAATGGCAAAAGATATATTTTCGCAGCCGCCATGAAACAGCGCGGCGCGTTGTTTACACTCCGGGCAGATGCCTGCCTGCTGACGCAGCAATTCCAGGTTTTGCGGCGCATTTTGCTGTTGCACCAGTAACGCGATAGCCATCTCGATCGACTTTTCTGGCGCAAACGGCCGCTGACACTGAGTGCAGTGTTGCAGACGGAACGTTGCGCGGGTGTACAGGTCCGCCTTACAGGTGACCGCCAGCTCGAAGTTTTCAGACAGCCGTATCGCCCGGGTTGGACACACCTCTTCGCAACGACCGCAATAAATACAGCGCCCCAAATAGAGCTGCCAGGTGCGGGTGTTATCCTGCGCGGAGGTTTCCATGGTCAGGGCGTTGGCGGGGCACGCCGACGTACAGGCCGCACACGCGATGCACTGACGTGGGTCCAGCTCCGGCTTGCCGCGAAAGCCAGGGCTGACCTCCAGCGGCGCAAAAGGGTATTTCACCGTGGGCTCTCCAGCCCGCATGATGGTTTTGAGTAATTTCAGCATTTTTCTGTCCTTACTTCAGCGGCGAACGGCTACGGTCAATGCTGTAGCGCTCGATCTCTTTATACGGCACGGTTTTCGACTTGCGCTTACGCACATCAATCAGCGTCACGCGGTCAGTGCAGGAATAGCAAGGATCGAGGCTGCCGATAATCAGCGGCGCATCAGAAATGGTGTTACCACGCAGCATGTAGCGCAGAACTGGCCAGTTCGCATAGGTCGCGGCACGGCAGCGCCAGCGGAACAGCTTCTGATTGTCGCCGAGCATGCTCCAGTGCACGTCTTCGCCGCGTGGTGCTTCTACAAAGCCGAGTGCAAAAGCATGCGGGCGATAGGTGAAGCCTTCGGTGAGCAGCGGCGTATTCGGCATCATGTCGAGGGCGTATTCGATCATTGCCAGCGAGTCGAAGGTCTCTTTCACGCGTACCATCACGCGGGAGAACACATCGCCCCCAGGGAAGCTGAACAGCGTTTTCGGGATGTTGGCGTAGTCAGAATACGGGTGGTCAAAACGCAGGTCGCGGGCAAAACCGCTGCCGCGAATCAACGGTCCTACGGGACTAAAGTCGCGGGCAATTTGTCGGTCGAGAATACCGACGCCCTGGGTGCGTTGTTCCATATTGGGGGTCGCGAGCAACATTTCGACGAGATCCGAAACCTCTGCGCGCATTTCCCGAACCAGCTTCAGCGTTTGCAGACGCTGCTCTTTGAGAATATCGCGGCGAACGCCGCCGATCAGGTTGAGGCCATAGGTTTTACGCGAACCCGTCAGCAGTTCCGCCATCGTCATCGATTTTTCACGTACGCGGAAAAACTGCATAAAGCCGGTATCGAAGCCGACAAAGTGGCAGGAAAGACCCAGATTAAGCAGATGGCTGTGCAGGCGCTCGACTTCCAGCAATATCGAACGGATGGTATGCGCACGCTGCGGGACGTGGATCCCAAGCGCATTTTCGACGGACGTGGCGTAGGCCACGCTGTGGGCAAATCCACAAATGCCGCAGACCCTGTCCGACAAAAATGTCACTTCGTTGTAGCCCATCCGCGTTTCCGCCAGTTTTTCCATGCCGCGGTGCACGTAAAACAGGCGATAATCGGCGTCGACGATCCGCTCACCATCAACAAAAAGGCGGAAATGGCCGGGTTCGTCGGAGGTAATATGCAGCGGACCGATGGGGATCACGCGCGCGTCATCACCGCCGTCGTTAATAAACGGATAGGTTTCGCTATCGGTCGTCGGTCCTGGGCGCAGGCGATAATCCATGGCATCTTTACGCAGCGGATGCATATCGTCAGGCCAGTCGTCTGGCAGCACCAGTCGGCGCTGATCGGGCAAACCGACCGGAATAAGGCCATACATATCGCGAATTTCCCGCTCGCCCCAGACCGCGGCAGGGACGCGTGGCGTGACCGATGGGAACTCACGACTGTTGGCATCGACCAACGCCTTCACCACAATCCAGCATTTTTCCGCGCCTTCAATCGAGAGCGCATAGTAAACCGCATAGTGTCCGTTCAGGCTTCGTTCGTCGTTACCAAACAGCACCGGTAGCCAGCCTTCATGCTGGTAGTAAAGATAATGCACGATGTCGGGCAGCAGATTCGTTTTTACCGTAATCGTCACCTGCGTCGGTGTTTGTCGCTCTTCGTCCAGCACCGCGCCAGGAAACTGATTTCGTACTGCGGCCAGACAGGCTTCGCCGCGGATTGACTGGTTATTAACGCTGTCTGAATAATTCACTTTTACTCTCCGGTACCGATGCAGTAGTGGGGTTAACAAAATCACGCCAGCCGTTTAGCTGAATAGGGCGTTCAGAGGAGCCTGAAAGCACGATCGCGGAGGCATTTTCCAGAATTCGGCTTACCGGTTGCGGTATGTGGGTACCCATGACCAGCATCATGACCAGCAGAACCACCATGGGTAGCGTCGTCAGCCACCCCAGTTCACCGCGACTCACCGCCTCTGGCGGGCGAGCAAACAGAACCCGGGCGACCATGCGGATCAGACCCGCCAGCACCACCGTCAGCAGCAGCAAGAGCACAATGGTGAGCACGATATGATCACGGGCAAGACCCGCCGTGACGGTCATAAATTCACTGAGGAAGATATTGAACGGAGGCATGCCCGCGAGCGCCAATGCACCGCCCGCAAACAGGACGGCGGTAAACGGCATGATTTTTAGCATTCCGCAGACCACATCAATATTTCGCGTGCCATATTTCAGCAGTACATTGCCGGAACCGCAGAACAGCAGGGTTTTCGCCAGACTGTGGTTTAACGTGTGCAGCAACGCCGCCAGAATACCCAGCGGCCCGCCGATACCCAGCGCAACGGCGACCAGTCCCATGTTTTCCACGCTGGAATAGGCCAGCAGACGTTTCATGTCCTGCTGCACGAGAATAAAGAAGGCGGCAACCCCGACGGACAACAGACCGAAGATCAACAGCAGCGTATTGGGGAAATCGCTGCCGATGGCGTTGCAGATAATGATGTAATAACGGATCAACACCAGCAGCGCACAGTTAAGCAATACCGCAGAAAGCAGGGCGCTCACCGGGCTGGGTGCCTCACTATGCGCATCCGGCAGCCAGGCGTGCATTGGGAACAGACCGGTTTTGGTACCGAAACCAATCAGGACAAACACAAACGCCAGCAGCATCAGCGTCGGATCAAGCAGCGTCGCCTGCTTCAACACGTCGGTCCAGAAAATCGCCAGATTAGGATCGGACATGATGCTCGCGGCGTTGGCGTATACCAGAACGGTGCCAAACAGACCGAAAGCGACGCCAACGGTACAGATGATGATGTATTTCCAGGCCGCTTCCAGTGAGGAGCGCTGGCCGTAGATACCCACCAAAAACGCGGAACTGAGGGTGGTGGCTTCAATCGCCGCCCACATCACGATCAGGTTATTGCTGGTCACCACCAGCAGCATCGTGAACAAAAACAAATGGAAGAAACCGTAATAGTTACAGAGCGTAGGCTCGGTGATTTCTCCGTGTTTCACCTCATGATTCATATAACCGATTGAATAGAGGCCCGTGAGAAAACCAATGACACCCAGAATGGCTAAAAACAGTCCACTCAGGCTATCAATATGCAGCCAGCGATGCCCGGCGAAAATCTCGCCTTCGCTCAGCGCTTCTTTTACCGTCCAGAGCGTCAGAATCAGCAGTAATGTGATCCCCACGGTATGAATCAGGGTGACCGCGTTGCGTGCTGACCCGCCCGTCATGCGACAGGCAAAACAGAGCAATGAGATAACCAGTGGCGTCAGCAACAGTAAGGTGAACATGACAGAATGACTCATTTCATTATCCCTTCAACGCAGTCAGGTTGTTCACGTCCAGCGTGCCATGGGTCCGCCAAATTTTTCTGGCCATCAGCACCATCACGATAACGGCGAAAATGGCGTCGGTCGCAATGCCTATTTCGACCAGCTCCGGCGCGCGCCAGGCGATCAGCGCCAGCACCAGATGGGAGCCGTTCTCCATCAGGCAGTAACCGAAAATCTGCCGCAAAATATTGCGTTGGCTGATAATGCACAGCAGTCCGAGGAGGAAATGCCCCAGCGCTACCGCCAGTGCAGGCTTCAGGTCCGCCGCCATCGGTAATTTCACCGGCTGTACGACGAAAGCGCAGAGCAGCACAATGAGTGCAGCCAGTAACGCCATGGTTGCCGGGCCGAACAAGTTCTTCTCTGTGCTGACCGGGGCGATTTTGCGTACGGCAAAACTCATAATCAGCGGCACCATCACCACTTTGGTGACGAAGGCGCTGACCGACCACATCATCAGTTGTTCTGCCGCAAACACCCGCGAGAGCGTCACGAAAATGGACACCAGAACCAGCGACTGGACGGCATAAAAAATACATGAGAGGCGATAGCCTTTGACGCAGATCACCAGAAGTGACGTCAGCATCATCAGTCCCGCCAGATTATTTACGAGCGTTGTTCCCGTCATCCTTCACCTCCTTACTGAAGCCAGGTTGCGGCGATGACGCTGGACACAAGCGACATCACAATCAGTACCATCAACACCAGACGCATTGAGAGCGGCAGCGGCACTGCCTGCGCAACGTCGTCACTCGGTTTGCCCGGCACGACGCGACCAAACCAATAAATAAACCAACCGAAACTGGCGACCGATTCAATCAGCACCAGAACCAGGACAGGTATCAGCAACCAGTACTGACTGGAGAGCATGAAACCGGCGGCGAAAAGCGGGTACTTGCTGAAGAAACCGTTGAATGGCGGTACGCCGGTGATGGCCAACGCCGCCACGCAGAAACCAATTCCCACCAGCGGCAACGTGCGCAATATGCCGCGCAGACGCGGCAGCAGACGTGTTCCGCAGCTATAGCTCAGAGAACCCGCGACCAGGAAGAACAGGCTTTTGGCAAACGCGTGGTTGACGATGTAAGCAATACCGCCCTCGAAAGCGAGATGAGAACCGAAAGTGGCAAGTGACAGTGCGAGAAAAATATAGGCCAGTTGGGTAATGGTCGACCAGGCCAGCAGGCGTTTCATATCGTGTTGCGGCAGATACATCATGAAACCGTAGATAAGCGTTACCAGCGCCATCACCACGCCCGTCCAGCCAATGGCAGGCGGGATCTGACCGCCGTCGAGGATCGCGCGGGCAAAAATGTAGACCCCCACTTTGACCATCGAGGCCGCATGCAGATACGCACTGACCGGCGTTGGCGCTTCCATCGCATCCGGCAACCAGGCCTGGAGCGGCAGCTGTGCCGATTTCCCCCATGCGGCGAACAGAATGCCGCCGTAAACCAGATAGCGGGCGTCACCTTGCACTTCACTCAGCGCGCTGAGCGCAAAGGTGCCGGTCTGTAAAAACAGCGTGGCGGCGGCGAGGTACAACCCCAGTGAGGCGATGTGCGTAATCAACAGCGCCTTTAACGCAGAACGCTGTGATTTTGCTGTCTGGTAGTAGCTGATCAGCGCCCAGGAGCAGCCGCCGGTGATTTCGAAAAACAGCAGTTGCCCCAGAATGGTGGAAGAGAGCACCAGCCCGGACATTGCGCCGATAAAAATCAGCAGAAAGGCGTAATAGCGGTTGCTGCCGTTGTGCGGGTGTTCGCGGTTTTTTTCGGTCAAATAGCCGTTGGAAAAGAGTGAAACCAGCAGGCCGAGAAAAACAACCACAAACAGGATCAACGTACTGACGCGATCGATCACCAGTCCAAACAGCGCGATGTCATTGACGCTCGCCAGCGGAAGAACAACCGTCGCTTTCCCGGCCTGGTAAAACATGACCTCCAGCGCCAGCATACTGATCGTCGCCAGTCCGGCAAAGAGCGTCCCCAATGTGGCGGCCTGGCGCTGTGGGGCAAGCGAAACGACCAGCGCGCCGATAAACGGTAGCAGCAGCGTCGTTAGAGCAAGAGATTCCATGGTATGTCGATGCTCCTTACAGACCGGTTAACCAGAAAACATACGACAGCGCGGCGAGACTAAAACCGAGCCAGGTAACGTGGTGCGTCAGCAGGAATCTGCCGCGCGCCAGAGTATTTTCGACGAAAGACGCCAGCACGAAGAGCAGCAGAACTTTGCCCAGTGTCACGACCAGCGAGATCAGCAAGCTGCTGAAAGTCAGGGTTGTTGCGTTGCCAAACGGCAGGAACAGCGAGATGAACAACGCGGCCATCACCACCTGTTTCAGCCCAAGCCCCCACTTCACCAGCGCCAGTCCGGCACCGGAATACTCTGTTAACGGCCCTTCCTGAAGTTCCTGCTCGGCTTCTGCAACATCGAAAGGAATTTTTCCCATTTCAATGAAGCAGGCGAAACCGCAGGCGAGCAACGCCAGCAGTGTGGCGACCGGCGATGCCCAACCTGCCGCCAGTACGTTGCTAATGACGGCGATATGCGTAGAGCCGGCCATTAATGCGATAACGAGCAGAGAGAGGATTAGAATGGGTTCCACCAGGATACCCATCGTCATTTCCCGGCTGGCCCCGATCCCTGAGAACGGACTTCCGGTATCCAACCCGGAAAGGGCAAAAAAGAAGCGGAATAAGGCAAAGAGATAGATAAGAGTGATCAAATCGCCGCCGCCCGCGAGGGGCGACGTACGGATGAAGAGTGGCAACGCCATTGCCACCACCAACATGCTGCTGAGCAATACCCATGGCATGACGCGAAACATCAGACCCGATGAAGAGGGCGCGACTTCCTGACGCTTTAACAGTTTGTTGATGTCGCGGTAGTCCTGCCAGATCCCCGGTCCCGTGCGTGAGTGCATACGGGCGCGGATCTGCCGGGAGATCCCGGTGAACAACGGCGTCAGTGCCAATAAAATGACGGCCTGCAACAACGCAAAACCCGCCAGATATCCGTCGAAGAGTGTGGGTGTCATGGTCGTTTCCTCAGACGGCGATAATCAGTAACAGAATGACCAGCGCAGCCACGACATACAGGCAATACAGGCGGAAATCGCCGCTTTGCAGATACTGTATTTTGTGCGCCAGGCGCTGTGTCATACGAACGATGGGGGCGATGATGTACTCATCCCAGAACGGTTCCGTGTTCCGCGCAGCGGTCGTGGCGTGGAGTAAACCACTGGCGAGCGGTGGTGACGGATCGAGCTGTTTGCGTAACCGATAGAGCGTAGAGAACATCACCCGCAACGGCTGAGTGAAGCTGCCAGCAGAAGGCGCCATCGCACTTTCCCAGCCGTAGCCGCAGGCCCACGCATCCCCGGCACGGCGGAAGTCGCCGCGTCTGGAGCGATAGACCCACCAGTAGAGACCCGGCAGGAGAGGCAAGGCGAGCAGCAACAGGAAAACGGTTGATGGAGTCATCAGGGTTTCATGCATTTCACCCGGGATCAGCGAAATGCCCTCTGCCACAGGCGCGGTGCTGGCCGCCGTAAACGAGAGCACAATCTGCATGATTTGCGGCGCGACCCAGCTGGCGCCAATGCCGGTAAAGACGCACAGCGCGGCGAGCACGATCATCGCCACCACCATCTGCCAGGGCGCTTCCTGCGCCTGCTCCGCTTTTTCGCTGCGCGGTGCGCCGCAGAAACTGATTCCGTAGACTTTAACGAAACACATGGCGGCCAGCGCACCCGTAATGGCGAGCATCACGATGGCGATGGGACCCGCCAGACGCAATGCCACATCGTCAAACCGGGTCATGGCAAATAACGACTGGTAGGTGTACCACTCACTGATAAAACCGTTCAGCGGCGGCATTGCGGAAATGGCCAGACAGCCAATCAGAAACGCGCCTGCGGTCCAGGGCATCCTTTTCGCCAGCGCGCCCATTTTTTCCATATCGCGGGTGTGCAAACGCCAGATGATGGCCCCGGCGCCAAGAAACAGCAGACCTTTAAACAAGGCGTGATTGAGCAGGTGAAAGAGAGCGCCCAGCAGGCCGACCGCCGCCAGGATTGGCTGGTGTATCGACAGGCCAATCATGCCGACCCCGACCCCGAGCAAAATAATGCCGATGTTCTCAACGGTGTGCCAGGCCAGCAGGCGCTTAATGTCATGCTCCGCCAGGGCATAAAGTACGCCGAGCACGGCAGACACGGCGCCAAACGCCAGCACGACGATGCCCCACCACAGCGGAATGCCGCTATGCGCGAGGAGATCGATACCGACTTTGAGAATGCCGAAAATACCGATCTTCACCATCACACCTGACATCAGCGCGGAAGCATGTGACGGTGCGGCAGGGTGAGCGCGGGGTAACCAACTGTGCAGCGGTAGCATCCCCGCTTTTGCGCCAAAGCCAAAAAATGCCAGCAGGAAGACGGCAGAAGCCAGACCGGGCGAGAGTGACAATTCCCGGAAGCTGGCGAAGTCGAGGCTGCCGCTTTGTCGCCACATCAGGAAGAAGGCGATCATGATCAGAACTGAACCGGCGTGGGCGATGAAGAAGTAGAGCATGCCTGCGCTGACGGATTCGTCATCCTGTTCGGCAATCACCAGGAACCATGAGGCCAGCGACATGATTTCGAACAGCACAATAAACCAGAAGGCGTTGTCCATCACCAGCAAACCGACCATCGAGGCGATAAAGAGGTTCATAAAGAACCCCATCGCGGCGGCGCCCTTGCCGACGTATTCGCGCATGTAGGCCAAAGAGTAAAGCGCACAGACGGTGACCAGCAATGAAATCACCAGCACCATAAAGGCGGACAGGCTGTCCATTCGAACTGTCAGCTCGGCAAATGAGAAGGGAGTCTGAATAGCCCAGGTGAGCGTCGCGCCGGTTTTCAGCTGCGTTATCGCACTGCCGATACCGGTAAGTCCCCCTAAAACCCCCGATAAACCGGCGATATTAATGGCAGCCCGATCGCGTCCTGAGAATAACAATGACATCACGCCGCCGGCGACATAGAGCGCCAGCGACCACATCAATAATTGCAGGGCATCCATCAACGTTGCTCCTGAGTCAATGAAAGAGGATCCAGCGCGAGGTCCGGCATCGCGTCGACAGCCAGTTGCTGTTTCAGTCTGGTCTGCTGGCGCAGGACATCATCGGTGACCAGGTGCAACGCCTGAGTGACGCAGGTGGCGACGCACGCCGGACCTTCGGGGAGGAAATAGCAGAGGTCGCACTTAACGGCGATGGCTTGTACCCCGGCATCCCAGCGTAAGAAGGGGCTGAGCGCCGGCGCGCTTTCCGGCACGTCATTGAGTTGTCCTTCCGCCTGATGGGCAAACTGCGTGGGAACGTCAACAGGACGGCTGCCGGAAGGGACAATGGCGCCAAACGGGCAGACAAGGCCGCAAAGTTTACAGCCAATGCAAAGGCTTTCATTGAGCTGAATGGCGTCATCATGGCGCGTGATCGCATTGACAGGACACACCTGCTTGCAGGGGGCGTCTTCGCAGTGACGACAAAGCACAGGCGCGGTGTGTGTGGGGGTTCGCACCAGAGCAAGTCGTGGATGTTGTTGCAAGCCTTGCTTTTTATGTACGTCCGAACACGCAGCAAGACAGGTATTGCATCCAATACACCACTGAGGATCGGCTATCACAAAGCGGTTCATGTGGCTCCTTGAGACAAAACAAAACGTTACGCCTGTTATGCACAAAGGATGCCATCTTTTTAATTATCTTAAAATCAACTGGTTACGTGGTTTTTGTTGCGAAAACAGAACAAAAGTGATGGTCAATACCGTCCGCGATTTGGTGTGTCGGCATTAGTGTCGGCAGGGAAAATAACACTGTGATATTAGTCACATTGGGGGATGTTACGCAGAGAAAAACGGCGCTGGCGACACGATTGTCGCCAGCGCCGGGAAGAGGAGTTACGCGTTTTCTTTTAACCAGTTCAACACCACATCGTGGTGATTGCTGGTTTTAAAGTCATCGAACACATGCTCAATTTTCCCGTCGGGATCGACCAGGAAACTGATGCGATGGATGCCATCGTAGGTTTTGCCCATAAAGGATTTTTCACCCCAGATGCCGAATTGTTCGCAAACCTTATGATCTTCATCTGACAGCAGCGTGAAGTTAAGGACTTCTTTCTCAGCAAATCGGGAGAGCTTCTCAGGTTTATCGGTGCTGATCCCCAGCACTTCAACACCTGCTTTTTTTAACTCGTCCATGTTATCGCGTAAGCCACAGGCTTGAACGGTACAGCCGGGCGTCATGGCTTTGGGGTAGAAATAAACCAAAACTCGCTGTCCCTGGAAGTCGGTTAAATTTACTTGTTCTCCGTCTTGATCCGGCAAGCTAAATTTCGGTGCGGTATCACCGGCTTTCAGTGGGTTCATTACTTAACTCCGTCCTGTTCATCATGTTGTGAGTAATTGACAACGTTTATACTGCCTTGCGCATTGAGTTCTGTACATAGTGCTTTAAACGCTTGTTCAATATTTACCGAAACCTGCGATGCCGGGCTATGTGCGGTAATTTGAATAAAAAGCTGCGCAGCCTTTTCGTTTTCAGCGGGTTGAGTGCGTGAAACCAGTTCGGCGATGTTCATTTGGTGGTTGTCGAACAGGGCGGTAAAACGCTCAATCAAATGCGGAGAGTCTGGCACGTCGACCTGCACCCACACCGTGGCGGGCATTGCCGGGCGAGGACGGGCGGTCGTGCGCTTCATCACAATCAATAAATCCAGCTCTGCGCCTTTCAACGGCAAGGTCGATTCAATCAGGGTGATGGCGTTCCAGGAACCCGATAACAACATAATAAACGTAAACTCATCCCCCAGCATCGCCAGTCGACTGTCTTCGATATTACAGCCGCAGCTGCTGACATGGCGGGTGATAGTGTTCACAATTCCCGGGCGATCGGCACCCAGCGCAGTGATGACCAGATAATGTTGCGATGACGATGTCAATCCTGTTCTTCCTTTCAGAGGTGAGGTAATCATAAGGAAAGCATAAAAAAAACCTGCATACAACAATCAGAACGGCTCTGGTCACTTGCTTTTATTGTCGTACCAAACGTACCATTGAGACACTTGTTTGCACAGAGGATGGCCCATGTTCACGGGAAGTATTGTCGCGCTTGTTACACCGATGGATGATAAAGGTAATGTCTGCCGGTCAAGCCTTAAAAAACTGATTGATTATCATGTCGCTAGCGGCACTTCGGCGATTGTTTCTGTTGGCACCACAGGCGAGTCCGCCACGCTGAGTCATGATGAGCATGCCGACGTGGTGATGATGACGGTGGAGCTGGCTGATGGACGTATTCCGGTGATCGCCGGAACGGGCGCCAATGCGACTGCGGAAGCCATTAGCCTGACTCAGCGTTTCAACGACAGCGGTATTGTCGGTTGCCTGACGGTGACGCCGTACTACAACCGTCCGACGCAGGAAGGGCTGTTCCAGCATTTCAAAGCCATCGCTGAGCACACCGACCTGCCGCAAATTCTGTATAATGTGCCATCCCGTACTGGCTGCGATATGCTGCCGGAAACCGTTGGTCGCCTGTCGAAGGTGAAAAATATTGTCGCAATTAAAGAGGCGACAGGGAACTTAAGTCGCGTTCACCAGATCAAAGAGCTGGTTTCAGATGATTTCGCGCTGCTTAGCGGCGATGATGCGACCTCGATGGACTTTATGCAGCTCGGTGGTCATGGCGTGATTTCTGTAACGACTAACGTTGCAGCGCGCGATATGGCTGAAATGTGCAAACTGGCGGCAGAAGGGCGTTTTGCCGAGGCGCGTGTGATCAACCAGCGTCTGATGCCGTTACACAACAAACTATTTGTCGAACCCAATCCTATCCCGGTGAAATGGGCATGTAAGGAGTTGGGTCTTGTGGCGACCGATACGCTGCGCCTGCCAATGACGCCGATCACGGATAATGGTCGTGAGATTGTCAAAGCGGCGCTTAAGCATGCCGGTTTGCTGTAAAGTTTAGGGAGATTTGATGGCTTACTCAGTACAAAAGTCGCGCCTGGCCAAGGTTGCGGGTGTTTCGCTTGTTATGCTGCTCGCTGCCTGTAGTTCTGACTCGCGCTACAAGCGCCAGGTGAGCGGTGATGAATCCTATCTGGATGCCGCACCGCTTGCTGAACTTCATGCCCCTGCAGGGATGATTCTGCCGGTGCAAACAGGCGACTACAACATTCCGGTGACCAACGGCAGCGGTGCTGTGGGTAAAGCGCTGGACATTCGCCCGCCAGCTCAGCCGTTAGCGCTGGTCAGCGGCGCGCGTACCCAGTTTACTGGCGATACCGCAACTCTGCTGGTGGAGAATGGTCGTGGCAACACGCTGTGGCCACAGGTTGTTAGTCTGATTCAGTCTAAAAACTACCCGATTGACAAACGTGACGATGCCACTCAGACGCTGACGACCGGTTGGGTTGACTGGAACCGTCTGGACGAAGACGAGCAGTATCGCGGACGCTATCAAATCTCTGTTAAACCGCAAGGTTATCAACAGGCTGTCTCTGTGAAACTGGTTAACCTGGAACAGGCGGGTAAACCGGTTGCCGATGCGGCGTCGTTGCAGCGTTACAGCGCTGAGATGATGAACGTTATCTCTGCGGGCCTCGATAAGACGGCCACTGACGCGGCGAATGCGGCGCAGAATCGTTCTGCTGCGACCATGGACGTACAGAGCGCGGCCGACGACACCGGTCTGCCAATGCTGGTGGTGCGTGGTCCGTTTAACGTCGTCTGGCAGCGTCTGCCGGCAGCGCTTGAAAAAGCGGGCATGAAAGTGACCGACAGCACGCGCTCGAAGGGCAGTCTTGCCGTGACTTACAAACCGCTTTCTGACAGTGACTGGCAGGAACTGGGCGCAAGCGATCCGGGACTGGTGTCCGGCGATTATAAATTGCAGGTCGGTGATTTAGATAACCGTAGTAGCTTGCAGTTTATCGATCCGAAGGGGCATACCCTGACGCAATCGCAAAACGATGCCTTGGTTGCCGTATTCCAGGCTGCATTCAGTAAGTAATAAAACAGGGCTGGAGATATCCGGCCCTTTTTTCTGATATGATACGCAAACGTGTGCGTCGGCAGAAAAACGCAATTTTTATCGTTAATTCACACCCAGGAGTGTTAAAGATGCAAAAGCAAGCTGAGTTGTATCGTGGTAAAGCGAAAACCGTATACAGCACGGAAAACCCGGACCTGTTGGTGCTCGAATTCCGCAATGATACGTCAGCAGGGGATGGCGCGCGCATTGAACAATTTGATCGCAAAGGGATGGTGAACAACAAATTCAACCATTTCATTATGACCAAACTGGCAGAAGCGGGTATCCCGACCCAGATGGAGCGACTGCTTTCCGACACCGAGTGTCTGGTGAAAAAGCTGGATATGGTGCCGGTAGAGTGCGTGGTACGTAATCGCGCTGCAGGCTCTCTGGTGAAACGCTTAGGCGTAGAGGAAGGCATTGAACTGAACCCGCCGTTGTTCGATCTGTTCCTGAAAAACGACGCCATGCATGACCCGATGGTCAACGATTCTTACTGCGAAACCTTTGGTTGGGTGAGCAAAGAAAATCTGGCACGGATGAAAGAGTTAACCTACAAAGCCAACGATGTGCTGAAAAAGCTGTTTGATGATGCGGGTCTGATTCTGGTCGACTTCAAACTGGAATTCGGTCTGTACAAAGGCGAAGTGGTACTGGGTGATGAGTTCTCTCCGGACGGTAGCCGTCTGTGGGATAAAGAGACGCTGGATAAAATGGATAAAGACCGTTTCCGTCAGAGTCTTGGCGGCCTGATCGAAGCCTATGAAGCCGTCGCACACCGCCTGGGTGTAAAGTTAGACTAACATCTTCTCTGAAACCGGAGGGTTAAAAACTCTCCGGTTCATCCCGAACAGCCGATTCTGGTAGCTGTTTCCTATGGTAATCCTCTCCCTGAGCGCCTACGATCATCACTATAACGAATATATTGATGAGGTATGACTATGCGCTGGCAAGGGCGTCGTGAAAGTGACAATGTGGAAGACAGGCGCAATAGCACCGGTGGTGGCCCCTCTATGGGCGGTCCTGGCTTTCGTTTGCCAAGTGGCAAAGGCGGCATCATTCTGCTGATTGTGGTGCTGGTAGCGGGTTATTACGGTGTGGATTTAAGCGGATTAATGACCGGTGAACCGGTCTCGCAACAACAATCGACACGTTCCATCAGCCCAAATGATGATGAAGCGGCAAAATTTACCTCGGTGATCCTGGCAACAACAGAAGACACCTGGGGACAACAGTTTGAAAAGATGGGGCGTACCTACCAGCAACCGAAGCTGGTGATGTACCGTGGCGCGACGCGTACCGGGTGCGGTGCGGGCCAGTCGGTAATGGGGCCGTTTTACTGCCCGGCGGACGGTACCGTCTACATCGATCTCTCGTTCTATGATGACATGAAGAACAAACTGGGCGCTGATGGCGATTTCGCTCAGGGCTATGTGATTGCCCATGAAGTGGGACACCATGTGCAAAAACTGCTGGGCATTGAGCCGAAAGTGCGTCAGTTGCAGCAGAACGCAACGCAGACAGAAGCAAACCAGCTTTCCGTGCGCATGGAATTACAGGCGGATTGTTTTGCCGGCGTCTGGGGCAACAGCATGAAACATCAGGGCGTGCTGGAATCGGGTGATCTGGAAGAAGCGCTGAATGCCGCTCAGGCGATTGGCGACGATCGTCTGCAGCAGCAGGGTCAGGGGCGGATTGTCCCGGACAGCTTTACGCACGGTACATCTGAGCAACGTTACAGCTGGTTTAAACGCGGATTTGATAGCGGCGACCCGGCACAATGTAATACCTTTGGCAAAGGCTTTTAAACGACCGGGGCAGGGATGTCGGAAAACAATGTGCTGAGTACCTTAACTGCGCAAATGGCGAAGGAGGGCATTCGTCGTCTGCTGGTGCTCAGTGGTAATGAACGCTGGTGCGCTGAACAGGCGCTCATGCTTCGCGACGCGTTGCCGGGCGACTGGCTGTGGGTCGCGTCTGAAGCACCTGTTGAGCCGCACTGTCGGCCTCAGGCGTTGCAAACATTACTGGGGCGAGAGTTTCGTCATGCGGTGTTTGATGTGCGGCAGGGATTTGACGCTGCTGCATTTGCCGCGTTGAGTGGTACGCTTCAGGCGGGAAGCTGGCTGGTATTGCTGACGCCTGCCTATGCTACCTGGGAAAATCACCCTGACGAAGATTCGCTACGCTGGAGCGACTGCCCACAACCGATTCCCACCCCTCACTTTGTCCAACATTTTATGCGATGCATCGCCCGCGATGAGCAGGTGTTGCACTGGCAACAACATCAGCCCTTCTCGTGGCCGCACTTTCCAGTCCGTGACGACTGGCAACCCGCATCGGGTGAGCCGCAGCCTGAACAAGCCGAAATTTTGCAGCAGTTGTTGCAAATGCCTTCCGGCGTGGCCACTGTCACCGCCGCGCGTGGTCGGGGAAAATCGGCGTTGGCAGGGCAGTTGATCCGGCGAATCGGCGGTACGGCGATTGTGACGGCACCGGCAAAAGCGGCAACGGACGTGCTGGCGCAGTTCGCGGGTGACAAATTTCGTTTTATTGCACCGGATGCGTTGCTGGCGGGCGCTGAATCCGCAGACTGGCTGATTGTTGATGAAGCCGCCGCACTGCCCGCTCCGCTACTTCATCGCCTGGTGGCGCGGTTTCCCCGCACGCTGTTGACCACCACCGTTCAGGGTTACGAAGGCACTGGCCGCGGCTTTTTACTGAAGTTTTGCGCTCACTTTGCGCATCTGCAGCGTTTTGAGTTGCGCCAGCCAATTCGCTGGGCGCAAGGATGCCCGCTGGAAAAAACAGTCAGCGACGCACTGGTTTTTGATGACGAAACATTCGCGCAGACTCCGCAGGGCGATATTCGCATCTCGGCGTTTGCACAGGACGCCTGGCGCACAAATCCGGAACTGCCGCTGGCGGTATATCGACTGCTCTCCGGCGCGCACTATCGCACATCGCCGCTGGATTTACGCCGCATGATGGATGCCCCTGGTCAGCATTTTCTTCAGGCCTCAGGGACCGACCGTGTGGCTGGCGCCGTCTGGCTGGTGGATGAAGGCGGATTATCCGCCCGTCTGAGTCAGGCGGTCTGGGCGGGCTACCGCCGACCCCGAGGCAATCTGGTTGCGCAATCACTGGCAGCGCATGGAGGCTCTCCGCTGGCGGCAACGCTGACAGGGCGACGCGTGAGCCGCATTGCCGTACATCCCACACGGCAACGTGAAGGCCTTGGTCAACAGTTGATCGCACAGGCCAGTGCCGACGCGTCTCAGCTGGATTATCTCTCCGTCAGCTTTGGCTTCACGGCGACATTGTGGCGCTTCTGGCAACGCTGTGGATTCATCCTGGTCCGGATGGGGAACCATCGGGAAGCGAGTAGCGGGTGTTTTACAGCGATGGCCATTTTCCCGATCAGCGAAGCGGGGAAACAGCTGGCAGAGAGTGAGCATCACCGGCTGCGACGAGATGCGCTGGCGTTGTCTCACTGGAACGGTGAAGCGGTTCCGGTTATCCCGCTGAAAGAGGCTACGCTTAATGATGATGACTGGCAGGCGCTGGCAGGTTTTGCTTTTGCCCATCGTCCGCTGCTGACGTCGCTAGGCAGCCTTAGTCGTCTGCTGGAGACCTGCTGTCACCCGCTTCCTGCGTTACGTGGACGTCTGCGGGACAAAGACAGTGAAGTGCAATTGTGCGCCAGACTGGCTCTGTCAGGGCGTAAAGCGCTGCTGGCCATGCAGAGAGCGGAAGTCGCGCAGGCGCTGGCAACGCTGGATGCCGGACGCGCGCAGCGGTTACATGATCGTATTTTGCAATGGCAATTTTTTCACTAACTCCTTCAATTTCCTGGCATGGTCATTGTGATTAAGCGGCGTAGAATCGACCCATCAGTTAAGGAGATTGCCATGAAACATGACCATTTTGTTGTTCAAAGTCCTGCCCAACCCGCACAACAGTTGTTGCTGCTGTTTCATGGCGTGGGTGACAACCCGGTCGCGATGGGGGAATTGGGGCGCTGGTTTATTCCCCTGTTCCCGGACGCGCTGATTGTCAGCATTGGGGGCGCAGAACCCTGTGGTCCGGCACCGGGACGCCAGTGGTTTTCCGTGCAGGGCGTGACGGAAGAAAATCGTCAGGCGCGGGTAGACGCTATCATGCCGGTATTCGTTGAAACGATCCGCTACTGGCAACAGCAGAGCGGGGTGGATGCGAAGGCTACGGCGCTGATTGGCTTTTCACAAGGCGCAATTATGTCGCTCGAAAGCGTGAAAGCGCATTCAGGGCTGGCCTCCAGAGTGATTGCGTTTAATGGTCGCTACGCCAGTCTGCCGGAAACCGCGACAACGGCGACGACCGTGCATCTGATTCACGGCGGTGAAGATCGGGTGATTGAGTTATCGCATGCGGTGGCGGCCCAGGAAGCCTTATTACGGGCGGGGGGCGATGTCACACTGGATATCGTGGAAGGTTTAGGGCACGCCATTGATGACCGCAGTATGCAGTTCGCGCTCGATCATTTGCGCTTTACCGTGCCGAAGCATTACTTCGATGAAGCGCTCAGTGGCGGTACGCCCCATGATGATGATGTGATTGAGATGATCTGATAGGTAAGGCCTGATACGCGTAGCGCCATCAGGCGCGAGGGCCGGATGGCAACGCTATGCGTGCTATCCGGGCCTACGGGTTACTTCTTCGGTTGATCTTTCTTCGGCCAATCGTCGTCATCGTCCCACTTGTCGTTAAAGTCACGATGTGGGGGAAGATCCGGCTTATTGGCGAGGAATTTTTTATGGTCGACGCGCTTGAGATCTTTGATCACGTTCAGTAGTACGCCTACCAGAAAAACCAGTATCAGAACCCACCAATATTGTGCCAGCCAGTCCATGCTTATTTCCTCTTTCGGGAGCACTCATCAGGCGACGAGTTGCTCCATGATACGTTGATACATACGGGCAAGCAGTTGCAGATCGGCCGCATTCACACATTCATTAATTTTATGAATGGTGGCGTTGACCGGCCCAAGTTCCACCACTTGCGCTCCCATACGTGCAATAAACCGCCCGTCGGATGTTCCACCCGTCGTGAGCAGTTGGGGTTTGATCTCATTATAGTGCTCAATGGCATTCACCACCGCATCCACCAGTTTGCCGCGTGCCGTCAGGAAAGGCTGGCCGGAAAGCCACCAGTCGACGGTGTAGCGCAACTGATGTTTGTCGAGCAGTGCCTGCACGCGGGACTTGATCATCTCATCGTTCAGTTCCGTGCTAAAACGGAAATTGAACTGGACAAACAGTTCGCCCGGGATCACGTTATTGCTGCCGGTGCCCGCCTGGATGTTGGCTATCTGCATGCTGGTGGCAGGGAAGAATTCATTGCCCTGATCCCACTCAATGCCCACCAGTTCGTTCAGCATGGGCGCTGCACGGTGAACGGGGTTATCTGCCAGATGCGGGTAAGCCACGTGGCCCTGGACGCCGTGAATCGTCAGATTACAGGTCAGTGAACCACGACGACCATTTTTCACCACGTCGCCGACGATTTCAGTGCTGGAAGGTTCGCCCACCAGGCAATAATCGAGTCTTTCGCGACGCGCCATCAGCGCTTCAACCACTTTAACGGTGCCGTTCTGCGCGCTGGCTTCTTCATCTGATGTGATCAGAAATGCCAGACGCCCACGGTGATTGGGATGCTGAGCCACGAAGCGCTCTGCCGCCACAACCATCGCCGCCAGGGAACCTTTCATGTCTGCCGCACCGCGGCCGAACAGCATACCGTCACGGATCGTTGGCTCGAAAGGCGGGTTAATCCACCGATCGACATCTCCGACGGGGACCACGTCGGTGTGGCCGGCAAAGGCGAGGGTTTCACCTTGTCCGCGCCATGCCCAGAAATTCTGTGTGTCACCAAAATCCATGCGCTCGACGGTAAAACCGATAGCGCGCAGGCGTTCAATCATTAACGCCTGACATCCCGCATCATCCGGGCTCAGGGAAGGGCGGCGAATAAGCTGCTGTGTCAGCTCAATGACCGGGCACGACATAGACTACACCTCATTAAAAAACTGCTGATAACTGGATTCGCTAAAGCCAAGCAGCATAGGCTTACCGGGCGTCCAGAGCAATGGTCGTTTTATTATTGCTGGCGTTTCTGTCATCAATGCGGCAGCGGCAGTAGCATCGGTAATGCTATTACGCGTCGCTTCATCAAGTTTGCGCCAGGTGGTGCCACGCGTATTCAGTAACGCTTCCCAACCTAACTCAGCAATAAAGCTATTCAATAATTCACTCTCTAATCCGTCTGCACGGTAATCGTGGAAACGGTAGTCGATGCCGTGCGCCTCCAGCCAGCGCCGCGCTTTCTTGATGGTGTCACAGTTTTTGATGCCGAAGACGGTAACCATTTTTGAATCCTTTTACGCGAATTTCGAATAATTAAGCAATATTATCGCAGTGCATGACTACGCGGAATAGTCATCATCGCTGTTATTTCTCAGGTAATGATGGCCGTGAAATATAACATTGTTGAATGTATTGTGAATAATGATACATGAATGTTCTTGAATATTCCGCAGAGGTGATAATTCAGATTATCACCTGTTGCAATTGACTGTTTTTACATCAAAATTGAGAAAGTAGTAGAAGATGTATGATTGTTGCAAAATATTGCAGTTGGTCACATAAAGTTTATGAGTATAGGACCATAGTGATGACATAGTCTCGTTTTCCGAAGAATGTAATTGCACCAATCGGTTAAATTATCTTCTCCTGAAGATAATGTTTTTGTAGAATACCCATAATAATAAGAGAGGTTGTTATGATTGAACGTGAACTGGGGAACTGGAAAGACTTTATCGAAGTGATGCTTCGTAAATAGTTTTCAGGAAGAAATAAGCAGTGAAATAATCATAGTGTGAAGGTTTCACACAGAAAAGGCGACCCGTTGGCAGGTCGCCTTTTTTATGGCGCGATTATTCTGGTCGCGGTTTTAGCGGAAAGCGTCGACGTACCAGCACGAAGAACAACGGTACGAAGTAGATCGCCAGAATCGTTGCGGAGATCATTCCGCCCATCACGCCGGTTCCCACGGCGTGCTGACCACCGGAACCTGCGCCATTGCTGATCGCCATCGGCAACACCCCGAAGATAAACGCCAGCGAGGTCATCAGAATTGGTCGTAAGCGCTGACGACAGGCGTGCAAAGTGGCTTCCAGCAGATCGTGCCCTTTCTCATTCATCTCGTTGGCGAACTCGACAATCAGAATGGCGTTTTTCGCCGAGAGACCAATGACCGTGAGTAACCCCACCTGGAAATAGACGTCGTTTTCCAGACCGCGCATCCACGTGGCAAGTAGGGCGCCGATAACGCCTAATGGCACCACCAGCATCACCGAGAACGGCACCGACCAGCTTTCATACAACGCCGCCAGACATAGGAATACCACCAGTAGCGAGATGGCGTACAGCGCTGGCGCTTGTGCGCCAGAGAGGCGTTCCTGATATGACATTGCGGTCCACTCCAGACCAAAGCCCGTCGGCAATTCGCGTACCAGCGACTCCATAATATCCATCGCGGTGCCGGTGCTGACACCGGGGGCAGCTTCCCCCACAATCTCTACCGCAGAGTAGCCGTTGTAGCGCTCCAGACGCGGTGAACCGGTCTCCCAGTGGGAGGTTGCAAAGGCGGAGAAAGGCACCATCCCGCCCTCTTTATTGCGCACGTACCAGAGATTAATATCGCCTGGCAGCATGCGGTATTTTGCCGCCGCCTGAACGTATACTTTCTTCACACGACCTCTGTCCATAAAGTCGTTGACGTAGCTCGACCCCCAGGCTGTTTGCAACGTATCGTTGATATCATCGATAGAGACGCCAAGCGCCTGCGCTTTACGTTGGTCAATTTCAATTTGCAACTGCGGACTGTCGTCCAGACCATTGTGGCGGACACGGGTCAACAGACTGTCTTTCCCGGCGAGCTCAATCAGTTGGTCCCGCGCGGCCATTAATGCGTCATGCCCGGCTCCGGCGTGATCCTGAAGCTCCATATCAAACCCAGCGGAACTGCCAAGGCCGCTGATCGCGGGGGGGCTACTGGCGAACACCCGGGCTTCTTTAATCTTGCTAAAGGCTTTTGTTGAACGCTCGATAATGGCAAACGACGTTCCGGTCGTGCTGTCTCGTTCGTCCCAGTCTTTTAAGCGGACAAACATGCGGGCCACGTTCTGCCCGTTTCCGCCCGGACCTGAGCCGACCGTTGAGAAGACGGACATGATGTTGTCTTTCTCATGGGTAAAGAAATATTTCTCGACCTCCTCCACCACTTTCAGCGTCTGTTGCTGCGTTGAACCGCTGGGCAACTGGACGGAGGTCGTGAACATGCCGCGATCTTCCAGCGGCAAAAATGAGGTTGGCAGGCGCAAAAACAGGAACACCATACCGCCAAGCAGCAGCACGTAGATCAGTATCCAGCGCAGGCTGCGATGCAGAATTCTCGCAACCCCTTTTTCGTAACGTTCAGCATTGCGGTTAAAGCTGCGGTTAAACCAGCCGAAGAATCCTTTTTGCCCGTGCTGTTCGCCTTTATGCAATGGCTTCAGCAACGTGGCGCACAGGGCAGGGGTCAGGATCATCGCTACCAGCACGGAGAGCACCATCGCGGCCACAATGGTGATAGAAAACTGTCGATAAATCGCCCCGGTTGTCCCACCGAAGAAAGCCATCGGTACAAATACCGCGGAAAGCACCATCGCGATACCGACCAGCGCCCCCTGAATTTGCCCCATCGATTTGCGTGTTGCTTCGCGCGGAGAGAGCCCTTCCTCGCTCATTATTCGCTCGACGTTCTCCACGACCACGATGGCGTCATCGACCAGCAGGCCGATCGCCAGCACCATCGCGAACATCGTCAGCGTATTGACACTGTAACCAAACGCGTAGAGCACGGAGAAGGTGCCCATCAATACCACGGGCACCGCAATGGTCGGGATCAGCGTTGCACGGAAGTTTTGCAGGAACAGGTACATGACGAGGAACACCAGCAGGATGGCTTCCAGCAGCGTTTTTACCACGTCTTCAATAGAGGCTTTTACGAAGGAGGTCGTTTCATAGGCCACCTTGTATTCCAGCCCATGCGGGAAGTACTGCGCAAGCTCATCCAGACGGTGAAGCACCAGACTGGCAGTGGCCATTTCATTGGCGCCAGAGGCCAGTTTTACCCCGAGACCAGAAGCAGGATTGCTGTTAAAGCGGCTGATGTAATCGTATTTTTCCGCCCCCATTTCGACGGTGGCGACATCCGCCAGTTTCACCTCGGAACCGTCCTGATTGACGCGCAGCGTAATGGCGCGGAATTGATCGGGCGTTTGCAGCAGCGATTGCGCATTAATGGTGGCGTTCAGCGCCTGTTTGTCCACTGAGGGTGTACCGCCAAGTTGCCCGACGGCGATCTGCGCATTCTGCGACTCAATGGCGTCGGTCACGTCTTTGGCGGTCATCTGAACGCTGTTCAGTTTGGCGGGGTCCAGCCATATTCGCATTGAATACTGTGAACCGTAGGCATCAATGTCCCCCACGCCATTCACGCGGCTCAGCGGGTCCTGAATATTACTGGCGACATAGTCGGCGATATCCTGCTTATCCATTGAGCCATCGGTAGACACAAACGCGATAGTCAGGATGTTGGTATCCCCGGTTTTTCGCACGGTGACGCCCTGATCCTGTACCGCCTGCGGCAACTTGCGCATCGCGGATTGCAGCTGGTTTTGTACCTGCTGCACAGCCTCATCCGGGTCGGTCCCGGCGATAAAGCTGAGTGTGATCGACGCTTGCCCTGTTCCGCTGCTCTGCGACGACATGTACATCAGATTATCGAGACCAGTCATATTCTGTTCGATAACCTGAGTGACGGTATTTTCCAGCGTTTGTGCGGACGCGCCCGGATAGTTTGCGGTGATTCGCACGTTCGGAGGCGCCAGATCGGGGTATTGTTCAACGGGTAAAGATAAGATGGCCAGGGTTCCTGTCAGGCACAACAGTATTGCCAGCACCCAGGCAAAAATGGGGCGATCGATGAAAAAATTCGCCATTAAAAGAGGACCTCGTGTTTCTACGTATCGTTATGGGTATGACTTGCATCACTGTAGCGGCAAGGCGTCAGGCAAACGTGGAGAAAAAAAGGAGATAATGTAAATTATCATGCCCATTTACAGCGTACGTTTTGTGCCTGTCGCGTCTGGCCTGTATTCAGGTTTTCTGACGCTTTGCCATTTTTTACGTCAGTTGACTCTCTTCAGTATCTGAAGACCGGAAACTGATACTCACCAGCGTACCTCCCCCGGAAGGTTGTGAAAAAAGTAAGGTACCGCTGAGTCTTTCAGCACGCTCACGCATAATGTTCAGACCATAGTGCCCCGGTGGCTCGTTTGGTTCGCCGATCCCCACGCCATTATCCCGAATGTAGACGGTATGATTTCCGTCCGGTGCGGTGACGCAACTGACGGCAATCTCGGTGGCGTCGGCATGTTTAATGGCGTTTAACACCGCCTCCCGGATAATCTGCAATAAATGCACCTGCATTTGCGCATCCAGCGCCAGCGTGGGCAAGCGGCAGTCCAGAGACAGTTTAGCGGAGGTTTGATTTTGCAGGGTATCGAGCATTTCGTGCAATGCCGAGGGCAAATCGGCCTGCTGCAGCGTCAGACGGAAGGTGGTGAGCAGCTCACGCAATTGACGCCAGGCATCATTTAACGCGACGGAAAAATCGGAGAGGATCGATTGTGCTACCGCGTTCTCTTCCGCCACCGAGCGTTTTAACAAGGTGAGCTGAATGCGTAAATAGGAAAGCATCTGCGCCAGCGAGTCGTGCAGTTCGCGGGCGATGGTCGCGCGTTCTTCCATCAACAGCAACTGCTGGAAGTGTTTCTGCGCCTGGTTAAAGTACAACCCGCGCCCCAGCATACTTGAAACGCTGTTCAGCAGCGGTGCAGAGGCATTAACGTTGGGGCTTTGCCAGTGCAACTCACCGTAGACCGTCTCCTGCATGGTGACGGGCAAGATTTGCAACGGGAGATCGGCACTCAGCGTCCCTTCGCTGATGCGCCAGTTGTCGCCGACGGTCAACTCCAGATAATACGCGGCGTCATTTTCCCGCACGATCTTCAGAATATGACGGAAACAGTGCACATCGATCTGACTGGTATTCAGCGCCTGCGAGCACTGATAGAGCACCTCAAGTTGACGGTTGGCTTCATGCAGGTCGTGGGTTTTCTCTTCGACAGAGGCCTCGAGCGAACGATAAAGTTTATACAGTTCGCTCGACATCTGATTAAAGGTTTTTGCGAGCAACCCCAGTTCGTTGGGTAAACCGGTATCCAGCGGCGGAGTGTCAAACTGCCCGTGTTCAATACGCTGGCTCGCCATCACCAGTTGGTTGAGCGGCCGCACGACCTGTTGGCGAATCCGCCGCAGCGTAAAGAAGACCAGCGTAAAAATCCCAATCCCGCCCGCCAGTGAGATGCCGACGACCAGCATCATTTTCCGCTCGGCGTAGCGCTGGAGCGCCAGCACATACAAATCTATCTGATCGACATACGCGTTGATGTTTTTTTGATACCACGGTAAATCGCCGTCGACCAGTCGTGCGTCCATTTCCAGCCAGTTAGCATGCAGTCGCGCGTAGCCGCTTTTTACCGCGTCCGGAACGTACCAGGTATTCAGTTTTTGCAGCACCGGCGAGTTCAGGGTTTGCTGGAACAGCTGGCGGTGCGCATTCAACTGGGGGCTGCGGCTTTGCAGGTCGTAGCCCAGCCGATAGCTTTGCATACGCAGTGAGCCAGAAATATTGATGGCTTCGGCATCCTGCAAACTGCTGGCAAGCGTCAGCAACGCGACACCGGTAGAAAGTATCGACAGCAAAACAATGTAAAAAAATGCCCGGGCCAGGCTGGCCGAGACGGGGCGTTTGACCGTCACACGCGTAATCCTCTGTACAAAGGCAATGGGTAAAGCGCAGGTGATGAAATGATAGAGAAAGTCCTTAATTAACTAAAACGCAATTTCACCTGCCATGAAATAAATTGATCTGCCACAGGTTCTGGAGAAATAGTTGCCCATCCTGGGCAAATGGACATTGCCGACCTTTGTCGGGTCGGTTAATAACATTGTTCCTATAAAGAATAAGGTTTTTACAACCAAAACAGAAGGTCGCCATGAATCGTTTTATTATGGCTAACAGCCAGCAGTGCCTGGGATGCCATGCCTGTGAGGTCGCCTGCGTGATGGCCCACAATGCAGAGCAACATGTACTGAGCCAACAACATTATCAACCCAGGATTACGGTTATCAAACATCAGCATCAGCGCAGCGCGGTGACCTGCCACCACTGCGAAGATGCACCCTGCGCCCGAAGCTGTCCTAACGGCGCGATAAGCCACGTCAACAACAGCGTGCAGGTGAACCAGCAGAAATGCATCGGCTGCAAATCCTGCGTGGTCGCCTGTCCGTTTGGCACCATGCAAATTGTGCTAACGCCGGTCGCCCGCGATCAGGTCAAAGCCACGGCGCACAAATGCGATTTGTGTCAGGAGCGTGAAGGCGGTCCGGCCTGCGTCGAAAACTGCCCGGCCAATGCGTTGCAACTGGTGACGGAATCGTCCCTCGCCAGCTTGTCTAAAGCGCGCCGTTTGCGTACGGCACGTCAGGAAAGTCAACCCTGGCATGCTGACGCCACCGGGATGACGCCTTACGTCATGAGCAAAGTGGAGCAGATGCAGGCGACGCCGCCGCGCGGTGAGCCGGACAAGCTGGCGATTGAGGCGCGAAAAACCACCTTTGAAGAAATTTATCTGCCATTTCGCACGGCCCAGGCCCAGCGTGAGGCGTCGCGCTGCCTGAAGTGCGGCGAACACAGTATCTGCGAATGGACCTGCCCATTGCACAACCATATTCCGCAGTGGATAGAACTCGTCAAAGCCGGAAACATAGACGCGGCGGTGGAGCTCTCCCACCAGACTAACTGCCTGCCGGAAATTACCGGGCGCGTTTGCCCCCAGGACAGGCTGTGTGAAGGCGCGTGTACCGTTCGTGACGAGCACGGCGCGATCACTATCGGCAACATTGAGCGCTACATTTCCGACCGGGCGTTGAGTAAAGGTTGGCACCCCGACCTGAGCGGTGTTCAGAAGGTCGACAAACGTGTCGCCATCATCGGCGCGGGGCCGGCAGGTTTGGCCTGTGCCGATGTGCTGGCGCGTCATGGCGTGAGTGCGACGGTGTTCGATCGTCATCCGGAGATCGGCGGCTTACTGACATTTGGCATCCCGGCCTTCAAGCTGGATAAATCCCTGCTGGCGCGCCGTCGGGAAATCTTCAGCGCAATGGGGATCCATTTTGAGCTGAATTGTGAAGTGGGCAAAGAGGTGACTCTTGAAGCGCTGCTGGACGATTTCGATGCCGTCTTCGTGGGGGTGGGAACCTACCGCTCCATGAAAGCCGATCTGCCTAACGAAGATGCGCCGGGGGTTTACGACGCGCTGCCGTTCCTGATCGCCAATACGAAAAACGTGATGGGAATTGATGAATCGCCGGATGAACCCTTTATTGATACCGCGGGGCTGAATGTCGTGGTATTGGGCGGCGGCGACACGGCAATGGATTGTGTGCGTACGGCGCTGCGCCACGGAGCCAGTCAGGTCACCTGTGCTTATCGCCGTGATGAAGTCAACATGCCGGGTTCGAAGAAAGAGGTGAAAAACGCCAGGGAAGAAGGGGCAAATTTCGAGTTCAACGTACAGCCGGTTGATCTGGTGCTCAACGATGAAGGACGCGTGAGCGGCGTGCGCTTCCTGCGTACTCAACTGGGCGAACCCGATGCGCAAGGACGACGCCGTCCGGTGCCTGTCGCAGGCAGCGAGTTTGTCATGCCGGCGGACGCGGTCATTATGGCATTTGGTTTTCATCCTCACGGCATGCCGTGGCTGGAAGCGCACGGGGTGAAAGTCGATGATTGGGGGCGGATTGCGGCTAACGTCGAAAGCGCTTTCCGTTATCAGACGACCAATCCGAAAATCTTCGCTGGAGGCGATGCGGTACGCGGCGCCGATCTGGTGGTCACGGCAATGGCGGAAGGGCGGCATGCCGCGCAGGGGATGATCGACTGGTTGGGGATAAAATCAGTCAAATCTCACTAGGTCGGGCTGACGACAAATCCGGTTTCACGGCGTAGTATGGTGATTCACTTCTCGCTGTGGAGCCGGTATGTCGCAAAAAATTACCCTCATCAAAGATAAAGTCCTCTCTGATAACTACTTCATCCTGCGCAATATCACCTACGATCTGACTCGCCAAAATGGTGACGTCATCCGCCACAAACGTGAGGTGTACGATCGCGGAAACGGCGCGACGATTCTGCTGTACAACGCAGAGAAAAAAACGGTCGTTCTGATCCGCCAGTTTCGTGTTGCCACCTGGGTTAATGGCAATGAAACGGGTCAATTGATTGAAACCTGTGCGGGTTTGCTGGATAACGACGAGCCGGAAACCTGTATCCGCAAAGAAGCGATCGAAGAGACCGGGTACGAAGTGGGGGAAGTGAGGAAACTGTTTGAGCTGTATATGTCGCCGGGCGGGGTGACGGAGCTTATCCACTTCTTCATTGCTGAATACAGCGATAGCCAGCGCGCCAATGCCGGTGGGGGCGTGGAAGATGAAGATATTGACGTACTGGAGTTGCCCTTTACCCAGGCGCTGGAGATGATCAAATCTGGCGAAATACGGGACGGTAAGACGGTGTTATTACTCAATTATTTACAGTCATCGCATCTAATGGACTGATAAATAAATGTTATAATTATTTACATTTATTAACGTAATCCGATAAATCTGATTGAGCCGGATGGGAACCCCAACGAAGATACTCACTGTGTAGGTTGTTTGACTTCTGGGGTTCGTACCGTCCATGCGCTATCGCGTTATTTTCATTTTCCTGCTCAGCGTCATCGCGGCCCGATTTACGTGGGCGGCGCCAGCACAACAGTCGTTTTCCGACTGGCAGGTGACCTGTAATAATCAAAATTTCTGCGTGGCGAGAAACAGCGGTGAGCATCATGGCCTGGTCATGACCCTGAGTCGCAGCGCTGGCGCGCGCACGGATGCCGTTTTACGCATCGATCTGGGTGGATTGACGCCCCCCGACGCGAACGAAGCGGATATTGCGCCGCGTTTATTGCTGGAAGGAAAGCCGCTGACACTGGACGCGCAAAACTGGCAGATCTCACCGTGGCATCTGATGACGGGCGATGCGACAACTATCACGTCATTTTTGCAGACCATTCAGGAATCCCGGGCGATTACTCTGAGCGGAGGGCCACAGATCCTTTCGCTGGAGGGATTAAAGGCTGCCTTACTGTTTATCGATTCTCAGCAAAAGCGCGTGGGCAGTGAAACGGCATGGATTGAAAAAGGCGACGATCCGCCGCTCAGCGTGCCGCCTGCGCCTGCGCTAAAAGGGGTGGCTGTGATTAACCCAACGCCGACCCCCCTGTCTGATGAAGAACGCAGCGATCTGCTGGAGTACGCCAACTGGCGAATGAATGGTTTTCGCTGTTCGCTGGACCCGATGCGTCGCGAGGTTCGGGTCACCGCTCTGACGGATGACAAAACGCTGATGATGATAGGCTGCGAGGCTGGCGCTTATAACACCATTGATCTGGCGTGGATTGTTTCGCGCAAAAAACCGCTGACCTCCCGATCGCTGCGTCTACGCTTGCCGTTTAATTCCGGTGCGGAAAGTAACGATATGGAACTGATGAACGCCACGTTTGATGAAAAATCGCGTGAGCTGGTGACGCTGGCAAAAGGGCGGGGATTGACCGACTGCGGCATTCAGACCCGCTGGCGTTTTGACGGCCAGCGTTTTCGTCTGGTGCGCTATGCCCAGGAGCCAAGCTGCGACAACTGGCATGGGCCAGACGCGTGGCCCACACTGTGGATCACGCGTTAATTTTCTGTCGGATGGCGACTGCGTCTTATCCGACCTACGAAAAGCTATCTGTAGGCCGGATAAGACGCGTTAGCGTCGTCATCCGGCGTTGCATACATCAGGCGTTCAAAACCTTGTGTGCTTTCTCCACAATGTTCTCAACCGTAAAGCCAAAGTGGGGGAACAGTTTTTCCGCAGGCGCAGATTCCCCGTAACTGGTCATCCCGACGATGGCCCCTTTCAGCCCGACATATTTGTACCAGTAGTCGGCAATTCCCGCCTCGATAGCCACGCGTGCGCTGACGTTCGAGGGCAAAACTGATTCCCGGTACGCGTCATCCTGGGCGTCGAAAATATCTGTTGAAGGGAGGGAAACAACGCGGACATTGCGGCCTTCTCCGGTCAGCTTTTCTGCGGCCTGTAGCGTTATCTCCATTTCAGAACCGGTCGCTATCAGGATCACATCCGGTTTTCCTCCGCTGTCTTTCAACACATACCCGCCGCGGGCGATGTCTTTGACCTGCTCGGGTGTGCGCTCAATCTGAGCCAGGTTCTGGCGGGAGAGGATCAGCGCCGTCGGGCCGCTGCGACGCTCAACGGCCAGTTTCCAGCCGACTGCCGCTTCGACCTGATCGCACGGACGCCAGGTGCTGAAGTTTGGCGTCAGTCGCAGGCTCGCTAGCTGCTCCACCGCCTGGTGCGTCGGACCGTCTTCACCCAGACCGATAGAGTCATGGGTATAGACCATGATTTGCCGGGCTTTCATTAGCGCTGCCATTCGGGCTGCGTTGCGGGCGTATTCAACAAACATCAGGAAGGTGGCGGTGTAGGGTAAGAATCCGCCGTGATGGGCGATGCCGTTGGCAATGGCGGTCATGCCGAATTCGCGTACGCCGTAGTGGATATAGTTTCCGGCCAGATCCTCCGTCAATGAAGTGGAGCCTTTCCAGATGGTCAGGTTGCTGGGGGCGAGATCGGCCGACCCACCGAGCAGTTCCGGCAGCAGTGGGCCGTAGACATTCAATGTGTTCTGCGAGGCTTTACGGGTGGCGATTTTAGCCGGATTAGACTGGAGTTCGGCGATATATTTTTGGGTGGTCTTTTCCCAGGATTTGGGCAGGTCGCCGTTCATCCTGCGGGTAAACTCTGCGGCCAAATCGGGGTAAGCTTTTGCATAGGCGGCGAACTTCTCTTGCCACGCCTGCTGCGTTTTCCCGCCTTTTTCATGGGCATCCCAGGCCTGATAAATCTCTTTAGGGATCTCAAAGGCAGGATGATGCCAGCCCAGTTTCTGGCGCGATAATGCCACTTCTTCCTGGCCAAGCGGCGCGCCGTGCGCCTCTTCTTTACCGGCTTTATTCGGTGAGCCAAAGCCAATCACCGTCCGGCAAAGAATCAGCGACGGTTTATCTTTCACGCTCTGCGCTTGCAAAATCGCTTTTTTCACCGCTTCCGGGTCATGGCCGTCGATCTCCTCCACCACATGCCAGTGGTACGCTTCAAAGCGTTTTGCTGTGTCATCGGTAAACCACCCTTTGGTTTCGCCATCAATGGAGATGCCGTTGTGATCGTAAAAACCGATCAGTTTGCCCAGCCCCAACGTGCCCGCCAGCGAACACGCCTCGTGGGAGATCCCTTCCATCAGGCAACCGTCGCCCATAAACACATAGGTGAAGTGATCGACAATCTCATGACCGGGCTGATTAAACTGCGCCGCCAGCGTACGCTCGGCGACAGCCATCCCGACGGCATTGGCTAAGCCCTGGCCCAGCGGTCCCGTTGTGGTCTCGACACCCGGCGTATAGCCGATCTCCGGGTGTCCCGGCGTTTTGGAGTGCAACTGGCGGAAGTTCTTTAACTCTTCTAACGGCAGGTCGTACCCGGAAAGATGCAGGAGGCTGTACAGCAGCATGGACGCGTGACCGTTGGACAAAATAAAGCGGTCACGATCGTGCCAGCCGGGGTCAGCGGGATTGTGGCGGAGAAAATCATTCCACAGCACTTCGGCGATATCGGCCATCCCCATTGGCGCACCGGGATGTCCGGAATTGGCTTTTTGCACGGCATCCATACTCAGCGCACGAACAGCATTGGCAAGATCTTTACGGGTCATAAATCACTCCGTGGCAAGGTTTACAGTTTGGCAGCAAGCAGGTCTTCCAGTTTGCGTTGGTCAACGGCGAACAGACGAATGCCGTCCGATAATTTTTCTACTGCCATCGCGTCCTGATTGTGTTCCCAGCGGAATTCCGCTTCCGTCATTGGCGTTGGGCGGGGGAGCGCCTGGGAGGATGGCACCAGTTTGCGGACCACCGGGTCCTCGTTATCCTGTAGCTCTTTTAGCAGGTTAGGGGCGATAGTCAGACGATCGCAGCCGGTCAGCGCCAGAATTTGTTCGGTGCGACGGAAGCTGGCGCCCATGACGATGGTGTCATAGCGATGCTGCTTGAAGTAGTCGTAGATGTTACGTACTGATTTCACGCCCGGATCTTCATCGACCACGTACGGATCCATCGGGCTGCGCGCCTGATACCAATCGTAAATACGACCGACAAAGGGCGAGATCAGAAATACGCCCGCTTCGGCGCAGGCACGTGCTTGCGCAAACGAAAACAGCAGCGTCAGGTTGCAGTTGATCCCCTCTTTTTCAAGCTGCTCTGCGGCACGAATGCCTTCCCAGGTTGAAGCCAGCTTGATAAGGATCCGTGACTTTTCGACACCTTGTTGTTGGTAGAGGTCTACCAGATGGCGCGCTTTTTGAATGCTCTTCTCTTTATCGAAAGAGAGACGCGCATCCACTTCGGTCGACACGCGACCGGGAATGCTATTCAGAATCTCCGTACCGAAATTGACCGCCAGTTTGTCGCAGGCTTCAGCCACCTGCTCACGCTGGGTTTTCCCGTGATGTTTGCCCCAGACAACCGCGTCGTCAACCAGATGACCGTACTGGGCTAGCCCGGCGGCCTTCAGCAACAGCGAGGGGTTGGTCGTGGCATCCTGAGGGTGATAATGACGAATAGACTCAATATCACCACTGTCGGCTACGACTGTCGTGAATTGTTTGATACCGTCTAACTGGTTCATAAGAAATACTCCTTGAAAAGTAAAGTGTTAGCTGAGTGCTGTGATTCACACTTCTGAGAAATTCATGGGGTATATCACAAAAAAGCATAGCAGACGGGCATGGTATTGCTGGTTTAAGCAGGTAACATGGCAGTTATAAATTGATAACAAATTCTTTCTTTGAGTAGTGAGAGTTTGGTGACGTTCAAAGTTTGTGCCGCCCAGTAAGGCGATAATGTGCGGCTCAATTGAACCGCGCCACTTTTTTGATCGATACGTGAAAGGAACAACAAGATGGATGACCAGTTAAGACAAAGCGCCCTTGATTTCCACGAATTTCCTGTGCCGGGTAAAATCCAGGTTTCTCCAACCAAGCCTCTTGCCACCCAGCGCGATCTTGCACTGGCCTACTCGCCAGGCGTGGCGGCCCCCTGTCTTGAAATTGCAAAGGATCCGCTGGCGGCCTACAAATACACTGCGCGTGGCAACCTGGTCGCGGTGATCTCCAACGGTACGGCGGTACTTGGGCTGGGCAATATCGGCGCCCTGGCAGGTAAACCGGTGATGGAAGGCAAAGGCGTTCTGTTTAAAAAGTTTGCCGGCATTGATGTCTTCGACATTGAAGTGGATGAACTCGACCCGGATAAATTTATCAATGTCGTCGCGGCGCTTGAACCAACGTTTGGCGGTATTAACCTTGAAGATATCAAAGCGCCAGAATGTTTCTACATTGAGCAAAAACTGCGCGAACGCATGAATATTCCGGTATTCCACGACGATCAGCACGGTACTGCGATCATCAGCACCGCCGCCATTCTGAATGGCCTGCGCGTGGTGGAGAAAAACATCTCTGACGTGCGTATGGTGGTCTCCGGCGCAGGGGCGGCGGCGATTGCCTGTATGAACCTGCTGGTGGCGCTCGGGATGCAGAAGCACAACATTGTCGTCTGCGACTCGAAAGGCGTTATCTACAAAGACCGCGAACCGAATATGGCGGAAACCAAAGCGGCTTACGCGGTGGAGGACGACGGCAAACGTACGCTGGATGATGTGATTGACGGCGCGGACATTTTCCTCGGCTGTTCAGGGCCAAAAGTCCTCACGCCTGAGATGGTGAAAAAAATGGCCCGCGCGCCGATGATTCTGGCGCTGGCCAACCCGGAACCTGAAATCCTGCCGCCGCTGGCGAAAGAGGTTCGTTCGGACGCCATTATCTGTACCGGTCGTTCTGACTATCCAAACCAGGTGAACAACGTTCTGTGCTTCCCGTTCATCTTCCGTGGCGCGCTGGATGTGGGCGCTACGGCGATCAACGAAGAGATGAAACTGGCGGCGGTGCATGCCATTGCTGAACTGGCGCATGCGGAGCAAAGCGAAGTAGTGGCTTCTGCCTATGGCGATCAGGATCTGAGCTTCGGCCCGGACTACATTATTCCAAAACCGTTCGATCCGCGTCTGATCGTCAAGATCGCCCCTGCGGTGGCGAAAGCGGCGATGGATTCCGGCGTGGCGACGCGTCCGATTGCTGATTTTGATGCCTACATCGATAAACTGACCGAGTTTGTTTATAAAACCAACCTGTTCATGAAGCCTATCTTCTCTCTGGCCCGCAAAGCGCCAAAACGCGTGGTGCTGACAGAAGGGGAAGAGGCGCGAGTCCTGCATGCCACGCAGGAGTTGATCACCCTGGGGCTGGCGAAACCGATCCTTGTTGGCCGTCCGAGCGTGATCGAAATGCGCATTCAAAAACTGGGTTTGCAGATCAAAGCCGGCGTCGATTTTGAGATCGTCAACAATGAATCTGATCCGCGCTTTAAAGAGTACTGGAGCGAGTACTACCAGATCATGAAGCGCCGGGGGATCACCCAGGAGCAAGCGCAGCGTGCGGTGATCAGTAATACGACGGTGATTGGCGCAATCATGGTGCAGCGTGGCGAAGCGGATGCGATGATCTGCGGGACTATCGGCGACTATCACGAACATTTCAGCGTGGTGAAGGATATCTTCGGTTATCGCGAAGGCGTACACACGGCAGGCGCGATGAACGCTTTGCTGCTGCCAAGCGGTAACACCTTCATTGCAGACACCTATGTCAACGATGATCCAGGCCCGGAAGAGTTGGCTGAAATTGCCCTGATGGCGGCAGAAACCGTGCGTCGTTTTGGCATCGAACCGAAAGTGGCGCTGCTGTCACACTCCAACTTTGGCTCCTCTAACTGTCCATCCGCTGGCAAAATGCGCACGACGCTGGAACTGATCAAAGCGCGGGCGCCTGATCTGATGATCGACGGCGAAATGCACGGGGACGCCGCGTTGGTGGAGAGTATCCGTAATGACCGGATGCCTGACAGTCCGCTGAAAGGGTCGGCCAATATTCTGGTGATGCCGAACATGGAAGCCGCCCGCATTAGTTACAACTTACTGCGCGTCTCCAGCTCCGAAGGCGTCACGGTGGGACCTGTGTTGATGGGCGTCTCTAAACCGGTTCACGTATTAACGCCGATCGCCTCTGTTCGCCGTATCGTGAATATGGTGGCGCTGGCCGTGGTGGAAGCGCAAACACAACCGCTGTAATTTCACTTTAATTAATTCAGGCGCGGGTTTCTCCCGCGCTTTTTTATATCCCCATTCTTAGTGATCCATCTCACCTTTTAAACCAGCTTGCCGAATTTTGTTATTTACTCTGACGAAAAATTGCCACGATGAGGAAAGTTTCAGCACAGGCGACGGGTCATGGATAAAGAACGCATCATTCAGGAATTTGTACCGGGAAAACAGGTCACGCTGGCGCATCTCATTGCACACCCCGGTGACGAACTGGCGAAAAAGATCGGCGTTCCCGAAGCCGGAGCCATCGGCATTATGACGCTGACACCAGGAGAAACCGCGATGATTGCCGGTGACTTAGCCATGAAAGCGGCTGATGTACATATCGGTTTTCTCGACAGGTTCAGCGGTGCACTGGTGATTTATGGGTCTGTCGGCGCGGTAGAAGAGGCGTTATTACAGACGGTCAGCGGCCTGGGACGCCTATTAAATTTCACGTTGTGCGATCTGACAAAAAGCTAATGAGAGGCGGCCATGAAACGAATTGCGTTTGTCGGCACCGTCGGCGCGGGGAAAACAACGCTTTTTAACGCATTACAGGGAAATTATTCCCTCGCCAGAAAAACGCAGGCCGTGGAATTTAATGAAAACGGCGATATCGACACCCCTGGGGAATATTTTAGCCATCCTCGCTGGTATCACGCCTTAATTACCACGCTGCAGGATGTCGATACGCTGATTTATGTTCATGCAGCAAATGACAAAGAAAGTCGCTTACCTGCCGGGCTGTTGGATATCGGTGCCAGTAAACGACACATCGCCGTGATCAGCAAAACAGACGTACCGGATGCCGACGTCGCCGCAACGCGACAATTACTGCGCGGATTAGGGTTTCAGGACCCCGTTTTCGAACTCAATACGCATGATCCGAACAGCGTGCAGCATCTGGTGGATTATCTGGCAGCACTTACCGAACAGGAGGAAGGGGCAGGTGAAAAAACTTATCACAGCTAATGACATTCGTGCGGCTCACGCACGTGGCGAACAGGCATTGTCGGTTGTTCTGCGCGCCAGCATCATCACCCCGGAGGCCCGCGAAGTTGCGGAGCTACTGGGTGTCACGATCACCGAATGCGACGAATCTACCCCGGTAGCCGCCGCGACATCCACTCCGGTGGATGACGGCAAAACGGACAGCCAGCGTATTCGTGAAACCATCATCGCCCAGTTGCCGGAAGGGCAGTTCACCGAAAGCCTCGTCGCGCAGCTGATGGACAAAGTGATGAAGGAAAAACAGTCGCTGGAACAAGGCGGTATGCAGCCGAGCTTTACCTCGGTCACCGGCAAAGGCGGCGTGAAAGTGATTGATGGCAGCAGCGTGAAGTTCGGCCGTTTTGACGGTGCTGAACCCCACTGTGTCGGCTTAACGGATTTAGTGACGGACAAAGACGGTAGCAGCATGGCCGCTGGCTTTATGCAGTGGGAAAACGCCTTCTTCCCGTGGACGCTGAATTACGACGAAATCGACATGATTCTGGAAGGGGAACTCCACGTTCGTCACCAGGGCGAAACCATGATTGCCAAAGCCGGGGATGTGATGTTCATCCCGAAAGGCTCCAGCATTGAATTTGGTACGCCATCGACCGTGAAATTCCTGTATGTGGCCTGGCCTGCGAATTGGCAGTCCTGCTAAGGCGGATGTATGAAGGATTTCATTACTGAAGCATGGCTGAGAGCGAATCACACGCTCAGCGAAGGAGCTGAAATTCACCTCCCCGTTGATGCTCGCCTGACGCCATCTGCCAGGGAACTGCTGGAAAGCCGCCACCTGCGCATTAAGTTTCTGGATGAACAAGGAAGTCTGTTTGTCGATGACGAGGAGCAGCAACCGCAGCCGGTACACGGTTTGACCAGCAGCGACTCGCACCCGCAGGCGAGCTGTGAGTTGTGCCGTCAGGAAGTGACGAAAAAGCCCGACACGTTGACCCATCTGACGGCGGACAAAATGGTCGCCAAAAGCGACCCACGGCTGGGCTTTCGCGCCGCGCTGGACAGCACCATTGCCTTGACGGTGTGGCTGCAAATTGAGTTGCCGGAACTGTGGCAACCCTGGCTTGCGGACATTCGCTCGCGTCTGGGCAACATCATGCGCGCCGATGCGATGGACGAGCCGCTGGCGGCGCAGTCCATCGTGGGACTCAACGAGGAACAACTGCACCGGCTTTCTCATCAGCCGCTGCGCTACCTTGACCACGATCACCTGGTGCCGGAAGCCAGCCACGGTCGCGATGCTGCGCTGCTCAATCTGCTGCGCACCAAAGTGCGTGAAACGGAAGTGGTGGCGGCCCAGGTCTTTATTACCCGCGGCTTCGACGTACTGCGACCGGATATCCTGCAGGCGCTGAACCGTCTCTCGAGTACCGTCTACGTGATGATGATCCTGAGCGTAGCGAAGCATCCGCAGACGGTCAGCCAAATTCAACAACGACTGGGAGGTGGCAATGATCATTGAACGTTGCCGTGAGTTGGCAAAAAACTCGCCTGCCCGGGTGGTCTTCCCGGACGCGCTGGACGTACGCGTGCTGAAAGCGGCGCATTACCTGCAACAGCAGGGGCTGGCGCAGCCGATTCTCGTGGCCAGCCCGTTTGAGATGCGCCAGTTTTCCCTGACGCACCGTATCGCCATGGACGGTCTTCGCGTAATTGATCCACAAAGCAATCTGCAGATGCGTGAAGAATTTGCGCTGCGTTGGCTGGCGCGGGCCGGTGAGAAAACGCCGCCGGATGCGCTGGAGAAACTCAACGATCCGCTGATGTTCGCCGCCGCCATGGTCAGCGCAGGCAAGGCGGATGTCTGTATCGCAGGCAACCTGTCGTCAACGGCGAACGTACTGCGTGCGGGGCTGCGCCTCATTGGTTTACAGCCGGGCTGTAAAACGCTGTCGTCCATTTTTCTGATGCTGCCGCAGTACACCGGACAGCCATTAGGGTTTGCCGATTGCAGCGTGGTACCGCAGCCAACGGCGGCGCAGCTGGCGGACATCGCCATTGCCAGCGCCGACACCTGGCAGACGATTACCGGCGTTGAACCGCGCGTGGCGATGCTGTCATTTTCCAGCAACGGCAGTGCGCGTCACCCCAACGTCGCCAACGTGCAACAGGCGACGGATATCGTGCGTGAACGTGCGCCGCAGCTGGTGGTGGATGGCGAATTGCAGTTTGACGCCGCGTTTGTGCCGGATGTCGCGGCACAAAAAGCGCCGACCAGCCCGTTACAGGGGAAAGCCAATGTGATGGTCTTCCCGTCGCTGGAAGCGGGCAACATCGGTTACAAAATTGCACAGCGTTTGGGCGGTTATCGCGCCGTCGGGCCATTGATTCAAGGGCTTGCCGCGCCGCTCCACGATCTTTCCCGAGGCTGTAGCGTGCAAGAAATTATCGAACTGGCGTTGGTAGCAGCAGTGCCGCGCCAGACTGACGTGAGCCGTGAAAACGCCTCGCACACACTGGTTGTATAAGGTCCCGTTCTGGACCCTTTAAACGAGGAAAACACAATGGAAGCATTAGGAATGATCGAAACCCGGGGCCTGGTTGCACTGATTGAGGCTTCTGACGCAATGGTTAAAGCGGCACGCGTGAAGCTGGTTGGCGTGAAGCAGATCGGTGGCGGCCTGTGTACTGCCATGGTTCGTGGCGATGTGGCAGCCTGCAAAGCGGCGACCGACGCCGGTGCCGCCGCAGCGCAACGTATTGGTGAGCTGGTTTCTGTGCATGTTATTCCGCGTCCGCATGGCGATCTGGAAGAAGTGTTCCCGATCAGCTTCAAAGGCGACAGCAACGACATGTAATCACCCCATGTGACGTCACAGGCTGGCGTCACTCTCTCTCCTTTTCGCAGTGTTCTCTTTGGAGAGCAGGGGGAGGTTTTACCTGAAAAAGCCACGGAGGCGGGTATGAAACTGGCAGTCGTCACAGGACAAATCGTTTGTACCGTACGCCATCAGGGATTGGCGCATGACAAATTGTTGATGGTGGAAATGATTGATTCCCAGGGAAATCCCGACGGACAGTGTGCCGTTGCTATCGACAGCATCGGGGCGGGAACCGGGGAGTGGGTGTTGCTGGTCAGCGGCAGTTCTGCTCGCCAGGCTCATCGTAGCGAAGCGTCTCCTGTCGACCTGTGCGTGATTGGCATCGTCGATGAAGTGGTGGCCGGTGGTCAGGTGATCTTCCATAAATAAGGCAGAAAATCATGAATCAACAGGATATTGAACAGGTCGTCAAAGCGGTGTTGCTGAAAATGAAAGACAGCAGCCAGCCTGACCAGACTGTTCATGAAATGGGCGTCTTTGCCTCCCTGGATGACGCGGTTGCCGCCGCAAAAGTGGCTCAGCAGGGGCTTAAAAGCGTCGCGATGCGGCAGCTGGCGATTCACGCTATTCGTGAAGCGGGCGAAAAACACGCCAGAGAATTAGCGGAACTTGCGGTTTCTGAAACCGGCATGGGACGCGTAGAAGATAAATTTGCCAAAAACGTGGCGCAGGCCCGCGGTACGCCGGGTGTGGAATGTCTGTCACCCCAGGTTTTGACCGGCGATAACGGCCTGACTTTAATTGAAAACGCGCCGTGGGGCGTGGTGGCATCCGTCACCCCGTCAACCAACCCGGCGGCGACGGTGATTAATAACGCTATCAGCCTGATTGCCGCAGGTAACAGCGTGGTGTTCGCGCCCCATCCGGCGGCGAAAGGCGTTTCTCAACGCGCCATCACGTTACTCAACCAGGCGGTTGTCGCGGCAGGCGGTCCGGAAAACCTGCTGGTCACCGTCGCGAACCCCGATATCGAAACGGCGCAGCGCCTGTTTAAGTACCCGGGCATTGGCCTGCTGGTCGTCACCGGCGGCGAAGCGGTGGTGGACGCTGCACGTAAACACACCAATAAACGTCTGATTGCCGCAGGCGCGGGGAACCCGCCAGTGGTGGTGGATGAGACCGCAGACCTGGCACGCGCCGCGCAGTCCATCGTCAAAGGGGCGTCCTTCGACAACAACATCATTTGCGCCGATGAGAAGGTGTTGATTGTTGTCGATAGCGTCGCCGATGAGCTGATGCGTCTGATGGAAAGCGAGCAGGCGGTGAAACTGACTACGGCTCAGGCCGAACAGCTTCAGCCGGTGCTGCTGAAAAATGTTGATGAGAACGGCAAAGGCACGGTTAGCCGTGACTGGGTAGGACGCGACGCAGGGAAAATTGCCGCCGCGATTGGCCTGAATGTGCCAGAGCAAACGCGCCTGTTATTCGTCGAAACGCCCGCCACTCACCCGTTCGCCGTCACCGAACTGATGATGCCGGTATTGCCGGTTGTACGGGTGGCGAACGTCGACGAAGCCATTGCGCTGGCGGTCACGCTTGAAGGGGGTTGTCACCATACGGCGGCGATGCACTCGCGCAATATCGACAACATGAACCGGATGGCGAATGCCATTGATACCAGCATTTTCGTCAAGAACGGACCGTGCATTGCCGGACTGGGACTGGGCGGCGAAGGCTGGACCACCATGACCATTACCACGCCAACCGGGGAAGGGGTGACCAGCGCGCGTACCTTTGTGCGTCTGCGTCGCTGTGTGTTGGTGGATGCGTTCCGCATCGTTTAAGTGCCTGCCCATCAGGCTAAACGGAGAGAAGAGATGGCGCACGACGAACAACAATGGCTTACCCCACGTTTGCAGAAAGCCGCAGCGCTGTGCAATCAGACACCGGCAAGCAGCGATTCCGCGCTGTGGCTGGGCGTTGATTTGGGCACCTGCGATGTGGTGTCGATGGTTGTCGACAGCGACGGAAACCCGGTGGCGGTCTGCCTCGATTGGGCTGACGTGGTGCGTGACGGCATCGTCTGGGACTTTTTCGGCGCGGTGACCATTGTTCGTCGCCATCTCGATTCCCTTGAACAACAGCTCGGTTGTCGGTTTACCCATGCGGCAACCTCGTTTCCGCCGGGCACCGACCCACGCATCTCGATTAACGTGCTGGAGTCGGCAGGTCTGGAAGTGAGCCATGTGCTGGACGAACCGACTGCGGTGGCAGATCTGCTGCAACTGGATAACGCCGGGGTGGTGGATATCGGCGGGGGAACCACCGGGATCGCCATCGTCAAGCGGGGCAAGGTGACTTACTCAGCCGATGAGGCGACAGGAGGACACCATATTTCCCTGACCCTTGCCGGAAACCGCCGCATTCAACTGGAAGATGCAGAGCAGTACAAACGCAGCAACGGGGCAGAAATTTGGCCTGTGGTGAAACCGGTCTACGAAAAAATGGCGGAGATCGTCGCCCATCATATCGAAGGACAGGGGATCGCTGATTTATGGCTGGCGGGCGGTTCGTGCATGCAACCGGGCGTTCATGACCTGTTTCGCAAGCGCTTTCCAGAGTTAGCGGTGCATTTACCACAGCACAGTTTGTTTATGACGCCGCTGGCGATTGCCAACAGCGGGAAAGAGAAAGCGGAGGGGATCCATGCAAGCTGAATTGCAGACGGCGCTCTTTCAGGCATTTGACACCCTGAATCTGCAACGGGTGAAAACGTTTAGCGTTCCACCGGTCACGTTGTGTGGTTTAGGCGCGCTTAGCGCCTGCGGGCAGGAAGCGCAAACGCGCGGGCTGACGCATCTGTTTGTGATGGTCGACAGTTTTCTGCACCAGGCCGGAATGACGGCCGCGCTCACGCGTAGCCTGGCGATGAAAGGTGTGGCGATCACGCTCTGGCCTTGCCCGGTGGGTGAGCCGTGCATCACGGATGTTTGCGCGGCAGTGGCGCAACTGCGTGAGTCGAAGTGCGACGGCGTGGTGGCGTTTGGCGGCGGTTCGGTGCTGGATGCGGCGAAAGCGGTCGCCTTGCTGGTCACGAACCCGACACAACCGCTGGCAGACATGACGGCACAAAGCGCATTGCGTCCGCGGTTGCCGCTGATTGCGGTGCCGACGACGGCAGGAACCGGGTCGGAAACGACGAACGTGACGGTCATCATTGATGCGGTCACCGGGCGTAAACAGGTGCTGGTGCATGCGGCGCTGATGCCGGATGTAGCGATTCTGGATGCCGCGCTGACGGAAGGTATTCCGTCGCACGTAACCGCGATGACCGGGGTCGATGCGTTGACCCACGCGGTTGAGGCATACAGCGCGCTGAACGCCACGCCATTTACCGACAGTCTGGCGATTGGCGCGATTGCGATGATCGGCAAATCACTGCCGAAAGCGGTGGGCAATGGTCACGATCTGGCCGCGCGAGAGAGCATGCTGCTCGCCTCCTGTATGGCCGGAATGGCGTTTTCCAGCGCGGGGCTGGGGTTGTGTCATGCGATGGCACATCAGCCAGGCGCTGCGCTGCACATCCCGCACGGACAAGCGAACGCCATGTTGTTGCCAACGGTGATGGGATTTAACCGCATGGTGTGCCGTGAACGCTTCAGCCACATCGGGCGGGCATTAACCAATAAGAAATCAGACGATCGCGACGCGATTAATGCGGTGAGTGAACTGATTGCCGAGGTTGGCCAGACCAAACGGCTCGCCGACGTCGGCGCGCAGCCTTCGCAATACAGCGCATGGGCGCAGGCCGCACTGGACGATATTTGTATCAGCAGCAACCCACGAACCGCCACGCAGAGCGAAATTATCGATTTGTACGCGGCGGCACAATAAAAGCATACCAGGACGTAGGCCGGATAAGGCGTTTGCGCCGCCATCCGGCAAAACGCGGCATCATTGCCTGATGGCGCTGCGCTTATCAGGCCTACGAAAACCCTGGCAAATGGAGACAAGGCTATGGGAATTAACGAAATCATCATGTACATCATGATGTTCTTTATGCTGATTGCCGCCGTGGACAGGATCCTGTCGCAGTTTGGCGGCTCTGAACGCTTCCTCGGTAAGTTCGGTAAGAGTATCGAGGGTTCCGGCGGTCAGTTTGAAGAAGGTTTTATGGCAATGGGCGCGCTGGGTCTGGCAATGGTCGGTATGACCGCGCTGGCGCCGGTTATGGCGCATGTGCTGGGGCCGGTGATTATCCCGTTGTACGAAATGCTGGGCGCCAACCCGTCAATGTTCGCCGGTACGCTGTTGGCCTGCGATATGGGCGGCTTCTTCCTCGCCAAAGAGCTGGCGGGCGGCGATGTGGCGGCGTGGCTATACTCAGGTTTAATTCTCGGCGCGATGATGGGGCCGACGCTGGTTTTCTCTATTCCGGTGGCGCTTGGCATTATCGAGCCGTCTGACCGTCGTTACCTGGCACTCGGCGTACTGGCCGGTATTGTCACCATCCCTGTCGGCTGTATCGCCGGAGGGTTGATTGCCATGTACTCCGGCGTTGAGGTCAACGGCCAGCCGGTAGAGTTCACCTTCGCGCTGATCCTGATGAACATGATCCCGGTATTGATTGTGGCGGTGCTGGTGGCGCTGGGGCTGAAATTTATCCCGGAAAAAATGATCAACGGTTTCCAGATCTTCGCCAAATTCCTCGTGGCGCTGATAACGATCGGTCTGGCGGCGGCGGTGGTGAAGTTCCTGCTGGGCTGGGAGCTGATCCCGGGTCTTGACCCTATCTTTATGGCCCCTGGCGACAAACCTGGCGAAGTGATGCGCGCCATTGAAGTTATCGGTTCCATCTCCTGTGTGCTGCTCGGCGCTTATCCGATGGTGCTGCTGCTGACCCGCTGGTTTGAAAAACCGCTGATGAGCGTCGGTAATCTGCTGAAAATCAACAATATTGCTGCGGCAGGTATGGTGGCTACGCTGGCGAATAACATTCCGATGTTCGGCATGATGAAGCAGATGGATACCCGCGGCAAAGTGATTAACTGTGCGTTTGCGGTCTCCGCCGCGTTCGCTCTTGGCGACCACTTAGGTTTCGCGGCCGCAAACATGAACGCCATGATCTTCCCGATGATTGTCGGCAAGCTGATTGGCGGCGTGACGGCGATTGGCGTAGCGATGCTGCTGGTGCCAAAAGATGACCCGGCAGCGGTTAAAACCGAAGTGGAGGCGCAATCGTGAAGACTCGCCAGCTACTGAGCGTCGGTATCGATATCGGCACCACCACCACTCAGGTGATCTTCTCGCGCCTTGAGCTGGTTAACCGTGCGGCAGTGTCGCAGGTGCCGCGTTACGAATTCATCAAACGCGAAATTAGCTGGCAAAGCCCGGTCTTCTTTACTCCCGTCGATAAGCAGGGCGGGTTACAAGAAGCCGAACTGAAGGCGCTGATTCTGGCCCAGTATCAGGCCGCAGGCATTGCTCCGGAGTCTGTGGATTCCGGGGCTGTCATCATCACCGGCGAGAGCGCGAAAACCCGTAACGCCCGTCCGGCGGTGATGACCCTTTCCCAGTCTCTCGGCGACTTTGTCGTCGCCAGCGCCGGACCGCATCTGGAATCAGTGATTGCCGGTCACGGGGCGGGGGCGCAAACCCTGTCGGAACAGCGTCTGTGTCGCGTATTGAACATCGATATTGGTGGCGGTACGTCGAACTACGCGCTGTTCGACGCCGGGAAAGTGAGCGCAACGGCCTGTCTGAACGTGGGCGGCAGACTGCTGGAAACCAACAGCCAGGGACGTGTTGCCTGGGCGCATCAGCCGGGGCAACAGATTGTTGATGCAGTTTTCGGCGCGGGTACCGATGCCCGCGCGCTGACGCTCGCACAACTGGGGCAGGTGGCGCAGCGGATGGCCGATCTTATCGTCGAGGTTATCGACGGTACGCTCTCGCCGCTGGCACAGGCGCTGATGCAAACAGGGCTGCTGCCCGCAGACATGCAGCCTGACGTCATCACGCTTTCCGGCGGTGTGGGGGAGTGCTATCGCAACCAACCTGCCGATTCATTCTGTTTTTCTGATATTGGACCGCTACTGGCACTGGCGCTGCATGAACATCCGCGCCTGCGTGAGATGAACGTGCAGTTCCCGGCGCAAACCGTGCGTGCCACGGTGATTGGTGCCGGGGCCCACACGCTGTCGCTCTCGGGCAGCACTATATGGCTGGAGGGCGTTGCGCTGCCGCTGCGCAATCTGCCGGTAGCCATTCCTGTCGATGAATCCAGTCTGGTCAACGCCTGGCATCAGGCGCTGATTCAGCTCGATCTCTGCCCACAAACTGACGCGTATGTACTGGCGCTTCCCGCCTCGCTGCCGGTGCGTTACGCCGCATTACTCACGGTCATCGACGCGCTGTTAGCGTTCGTCGCGCGTTTTCCGAATCCGCATCCCCTGCTGGTGGTGGCCGAGCAGGACTTTGGTAAAGCCCTGGGCATGCTGTTACGCCCACAGTTACAGCAACACCCGCTGGCGGTCATTGACGAAGTGATCGTTCGGGCGGGGGACTATATCGACATTGGTACGCCTCTTTTTGGCGGATCGGTTGTGCCGGTGACGGTGAAATCACTCGCATTTCCTTCCTGAGGGAACGACTTATGAAACTAAAGACCACATTGTTCGGCAATGTTTATCAGTTTAAGGATGTAAAAGAGGTACTGGCAAAAGCCAACGAACTGCGTTCGGGGGATGTGCTGGCAGGGGTCGCTGCAGAAAGCTCGCAAGAGCGTGTTGCTGCGAAACAGGTGTTGTCGGAAATGACGGTAGCGGATGTCCGCAACAACCCGGTGATTTCCTATGAGGAGGACTGCGTTACGCGTCTGATTCAGGATGACGTCAACGAAACGGCCTATAACCGCATTAAAAACTGGAGCATCAGCGAGCTGCGCGAATACGTGCTGAGCGATGAAACCTCCGTTGATGACATTGCCTTTACGCGTAAAGGCCTGACCTCGGAAGTGGTGGCGGCGGTCGCCAAAATCTGCTCGAACGCTGACCTGATCTACGGCGGCAAGAAGATGCCGGTGATCAAAAAGGCCAACACCACCATTGGTCTGCCGGGCACCTTCAGCTGCCGTTTACAGCCGAACGATACCCGTGATGATGTGCAGAGTATCGCTGCGCAAATCTATGAAGGACTCTCTTTCGGCGCGGGCGATGCGGTGATCGGCGTTAACCCGGTAACGGATGACGTGGATAACTTAAGCCGCGTACTGGACACCGTTTACGGGGTTATCGACAAGTTCAACATTCCAACTCAGGGCTGTGTGCTGGCGCACGTCACCACCCAGATTGAAGCCATTCGTCGCGGTGCGCCGGGCGGACTGATTTTCCAGAGTATTTGCGGCAGCGAAAAAGGGCTGAAAGAGTTTGGCGTAGAGCTGGCGATGCTGGATGAAGCCCGTGCCGTCGGTGCTGAGTTCAACCGTATTGCCGGGGAAAACTGCCTGTACTTTGAAACCGGGCAGGGTTCTGCGCTGTCAGCGGGCGCGAACTTCGGCGCGGACCAGGTGACGATGGAAGCGCGTAACTACGGTCTGGCGCGCCATTACGATCCGTTCCTCGTGAACACCGTGGTGGGCTTTATCGGGCCGGAGTATCTCTACAATGACCGCCAGATTATTCGCGCCGGTCTGGAAGATCACTTTATGGGCAAGCTGAGCGGCATCTCGATGGGCTGTGACTGCTGCTACACCAACCATGCCGATGCCGACCAGAACCTCAACGAAAACCTGATGATTCTGCTCGCCACTGCAGGCTGTAACTACATCATGGGCATGCCGCTCGGTGACGACATCATGCTCAACTATCAGACCACCGCGTTCCACGATACCGCGACCGTGCGCCAGTTGCTGAATCTGCGCCCGTCGCCGGAGTTTGAACGCTGGCTGGAAACCATGGGCATTATGGCAAACGGTCGCCTGACCAAACGGGCGGGCGATCCGTCACTGTTCTTCTGATGACGCGGGGATGACACACGATGGATCAAAAACAGATTGAAGAAATTGTACGCAGTGTAATGGCGTCAATGGGACAACCGCAGCCACAGGCATCCGCGCCGTTACCGGAAGCGAAATGCAGCACGACGCAATGTGCTACCTCCTCTGCGGTGGAAAGCTGCGCGCTGGATTTAGGCTCAGCCGAAGCCAAAGCCTGGATTGGTGTTGAAAACCCGAACCGCGCTGATGTGCTGACGGAGCTGCGTCGCAGTACCGCCGCGCGCGTCTGCACCGGTCGTGCAGGTCCGCGTCCGCGTACCCAGGCGCTGCTGCGTTTCCTGGCTGACCACTCACGCTCGAAAGATACCGTCCTGAAAGAGGTGCCGGAAGAGTGGGTGAAAGCGCAGGGGCTGCTGGAAGTGCGTTCAGAAATCAGCGACAAAAACCTGTACCTGACTCGCCCGGACATGGGCCGTCGCCTGAGCCCGGAGGCCATTGAAGCGCTGAAGGCGCAGTGCCTGGCGAATCCGGACGTGCAGGTGGTGGTTTCCGATGGCCTGTCTACCGACGCTATTACCGCCAACTATGAAGAGATCCTGCCGCCGCTGCTGGCCGGGTTAAACCAGGCGGGTTTGAAGGTCGGCACACCGTTCTTTGTGCGCTATGGCCGTGTGAAGATCGAAGATCAGATCGGCGAAATTCTCGGCGCGAAAGTGGTGATTCTGCTGGTCGGTGAGCGTCCGGGGCTGGGGCAGTCGGAAAGTCTCTCCTGCTACGCCGTTTATTCACCGCGCGTGGCGACGACCGTTGAGGCTGACCGTACCTGTATTTCCAACATTCACCAGGGTGGCACACCGCCGGTGGAAGCGGCCGCTGTGATTGTAGATTTGGCAAAACGTATGCTGGAGCAAAAAGCCTCCGGCATCAACATGACCCGTTAAGGAGACATCATGCCAGCATTAGATTTAATTCGACCCTCGGTCACCGCCATGCGTGTGATTGCCTCCGTTAACGCTGAGTTTGCACGGGAACTTAAATTACCGCCACATATCCGTAGCCTCGGACTCATCACTGCAGACTCTGATGATGTGGCATATATTGCCGCAGATGAAGCCACTAAACAGGCCATGGTTGAAGTGGTGTTCGGTCGCTCGTTGTATGCGGGGGCCGCGCATGGCCCGTCACCGACGGCCGGTGAAGTGATGATCATGCTGGGCGGCCCGAATCCGGCGGAAGTGCGCGCCGGGCTGGATGCGATGGTCGCCAACATCGAAAGCGGCGCGGCGTTCCAGTGGGCGAACGATGCCGAAAACACGGCATTCCTCGCGCATGTGGTTTCACGTACGGGTTCGTATCTTTCGGCAACGGCCGGGTGTCGACTCGGCGATCCAATGGCCTATCTGGTGGCACCGCCGCTGGAAGCGACATTTGGGATTGATGCGGCGCTGAAATCTGCCGATGTACAACTGGTGACCTACGTGCCGCCGCCGTCAGAAACCAACTATTCAGCGGCGTTTCTGACCGGCAGCCAGGCCGCCTGTAAAGCTGCCTGTAACGCGTTTGCCGATGCCGTTCTGGATATTGCCCGTAATCCAGTACAGCGCGCGTAAGGGAGGTTTCCATGATCAATGCACTGGGATTACTGGAAGTGGAGGGCATGGTCGCCGCTGTTGATGCTGCGGATGCCATGCTGAAAGCCGCCAACGTGCGTCTGCTCAGTCACGAAGTGCTCGATCCTGGCAGGCTTACGCTGGTGGTTGAGGGGGATTTAGCGGCGTGTCGCGCGGCGCTGGATGCCGGAAGCGCTGCCGCACAGCGAACAGGTCGTGTTATCAGTCGCAAGGAAATCGGGCGGCCAGATGATGACACCCAGTGGCTGATCGGCAGTTTTAAGCGCCAGCCAACACCCTCTGTGAAACCGAAAAAGACGCCAGATGAGCCGGTGGCGTCTGAATCTCTGGAGGAATTGCTGGCGCAGTTGGCAACAATACGTCAGGGAATGACGGCAGGGGAGGTGGCGGCGCACTTTGGCTGGCCACTTGAAAAAGCCAGAAACGCGCTGGAGCAGCTCTTTTCTGATGGGACGTTGCGTAAACGCAGTAGTCGCTATCGTCTGAAGAACGAATAACCTGTCGGAGGTGCCGGGGGCTTCGGTGAAGTTCCCGGCTTAAAAGATCATGAAAAAGACCCGTACAGCAAACTTGCATCATCTTTATCATGAAGCGTTGCCCGAAGACGTTAACTTTACGCCGAAGGTCGAGGTGGACGCGGTTCACCAGCGACGGACAACGGATGTTTATGAACACGCCCTGACGATTACCGCCTGGCAGCAGATCTATGATCAGCTAAATCCGGGCAAATTTCATGGCGAGTTCACGGAAATCCTGCTGGATGATATTCAGGTATTCCGTGAATACACCGGCCTGGCGTTACGCCAGTCTTGTCTGGTCTGGCCAAACTCATTCTGGTTTGGCATTCCGGCGACACGCGGCGAGCAGGGATTTATTGGTTCGCAGTGCATTGGCAGCGCGGAGATTGCGACCCGACCGGGGGGAACCGAATTTGAATTGAGCACGCCGGACGATTACACCATTCTTGGGGTGGTCATCTCCGAAGAGGCCATTACACGGCATGCGAACTTTTTACATAACCCGGAACGGGTGCTGCATATGTTGCGCAACCAGTCAGCGCTGGAGGTAAAAGAACAGCATAAAGCGGCGCTGTGGGGGTTCGTGCAGCAGGCGCTGGCGACCTTCAGTGAGAATCCTGGCAATCTGCATCAGCCCGCGGTACGTAAAGTGCTGCGGGATAATTTGCTGTTGGCGATGGGCACGATGCTGGAAGAAGCGCAGCCGATCATAACGGCGGAGAGCATCAGTCATCAGAGCTATCGACGGTTGCTGTCACGCGCGCGGGACTATGTGCTGGAGAATATGTCAGAGCCGCTGACTGTACTGGATTTGTGCAATCAACTGCATGTGAGCCGTCGTACGCTGCAAAACGCCTTTCACGCGATTTTAGGTATTGGGCCGAACGCGTGGTTGAAGAGGATCCGTCTGAATGCGGTGCGTCGTGAGTTGATAAGCCCCTGGTCGCAAAACGTCACGGTGAAAGACGCCGCAATGCAGTGGGGGTTCTGGCATTTGGGGCAGTTTGCCACCGATTATCAGCACCTGTTTGCCGAGAAACCGTCACTGACGTTGCACCAGCGGATGCGGGAGTGGAGGTAGTTGCGTGCCTGATGGCGCTTCGCTTATCAGGCCTACAAAGCCAGACTCCGTAGGCCGGATAAGGCGAAGCCGCCATCCGGCAATCACACCCAATCGCGCACTTGAATAAACTCGCTTAAGGCGGCTTCCGGGCTGTCGGCTTCCGGTTGCCAGTCATATTCCCAGCGAACCAGCGACGGCATCGACATCAAAATGGATTCAGTGCGCCCGCCGGTCTGCAAACCAAACAACGTTCCTCTGTCCCACACCAGATTGAATTCTACGTAGCGCCCGCGACGATAGAGCTGGAAGTTACGCTCACGCTCACCCCAGGTCATCGTTTTGCGGCGCTCGACGATCGGCAGATACGCATCGCTATACCCTTTACCGACCGCCTGCATAAAGGCAAAACAACTGTCGAAATCCGGCGTGTTCAGGTCGTCAAAGAACAGCCCGCCAATACCGCGCTGTTCGTTGCGATGTTTCAGGAAGAAGTAGTCGTCGCACCATTTTTTATAGCGCGGGTAGACGTCATCGCCGAACGGCTGGCACACATCACGCGCCGTACGGTGCCAGTGAATGGCATCTTCTTCAAAGCCGTAGTAGGGCGTGAGATCAAACCCTCCGCCAAACCACCAGACCGGGTCCGCACCGGGTTTTTCAGCGATGAAAAAACGCACGTTGGCATGGCTGGTTGGAATGTATGGATTGAGTGGATGTACCACCAGCGAGACGCCCATCGCTTCAAAGCTGCGCCCCGCCAGCTCAGGCCGGTGTGCAGTGGCGGAAGCAGGCATTGCATCGCCGTGAACATGGGAGAAATTGACGCCCGCCTGTTCAAAGATCCCACCGCTGCGCAACACCCGGCTGCGTCCGCCGCCACCCGCTTCACGCTGCCAGTTGTCTTCGACAAAGCTGGCGCCATCGACCGCTGACAATTGCTGGCAAATGTCATCCTGCAAACTCAGCAGGAACTGTTTCACGCGTTGTGCATCGGGTTTCATGGTTAACGTTTCTTCGAGTGGGCTTTCTGGTTATCGAACCAGTGAAAATAGCTGATCACGCCGTTGGCGATGGCGGTGGCAATTTTTTGCCGGAATGCGGCTGTGCCCAACAGGCGTTCCTCTTCCGGGTTGGTGATAAAGGAAGTCTCAACCAGCACCGACGGAATTGACGGTGATTTTAGCACCACGAACGCGGCCTGCTCTGTACTGCGCGTGTGCAGACGATGCACGGGTTTGATCTTCCTGAGAATATGCGACCCCAGCGTCAGGCTGTTTTTAATGGTGTCCGTCTGTACCAGGTCGAAAAGCACCTGCTGTAACAGATGATCTTTGTCGGTGGTTTTTTTGCCTGCGACTTCATCGGCGCGGTTCTCGCGATCGGAGAGGTATTTCGCCATGGCGCTACTGGCGCCGCGATTGGAAAGTGCGAAAACAGACGCGCCAGCGGCAGACGGGTTGGTAAAGCCATCGGCGTGAATGGACATGAACAGGTCAGCGCCGTGTTTGTGGGCAATCTCAACGCGATCGTATAACGGAATAAACGTGTCGCCGCTGCGGGTTAAACGCGCATCAATCCCCTGACCACGCAAGATTGAACGGACGTTTTTGGCGATAGCCAGTACCACGTGTTTCTCTTTCGAACCGTTGCGGCCAATGGCGCCGGTGTCGATTCCTCCGTGGCCGGGGTCGAGTACGACAACACGTCTGGCCCCCGCTTTTTTGGCCTTCGGCTTACTGTGACCATTGCTGGTTTTCAGCGGTTCTTCTTTGGCGATGGCGTTCGACATGCCTGACAGCGTCAGGGCAGCCAGCCCAGCTTTCAGCACCTGGCGGCGCGATGTGAGAGTTTTTAGTGGTTTAAAAGTGCTCATACGGCCTGAGTTGTAATAAAAATAAGTTCCAGATGTACCCGTCATACTTCAACTTGCATGTGCGTTGGCTGCGTTCGCTCACGCCAGTCACTGACTTTAGTCAGCTCCTGGAGATTCACTCACTTGCCACCTTCCTGCAACTCGAATTATTTAGGGTATGTATATCGTACCGTGTAATCCGTTACGACTGTTCAGGATGAGAATTGTTTTACGTTTCATTTCAATACGTGACAATGATCTATTATGCCATTTTTTTCACCGCTTCGCGTCAGATATTGGCTAAATCAGGCGATCGCGCCATAATCACTGTTTTTAACCCTAAAAGGTGACTCATACCATGGAGATACGCGTTTTCCGCCAGCAAGATTTCGAAGAGGTGATCACCCTCTGGGAGCGCTGCGATCTGTTGCGTCCATGGAACGATCCGGAAATGGATATCGAGCGCAAGGTGAATCATGACGTCAGCTTGTTCCTGGTCGCGGAGGTGAACGGTGAAGTTGTCGGCACGGTGATGGGGGGATACGACGGGCATCGCGGCTCGGCGTACTATCTTGGCGTGCACCCTGAGTTTCGCGGTCGCGGTATCGCCAATGCGCTACTGAACCGGCTGGAAAAAAAACTGATTGCCCGCGGCTGTCCGAAAATTCAAATCATGGTGCGGGACGAAAACGACGTCGTGCTGGGGATGTATGAGCGCCTGGGCTACGAGCACAGCGATGTGCTGATTTTGGGTAAGCGTTTGATTGAAGATGAAGAGTATTGAGTTTCATCCTGGCGACTATGACAGTCACGGACGTTTACGCCTGCCTTTTCTGTTCTGGTGCGTTCTGTTGCTACAGGCGCGCACCTGGGTATTGTTTGTGATCGCGGGTTCATCGCGTGACCAGGGCAATACGCTGCTTAATCTGTTTTATCCCGATCACGATTCTTTTTGGCTGGGGCTAATCCCTGGCGTACCCGCTGTGCTGGCGTTTTTACTCAGCGGGCGGCGCTTTGCGTTTCCGGTGCTGTGGCACAGATTTCGCGCGCTTTTGATTTTAGCCCAATCGGTGCTGCTTTGTTGGCAACCGGTATTGTGGTTGATGGGGGAGCCGGTCAGCGGCGTCGGGCTGGCGCTGGTCGTCCTGGATATCATCGCCCTTATCTGGCTGGTGACCCATCGGCGTTTACGCGTCTGTTTTGCCATTGAAAAAGAATAACGGCACTTTTTAACGAAGCCGGACTCCAACCAACGTTGATTAATAAAGAAAGGAAGTGAGATGAAATCGCTGCGTTTGCTTTTATGTGCGATGCCGCTGGCGCTGACCGGCTGTTCGACACTCTCGTCTGTAAACTGGTCCGCCGCAAATCCGTGGAACTGGTTTGGATCATCGACGGAAGTCACCGAACAAGGCGTTGGAACATTAACGGCGTCCACCCCGCTTGATGAAAGCGCCATTGCCGACGCGCTGGATGGCGACTATCGCCTGCGTAGCGGGATGAAAACGGATAACGGCAATGTTGTACGTTATTTCGAGGCGATGAAGGGGGACCAGGTGGCGATGGTGATCAACGGCGACCAGGGAACCATCAGTCGGATTGCTGTATTGGACAGTGAGATCCCGGCACACACCGGCGTTGAGATCGGTACACCGTTTAGCGACCTTTACAGTAAGGCATTCGGCAACTGCGAGTTGGCGTCTGGTGACGATAGCAACGCTGTTGAGTGTAAAGCGGAAGGAAGTCAGCACGTTAGCTATGTTTTTTCCGGCGAATGGAGCGGTCCTGAAGGGTTGATGCCCTCTGATGACACGCTGAAAAACTGGACGGTAAGCAAAATTATCTGGCGTCGTTAATTTGCGTCTGAACAAACCGCCCCGCAGAAAAAACGGTTACAATAGCCCCCATCAATAATGCCACCCAGTCGTGGCATTCTCATATTCAGGAGGAATAATGTCTCAGGTTCAGAGTGGCATTTTGCCAGAACATTGCCGTGCGGCGATTTGGATTGAAGCCAATGTTAAAGGGGAGGTTGATGCCCTGCGTGCGGCGAGCAAAGCGTTTGCCGACAAACTGGCAACCTTCGAAACAAAATTCCCGGATGCGCACTTAGGCGCCGTCGTGGCTTTCGGCAACAACACCTGGCGCGCCCTCAGCGGTGGCGTCGGCGCAGAAGAGCTGAAAGATTTTATCCCTTACGGTAAAGGTCTGGCGCCGGCAACGCAGTACGACGTGCTTATCCATATTTTGTCTCTGCGTCATGACGTGAATTTCTCCGTTGCGCAGGCAGCGATGGAAGCCTTTGGCGACTGCATCGACGTGAAAGAAGAGATCCACGGTTTCCGTTGGGTAGAAGAGCGTGACCTCAGCGGCTTTGTCGATGGGACGGAAAACCCGGCGGGCGTTGAGACGCGCCGTGAGGTTGCAGTCATTAAAGACGGCGTTGATGCGGGCGGCAGCTATGTGTTTGTTCAGCGTTGGGAGCACAACCTGAAGCAGCTCAACCGCATGAGCATTCACGATCAGGAAATGATGATTGGCCGCACCAAAGAAGCCAACGAAGAGATCGACGGCGACGATCGCCCGGAGACGTCTCACCTGAGCCGCGTGGATCTGAAAGAAGAAGGTAAAGGGCTGAAAATTGTCCGTCAGAGTCTGCCGTACGGAACGGCCAGCGGTACACATGGCCTCTATTTCTGCGCCTACTGCGCACGTCTGTACAATATCGAACAGCAGCTGTTGAGCATGTTTGGTGACACCGACGGTAAACGCGATGCCATGTTGCGCTTCACCAAACCGGTGACCGGCGGTTATTACTTTGCACCGTCTCTGGATCGTTTGATGGCGCTGTAAGGCGTTAATGACTTTACCGGTGGTGAAAGGCCAGTCAGTGATGTCACTGACTGGCCTTTTTGTTATTCACGTTTCAGCGTGGCACGGGCGGTAAAACTGAGGGCTACGCATCAGGTGATTATCGCTTTTTAATCCAGATTCACGTTACGGCAGCCAAAGAGAACCGTAAAAATAAATCCGGCAATGTATGAAACCAGCATGCCGCCTGCATACACCGCCATTGCAGGGAGGATCCCTTGCGCAGAGGTCATTAAGGGCAGAGCCACCAGACCGGAGGGGCCAAAGGCGCTGTTTAACCCCATCGGCAGACCGGACCAGGCCACCAGACCGATAAACAGACCACCGGCAGCGCCGCCGAAGCAGGCGGTGATAAAGGGTTTCATTCGCGGCAATGTGACGCCATAAATCAGCGGTTCGCCGACGCCGAGTAAACCTGGAATGATCGCACCGCGAACCTGACTGCGTAACGTGCTGTGTTTTTCTGCCCGCCAGTAGAGCGCCAGCGCGGCACCGACCTGACCCGCGCCCGCCATGGAAAGAATCGGAAACAGGCTGTTAAAACCCTGACTGCTCATTAACGCCAGATAGACGGGAATAAAGCCTTGATGGACGCCAAAGACGACCGAAATCAGAAAAAGCCCGGCGAGGACGGCACAGCCCAGCGGGTTGCTGTTGAGATGGATAAAGAGCCACGACATCCCTTCGAACAACCATCCGCCCAGCGGCATAATCACCAGATACGCCAGAATGGCGGTGATCACCAGGGTCAGCATGGAGGTCAGAAGCATATCCAGATCATCAGGCATAAAACGGCGAATCAGACCTTCAATGCGCGCGCTGGCCCAGGCGGCGATCAGAACGCCAATAATGTTGCCGCGCGGGTCTATCGTCAGCCCGAAGAAATCCTGAAGACCAGAGTAATAACCCGTGGTGGCGGCTGGGTTGTACCCCAGCAAGAACAGCGAGGCGATGATGGCGCCGTTAACCCCTGTGCCGCCAAAGGCTTGCGCGGCGTTGTAACCAATAAGAATGACCAGAAAGGTAAAGAGACCTTTGCTGAAGACCTTCATAAAGTTCAGCGCATCGGCAAGCGTGCCGGTCGCATCGGCCGGGACGTGCATCACGGTGCCGATGAGCGTTGCAATCCCGAGTAGCAGACCCGCGGCAATAAAACCGGGGATCAACGGGGTGAAAATAGTGGCAAACGTTGACAGAAATTGCTGAATCCCGGATGTCTGCTTCGCTTTAATCTGGCGTTTGTTCTGCGCAGCGATTTCCGCAGCCTGCGGGGTCACCGTTTCGCCAAGCAACACGTTCATGGCATCTGCCGCGCGTTGCGCTTTACCCGGGCCAAAAATGACCTGCACCTGGTCATTAGAGATCACGACGCCTTTCACGCCCTCCAGCGTTTTAATGGCGGGATCTACCAGACTGCTGTCATGCACTGACAGCCGCAAACGGGTCATGCAGTTGCCGCATTTGGCAATGTTAGCCGCGCCGCCGACCTGGTCAAGGATGCGATTCAGGAGTTCATTACTGATGTCTTTTGCCATTCGCGTTATTCCTTAGAAGCGCAGTGAGCGCCTTCGGTAATCATCTTCTCAAATTGCATGATGTGTGTTTCCTTACAGGTTCGTTGTTACCCAGGCGAATAACTGGAATCATATATTTCATAGCATTAAACACAATGTGAATCATTGCATCCCTGCGCATAATCGAACGCCGTAGCCAGCTGATTAAGCGGCTGGGTAAATAGCGTGCTGATTTTTTACCTAAGATTTACCTGAATTAGTGAGCTGTTCCGCAGCACTTATTTGTTATTGCTGTATTTTCAGTGTTAATGGAGTGTAAGGCTCTGTATTCAAATGGAGAACATTGAAATGGGTAAACTCACGGGTAAAACAGCACTGATTACGGGCGCGTCACAAGGTATCGGCGAAGGGATCGCCAGAGTGTTTGCCCGCCATGGCGCGAACTTAATTTTGTTGGATATCTCCGATGAGATTGAAAAACTGGCGGACGAGCTAGGGGGCCGCGGCCATCGTTGTACGGCGGTTCATGCAGATGTCAGGGATGCCGCCTCTGTTGCCGCAGCCATTGCCCGCGCGAAGGCGACGGAAGGTAAAATTGATATTCTCGTCAACAACGCAGGCGTTTGCCGGTTAGGTAACTTTCTCGACATGAGCGAGGAAGACCGGGATCTACATATCGATATCAATATTAAAGGTGTCTGGAACGTCACCAAAGCCGTGCTGCCCGAAATGATCGAGCGCAACGACGGTCGCATCGTGATGATGTCTTCCGTGACGGGCGATATGGTTGCTGACCCGGGCGAAACCGCCTATGCCTTATCCAAAGCTGCACTGATCGGCCTTACCAAATCACTGGCCGTGGAGTTCGCGCAGGCGGGGATTCGTGTGAATGCTATCTGTCCCGGCTACGTGCGCACCCCGATGGCGGAAAGCATTGCCCGGCAGTCCAATCCGGATGACCCAGAGTCCGTGCTGACCGAGATGGCGAAAGCGATCCCGATGCGCCGCCTGGCGAGCCCGCTTGAGGTCGGTGAGCTTGCAGCTTTCCTCGCCTCCGATGAGTCCAGCTACCTGACGGGGACGCAAAACGTCATTGACGGTGGCAGCACGTTGCCGGAAAGCGTCAGCGTCGGTGTCTGATTGACACCCATAACCTCCTCACCGTCGGTGGGGAGGTGTTCTCTTATTCTCTTTTCAACTTTCAAATCATCAAACGGTATATAAAACCGTTACTCCTTTCACCCTGGTTATAAATATGATGGCAAATAGAAAGTCATTAAATTTATAAGGGTGCGCAATGGCCGTTAACTTACTGAAAAAAAGAACCCTGACGCTGGTAGCAATTCTGTTACTGGCCACGCAGGCGCAGGCAACGGAACTGCTGAACAGTTCATACGATGTTTCCCGCGAACTGTTTGCCGCCCTGAACCCGCCGTTTGAACAGCAATGGGCGAAAGACAACGGCGGCGACAAGCTGACGATTAAACAATCTCATGCCGGGTCATCAAAACAGGCGCTGGCGATTTTGCAGGGTCTGAAAGCCGATGTCGTCACCTACAACCAGGTGACGGATGTGCAGATCCTGCACGATAAAGGCAAGCTTCTCCCGGCGGACTGGCAAAGCCGTCTACCAAATAACAGTTCACCATTCTATTCCACGATGGCGTTCCTGGTGCGCAAGGGCAACCCGAAGAACATCCACGACTGGAATGACCTGGTGCGCTCTGACGTGAAACTGATTTTCCCGAACCCGAAAACCTCCGGTAATGCGCGTTATACCTACCTGGCGGCCTGGGGTGCGGCGGATAAAGCCGATGGCGGCGATAAAGCCAAAACCGAGCAATTCATGACCCAATTCCTGAAGAATGTTGAGGTGTTTGACACCGGCGGTCGCGGCGCAACCACTACGTTTGTTGAACGTGGACTGGGCGATGTGCTGATAACGTTTGAGTCGGAAGTGAACAACATTCGCAAACAGTATGAAGCGCAGGGCTTTGACGTCGTGGTGCCGAAGGTGAATATCCTCGCCGAGTTTCCCGTGGCGTGGGTCGATAAAAACGTGAAGGCCAACGGCACTGAGAAGGCGGCGAAAGCGTATTTGAACTGGCTCTACAGCCCTGAAGCGCAGACCATCATTACTGATTTCTACTACCGCGTGAACAACCCGGAAGTGATGGACAAGCTGAAAGACAAATTCCCGCAAACCGAACTGTTCCGCGTGGAAGATAAGTTTGGCGACTGGCCTGCGGTGATGAAAACCCATTTTGTCAGCGGTGGCGAACTGGACAAACTGCTGGCGGCGGGGCGCTCGTAAATGTTAGCCGTCTCCTCCAGACGCGTGCTGCCCGGCTTTACCTTAAGTCTGGGCACCAGCTTGCTGTTCGTCTGCCTGATTTTGCTGCTGCCGCTCAGCGCGCTGGTGATGCAACTTTCTGAGATGAGCTGGGCGCAGTACTGGGAAGTGATCACCAACCCGCAGGTGGTTGCGGCCTATAAAGTCACGCTGTTGTCGGCCTTTGTGGCGTCGATTTTTAACGGTGTGTTCGGCCTGCTGATGGCGTGGATCTTAACCCGCTATCGCTTCCCCGGGCGCACATTGCTGGATGCGTTGATGGATCTGCCGTTTGCCCTGCCAACGGCGGTCGCGGGTTTGACGCTGGCGTCGCTGTTTTCGGTTAACGGTTTTTACGGCGAGTGGCTGGCGAAGTTTGATATCAAGGTCACCTATACCTGGCTCGGTATTGCGGTGGCGATGGCGTTTACCAGCATTCCGTTTGTGGTACGTACGGTGCAACCGGTGCTGGAAGAGTTAGGTCCGGAATATGAAGAAGCGGCAGAGACGCTCGGTGCGACCCGCTGGCAGAGTTTTCGCAAGGTCGTGTTGCCGGAGCTCTCTCCGGCGCTGGTGGCAGGCGTAGCGCTTTCCTTCACTCGTAGTCTGGGAGAATTCGGCGCGGTGATTTTTATCGCGGGCAATATCGCGTGGAAGACGGAAGTGACATCGCTGATGATTTTTGTTCGCTTACAGGAGTTTGATTATCCGGCGGCGAGCGCGATCGCGTCGGTGATCCTGGCCGCGTCGTTGTTACTGCTGTTTTCGATTAACACTCTGCAAAGTCGCTTTGGTCGACGTGTGGTAGGTCACTGATGGCGGACGTTACTCAATTAAAGCGCTATGACGCGCCCCGCATTAACTGGGGGAAATGGTTGCTGATTGGCGCGGGCATGCTGGTGTCCACGTTTATTTTGCTGGTGCCGATGATCTCTATCTTCGTGCAGGCATTCAGCAAAGGATTGATGCCGGTAATACAGAATTTGGCCGACCCGGACATGCTCCACGCCATCTGGCTGACCGTGCTGATTGCATTGATTGCTGTGCCGGTCAACCTGGTGTTCGGCGTGTTGCTGGCCTGGCTGGTGACGCGCTTTAACTTCCCGGGTCGCCAATTGTTGCTGACGCTGCTGGATATCCCGTTTGCCGTTTCGCCGGTGGTCGCCGGTCTGGTGTATCTGCTGTTCTACGGCTCTAACGGTCCGTTGGGCGGCTGGCTGGATGAGCATAACCTGCAAATTATGTTCTCCTGGCCGGGTATGGTGCTGGTTACTATCTTCGTCACCTGCCCGTTTGTGGTACGTGAACTGGTGCCGGTGATGCTAAGCCAGGGGAGTCAGGAAGACGAAGCGGCGATTTTACTCGGCGCCTCCGGCTGGCAAATGTTCCGCCGCGTGACGCTGCCGAATATCCGCTGGGCGCTGCTGTACGGCGTGGTGCTGACCAACGCCCGTGCGATTGGCGAGTTTGGTGCGGTGTCGGTGGTCTCCGGCTCGATTCGCGGTGAAACCCTGTCGCTGCCGCTACAGATTGAATTACTGGAGCAAGACTACAACGCTGTCGGCTCCTTTACTGCCGCCGCGTTACTGACGCTGATGGCGATTATTACCCTGTTTTTGAAGAGTATGTTGCAGTGGCGCCTGGAAAATCAGGAAAAACGCGCGCAACAGGAGGAAAATCATGAGCATTGAGATTGCCAATATTAAGAAGTCTTTTGGTCGCACCCTGGTGCTGAATGATATCTCACTGGATATTCCTTCAGGTCAGATGGTGGCTCTGCTGGGGCCGTCCGGTTCCGGAAAAACCACGCTGTTACGGATTATCGCCGGGCTGGAACATCAGTCCAGCGGCCATATTCGCTTCCACGGGACGGACGTCAGTCGCCTGCATGCACGCGATCGTAAAGTCGGTTTCGTGTTCCAGCACTACGCGCTGTTCCGCCATATGACCGTATTTGACAATATCGCCTTTGGCCTGACGGTGCTGCCGCGTCGTGAGCGCCCGAATGCGGCAGCGATTAAAGCGAAAGTGACAAAGTTGCTGGAGATGGTGCAACTGGCGCATCTGGCGGATCGCTTCCCGTCTCAGCTTTCCGGCGGGCAGAAACAGCGTGTGGCGCTGGCGCGCGCGCTAGCCGTGGAGCCACAAATTCTGTTGCTTGATGAACCGTTTGGCGCACTCGACGCTCAGGTACGCAAAGAGTTGCGTCGCTGGCTGCGTCAGCTGCATGAAGAGCTGAAATTCACCAGCGTCTTTGTGACGCACGATCAGGAAGAAGCCACCGAAGTGGCGGACCGCGTGGTGGTGATGAGCCAGGGCAATATTGAGCAGGCCGATGCGCCGGATCAGGTATGGCGTGATCCAGCGACCCGCTTCGTGCTGGAGTTTATGGGCGAGGTGAACCGCCTGCGAGGGACAATCCGCGGCGGGCAGTTCCACGTTGGGGCGCACCGCTGGCCGTTGGGCTATACACCGGCTTATCAGGGGCCTGTCGATCTGTTCCTGCGCCCGTGGGAAGTGGACATCAGTCGCCGCACCAGCCTTGACTCACCGTTGCCGGTACAGGTGCTGGAAGCCAGTCCGAAAGGTCACTACACCCAATTAGTTGTGCAGCCTTTAGGGTGGTACAACGAGCCGCTGACGGTGGTGATGCAGGGTGACGATGCGCCAGTCCGCGGCGAGCGCCTGTTCGTTGGGTTGCAAAATGCGCGGTTGTATAACGGCGAACAACGCATCGAAACGCGCGAAGCGGAGCTTGCTCTGGCTGAATCGGCCTGATAGGTTAATTCGTATGTTTATCGGCCGGGTAAGCGCAGCGCCACCCGGCTTTTTTATGAGCAGAAAACGTGAATACATTAGAACAAACCATTGGCAACACGCCGCTGGTTAAATTACAACGTCTGGGGCCGAACAACGGCAGCGAAATTTGGCTCAAACTGGAAGGCAATAATCCGGCGGGCTCGGTAAAAGATCGCGCCGCGTTATCGATGATTGTCGAGGCGGAGAAGCGGGGCGAAATCAAACCGGGCGACGTGCTGATTGAAGCAACCAGTGGTAACACCGGAATTGCACTGGCGATGATTGCCGCGCTGAAAGGCTATCGCATGAAACTGTTAATGCCGGACAACATGAGTCAGGAACGACGCGCCGCCATGCGCGCTTACGGTGCTGAGCTGATCCTGGTCACCAAAGAGCAGGGGATGGAAGGGGCGCGGGATTTGGCGCTGGAAATGGCGAATCGCGGTGAAGGCAAACTGCTGGATCAGTTTAACAATCCGGATAACCCGTACGCGCACTACACCACCACCGGTCCCGAAATCTGGCAGCAAACGTCCGGGCGGATCACCCATTTCGTCTCCAGTATGGGAACGACTGGCACCATTACCGGCGTGTCGCGTTTTCTGCGTGAGCAAGAGAAACCGGTGACGATTGTGGGGTTGCAGCCTGAAGAAGGCAGCAGTATTCCGGGTATTCGTCGCTGGCCGGCAGAATATATGCCGGGGATTTTCAACGCCTCGCTGGTGGATGAAGTTTTAGATATTCATCAGGACGACGCTGAAAACACGATGCGTGAACTGGCGGTGCGTGAAGGCATTTTCTGCGGCGTCAGTTCCGGCGGCGCGGTGGTAGGGGCGCTGCGCGTGGCAAAAGCGAATCCTGGTACGGTGGTCGTGGCGATCATCTGCGATCGCGGCGATCGCTATCTGTCGACTGGCGTCTTTGGCGAAGAGCATTTTAGCCAGGGATTAGGGATATAGTTTGTAGGCCTGATAAGCATAGCGCCATCAGGCAAACGTACGGCACGATCGCCGGATGACGACGTAAAGCGTCTTATCCGGCCTGTCATGATCAATCGTTACGTTTTTCCACAAGCTTATCAAGGAATTGCCACAGCTTCTCATTCATCTGCTGATAATCCCATGCTCGCATCTCTTCAACAGAACGAATAAAGCGCTTCCCTTTGGCTTCTGCCAGTTCCTGTTCGGAATGCTGAATCAGTCCTGCCACCGCTTCAGCGGTAAACTCCATATGGCACTGGAAACCATAAACAAAATTACCGTACTGCACGATTTGCCGTGGGCAGCCTGCGCTTGTGGCAAGTACCGTTGCCTGGTCGGTTAACCCCGGCATGTCGTTGTGCCAGTGACCCACCATCAACGGGGAGCCAAAGTGAGCAAGCAACGGATGCTGTTGACCTGCCTCGGTCAGCGTAATGGGATAATGGCCGATCTCTTTTTCCGGGCTTTGACACACTTTCGCCCCCAGCGCCTCGCCAATCAGCTGTGAGCCTAAACAGATCCCCACCACAATCCGTTGCGCGACAATGGCCTGGTTGATCAGGTGCTGCTCGGCCAGTGAGTCAAAATGTGGGCACTCAGCAAGCGTGGTGTGCGGTGACTGCGGCCCGCCAAAAACCACCAGCATATCGAAATCATCGGCGTTCGCGGGAATGGGCTCTCCGGTATAGACGCGAGACCAGGAGATGGCGTAACCGCGATCTTCAGCCCATTGCAGATATGCTCCGGTTGATTCGAACGACTCATGAACAACAAAATGAACTCGCACTTGTATTCTCCTGTTAGCGTTTCAGCGCCTGATGAATATCAGCCGCCAGCGTGTTGATATCGCTGTCGCTGAGTGTCGACAGCGTAATGCGCAGGCCGTGGGCTGGCGTATTAACGGCAAATACTTCACCTTCACGCACCAGCCATCCTGATTTTGCCAGTTTAAACGCAACCGTCTGGCTTGCGTCATGAAGCGGTAGCCACAGATTCAGGCCGTCGCCGGGAGAGACGGAATCTATGCCCTGATGGCGTAATGCTGCCGCTAGTTTTTGCTGCACAGAGGCATAAAACTGACGGGTATCGTGAAGCGATTGCTGGTAGTCCTCGTCGGTCAGACAGGCGCAGACAAGATCCTGTAACAGATGGCTGACCCACTGACTGCCGGAGTTTAACCGTAAACGAAGCTTCGCCGAGGTGGCTGCGTCGCTGCAAACGATAGCGAGGCGCAGGTCCGGGCCGAGCGTTTTCGCCATGGAACGCACCACGGCCCAATGTTGCGTTTCGCGGGCAATGACCGGATACCACGGGGATGAAGAAAGCAGGGCGAAGTGATCATCAACAATCACCAGCACTTGTGGGTAGCGAGCCAGAATGGCGTGTAACGCGGCCGCGCGCGATGCGCTCAGGCTGCATCCTGTTGGGTTGTGCGCCCGTGGGGTCAGAATAACGGCTCTTGCCCCTTTTTGCAGAGCCTGCTCCAGCCCTTCCGGCAGCATGCCTTCGCTATCGACAAGTACCGGAGCTGCGCTAAATCCGGCGTAACGCAGCATGCTGATACTGCTTAAAAAGCAGGGGTCCTCCACCACCACACTGTCACCTGGCAGCAGGTGCGCACAGAGCAGGCGCTCAATCGCATCAATGGCACCGCTGGTAATATCGATTTCGCTAGCCTGAGGAGTTGCATCCTGCATCCAGTGCGCAGCCCATTTTTTGAGGTCAGGAGACACCGCCGCATCACCATACAGACGGGGCGACCTGTTTATCGCGGTGAAATAGCGGCTAAGATCGGGTAGACGCTGAGGATCAGGGTTACCGCCGGAGAGATCGGTTAGCGGTGTTCCCGGGTTGCTCCCTTCGAGTGCGACAGGCGATGGAGTGCCTTTGATCACCGTCCCGTTGCGTCCAAGGCTGACGGCAAGCCCGGAGGTGACCAGCCGCTTGTAAGCCGCCGCGACAGTATTGCGGTTGATCTCCAGCGCGGTCGCCAGTTCACGAACCGGCGGCAGCGTTTCGCCTGGCGTCAATTTGCCACTTGCGACATGTTGGCGAATATTGTCAAAAATTTCGTTGGCGGTTTTTCCGTCGATCATTATTGACCTATGACAAAATGAATTTTAGCATATGACGATAATAGTGAGGCGTGAGCCCGCTGTCCAGTGAGAGGAGAAGGCAATGGGGCAGGAGAGTGAAATACAGTCAGTGCTCTTCGACGATACACATCGGGCGATACAGACCGATATTGTCGCCGTTCAGTCACAGGTCGTTTATGGTAGCGTCGGCAACAGCATTGCGGTGCCTGCCATTAAAGCGCAGGGATTACGGGTGACTCCGGTCCCTACGGTACTGTTTAGCAATACTCCGCATTATCAGACGTTTTATGGCGGCATTATCCCTGCCGACTGGTTTCGCGGTTATCTTCAGGCGTTGAATGAACGTGACGCACTGCGCGAACTTAAAGCCGTGACCACCGGTTATATGGGAAGCGCAGAGCAGATCGAACTGTTGGCGCAGTGGCTGACGACGGTCCGGGAGTCGCATCCTGATGTGTGTATTCTGGTGGACCCGGTGATAGGCGACACGGACAGTGGAATGTACGTGAAAGCGGAAATCCCCGCCGCGTATCGCCAACATCTGCTGCCGTTGGCGCAGGGACTGACACCCAACGTCTTTGAACTGGAGATACTCAGCGGGAAGCCGTGCCGCACGCTGGATGATGCCGTGATCGCCGCCAAATCGCTCCTTTCCGACACCTTGAAATGGGTGGTTATCACCAGCGCGCCGGGAGAAACCGATGAGACGATAAACGTTGCGGTGGTGACCGCCGATTCGGTGGATGTCATTGAACATTCACGGTTGAAAACCGATCTGAAAGGGACCGGCGATCTGTTCTGCGCGGAACTGGTGAGTGGTCTCGTGAAAGGGAAAACACTGGTGGCGGCGACGAAAAGTGCTGCTCAGCGGGTGCTGGACGTCATGACCTGGACCCAGCAATGCGGCTGCGATGAACTGATACTGCCACCGGCAGGGGAGGCGCGATGAAGAGTTATCGGTTAGTGGTTCGCCAGCAGGGGCGTGTCGTCGGCCATTTCGAAACCAGCGGCCTTGAGGCGCTGGAAGACATTTGTGTGGCGCGGGCAATGTTCAGCATTACGGGCGGCTATCAGTGCGAATTGCAGGTTTCAGATTCGGAAAAGCGGATGCTGGAGAGCGGGCCGGAAGGGATGAAAATCCTGATGCGTGAAAAGTGTTATCGCCCGGTGACCTCGCCATTGTGACCGCGGCACTGATGCCGGATGATCCAATTTCGTGGTGACAAATCGCGTAGGTCTGATAAGCGTAGTGCCATCAGACAGACCGGATGAAGTGTATAAAAAAATGGCGCCATCAGGCGCCATTCTTCACTGCGGCAAGAATTACTTCTTGATGCGGATAACCGGGGTTTCACCCACAGTCACGCTACCGGACAGTTTGATCAGTTCTTTGATTTCGTCCATGTTGGAGATAACAACCGGAGTCAGGGTAGACTTGGCTTTTTCTTCCAGCAGCGGCAAATCGAATTCAATAACCGGGTCGCCAACTTTAACGCGCTGGCCTTCTTCAGCGATACGCTTGAAACCTTCGCCTTTCAGTTCAACGGTGTCGATACCGAAGTGAACGAACAGCTCAATGCCGCTATCAGATTCGATAGAGAACGCATGGTTGGTTTCAAAGATTTTGCCGATGGTACCGTCAACAGGCGCTACCATTTTGTTGCCAGTTGGTTTGATAGCGATGCCATCACCAACGATTTTTTCAGCAAAAACAACATCCGGCACGTCTTCGATATTGACGATCTCGCCAGAGAGCGGAGCAATAATCTCAATAGTTCCGGTGTCTTTCTTATCATCAGAAACCAGAGATTTCAATTTATCAAACAAACCCATGATCTTCTCCTAAGCAGTAAATTGGGCCGCATCTCGTGGATTAGCAGATTGTTTTTTCTTCAATGAACTTGTTAACCAGCGTCATTAACTCGTCCGTTGTCGGTTGAGCAAGAGCCTGCTCTGCTAACACCTTCGCATCTTCGAAGTTCGTGTTACGGATAATCTTCTTAATGCGCGGGATAGAAATGGCGCTCATAGAGAATTCGTCCAGACCCATCCCCAGCAACAGAAGTGTAGCACGTTCGTCGCCTGCAAGCTCACCACACATGCCAGTCCATTTGCCTTCCGCATGAGAAGCATCGATAACCTGCTTAATAAGCGTAAGGACAGACGGTGACATTGGCTGGTAAAGGTGTGAAATCATATCATTACCACGGTCAACTGCCAGAGTATACTGCGTTAAATCATTGGTACCGATACTAAAGAAGTCCACTTCTTTGGCTAAATGACGCGCAATCGTCGCGGCAGCCGGTGTTTCCACCATCACGCCAATCTCAATGCTCTCGTCAAAGGCTTTCCCTTCGTCACGCAGTTCCTGTTTGTAGATTTCGATCTCTTTGCGCAGTTCGCGTACTTCTTCAACAGAGATGATCATCGGGAACATGATGCGCAATTTACCGAAAGCAGACGCACGCAGGATGGCGCGAACCTGGTCACGCAGGATCTCTTTGCGATCCAGCGCGATACGCACGGCACGCCAGCCGAGGAACGGGTTTTCTTCTTTCGGGAAGTTCATGTACGGCAGCTCTTTGTCGCCGCCAATGTCCATGGTACGTACGATAACCGCCTGAGAGCCACACGCTTCAGCAACGGCTTTATACGCCGCAAACTGCTCTTCTTCAGTAGGCAGAGCGTCACGGTCCATGAACAGGAATTCGGTGCGGTACAGGCCAACACCTTCAGCGCCATTACGCTCGGCACCTTCAACATCACGTACAGTACCGATGTTAGCGCAAACCTCAACCTGATGACCGTCAAGCGTGATGGCCGGCAGATCTTTCAGTTTTGCAAGTTCGGCTTTCTCAGTCGCAACTTGCTCCTGAACGGCGCGCAGCTGTTCGATTTCTTCGTTCGTTGGGTTGACGTAAACCTGGTTGTTTACGGCATCCAGAATCAGATAGTCGTCATTTTTTACCTGAGCGGTAACGCTACCGGTACCTACGATGGCAGGCAGTTCCAGAGAACGCGCCATAATAGAGGTGTGCGAAGTACGGCCACCGGCGTCAGTAATGAAACCCAGCACCTTGTTCAGGTTCAGCTGTGCGGTTTCTGACGGCGTCAGGTCAGCCGCAACCAGGATAACTTCGTCCTGAATCGCGCTCAGATCGATAATTGCCAGACCAAGGATATTACGCAGCAGACGTTTACCGATGTCACGTACGTCAGCCGCACGTTCTTTCAGGTATTCATCATCCAGCTCTTCCAGGGCAGTGGCCTGACCTTCGATAATTTCATGCGCAGCTGCATCAGCCGTCATGTGTTTATCTTTAATCAGGGCTATGATTTCCTGCTCCAGCTCCTCATCTTCGAGCAGCATAATATGCCCTTCAAAGATGGCTTCTTTCTCTTCACCGAACGTTTCACCAGCTTTCGTTTTGATCGTTTCCAGCTGCGCAGATGCCTTGGCACGACCGCTCAGAAAACGTTCAACTTCCTGATCAACCTTGTCGGCAGAAATTTTTTTCCGGTCAATGACGATTTCGTCTTCTTTCAGCAGCAGTGCTTTGCCGAAAGCGATACCCGGGGATGCTAAAATGCCTGAAATCATAACCCTACCTTACTTGTGACTGATTTTTAAAAGAACCCGGAAAATTACTCGAGTTCCGCCATCAGTTTAACCAGATGTTCAACCGCTTTCTGCTCGTCTTCACCTTCCGCAGAGATGGTAACAACGGTGCCCTGAGTCAGACCCAGAGTCTGCAGTTTGAACAGGCTTTTTGCGCTAGCGCTTTTGCCATTGGAGGTCACGGTAATATCAGAAGTGAAGCCTTTCGCTTCTTTAACAAACTGAGCAGCAGGGCGGGTATGCAGACCGTTCGGAGCGGTAATGGTAACTTCTTGCTGGAACATTGTATTTCCCCAACTTATAGGTTTAGTGTTGTGGAACTAAAGTCTAGCCTGGCGGCTCAACTTTAGCCTGTATTGTTAGCGCCGGCGTAAACGGGGCACGACACAGTCGGTGTTCTACGCAATTCCGTTGCTGGCAACGTCTGGCCGCTGACGTTTCGCTCGTCATTAAACATTATGCCGCTAAAGGAAGACTTGAACCAAATCATAAAATCGATTCAGCTAGCGGTTTTCGTGTAACGATTAATTTCGCGCATCAAAATAATTAGTCTGGTTAAATACCAGACCCGGCAGGGTGAATCAATGCCAGGAGGAGTGAAACTTTGAAGCAGGCCACAAAAAAGCGCCCAAAAAGGCGCTTTTTTACGCGTTATTAACATGCTGGCATTACTGTTGCAGTTCCTTCTCAGTGAAGAGATCGGCAAACAACGCAGTGCTCAGATAACGCTCACCTGATGATGGTAATATAACCACAATATTCTTACCGGTAAAGGTCTCATCTTGCTGGAGCTTAAGCGCTGCAGCAACGGCGGCACCCGAAGAGATACCCGCAAGAATACCTTCTTCTTCCATCAGACGACGTGCGGTGGAAATAGCCTCATCATTGGTGATGCCGATAACTTTATCAATCAGTTTCAGATCCAGGTTACCGGGGATGAAACCCGCGCCGATACCCTGAATTTTGTGCGGGCCGGGTTTCAGTTCTTCACCTGCCAGCGCCTGAGCGATAACCGGAGAGTCCGTCGGCTCAACGGCAACGGTTACCAGATCCGTTTTGCCTTTCGTTCCCTTAATGTAGCGGGATACGCCGGTGAGCGTACCGCCAGTACCGACGCCGGAGATAAACACATCGACCTGACCGTCGGTATCTTCCCAAATTTCCGGGCCGGTGGTTTTTTCATGAATTTCAGGGTTTGCCGGGTTGCTGAACTGTTGGAGCAACAGGTACTTAACCGGATCGCTGGCGACGATTTCTTCAGCCTTCTGGATTGCGCCTTTCATGCCTTTGGCGCCTTCGGTCAGCACCAGATTTGCGCCCAGCGCTTTGAGTAGCTTACGACGCTCAATGCTCATGGTTTCCGGCATGGTTAACGTCAGTTTGTAACCACGAGCCGCCGCCACATACGCCAGAGCGATACCCGTGTTGCCGCTGGTCGGCTCAACCAGTTCAACGCCTGGTTTCAGCACGCCACGTTTTTCGGCATCCCAAATCATATTGGCACCAATACGGCATTTGACGCTGAAGCTCGGGTTACGTGATTCCACCTTCGCCAGAATGCGTCCGTTACCGATACGGTTCAGTCGAACCAGCGGCGTATGACCGATAGTCAGCGAGTTATCTTCAAAAATCTTACTCATGGCCTGTCCTTAACTGTATGAAATTGGGGTACAAGGGCTAGCATACCCGCTCAGAGAATATGCGGAAGTAAGGATTTAGCATATCTATATTCAGAAGGGAAATAATGGGGATCCGGATGGAATAAGGAGCGGCATAAGCCACTCCCTTTTCGCACAATTTTTTTACAAAGAGAAAAAAGATCAATTACTTCCAGAGTGCGTGTTTATCACGATAGCAATCCACCCACATTGCCGTCGCGCCGCAGACGGCAACCGGCATAATGAACAGGTTGAGCACGGGCAGCATAGTGAACAGACTGGTCATCGCGCCGAACTGCATATTGGTGACTTTTTTCGTACGCAGGGCGTTTCTCATCTCTTTGAACGGGACTTTGTGGTTGTCGAAGGGATAGTCGCAGTATTGAATCGCCAACATCCACGCACTGAACAAGAACCACAGTACCGGCGCGACGGTTTGCCCGATACCAGGAATAAAATAGAGAACCAGCAGAGCAATCGCGCGCGGGAGATACCACGCCAGTTTTTGCCATTCGCGTTTCATGATGCGCGGCACATCTTTCATGATACCAAGTACGCCAGTGTCGGGAGGCGTCGCCCCGGTTAAACGCGCTTCAAGCTGTTCGGCCAGCAAACCATTAAACGGCGCGGCTATCCAGTTGGCGAGCGTCGAGAAAAAATAGCCAAAAACCAGCAACACCGAGAGGACGATAATCGGCCACAGCAGGTAACTTAACCACTGCAGCCAGTCTGGTACATGGCTCATCAGCGAAGGTATCCAACTGTCCAGTTCGGTAAACAGCCACCAGAACGCGCTGCCCATCAACAAAATGTTGACCATCATAGGTAAAATCACAAAACGACGGATACCCGGTTGGGTGACCAACTTCCATCCCTGAGAAAAATAATAGAAACCACTGCGTGGCGCAGTTGCGGATGATGAAACCATAATCAGGACATGCTCCTTTTGTTTAAGCCCCGGCTAAACTTTGTCTATCTTACCGTGTTGTGGCCTGGTGGACAGTTAAGAAATGTTCGAAAAATCAGCAAAAAGTACAATTTCGTTCATCTTTATGCTGTGAAAGACAAGAGTCCACTTGCACTTGAGGTAATCGGCAAATACTCTTAGTGAGTAAATGTTTGCCGTGGTGGCAAGGTGTTAGAACAACAGAGAATATAATGATGCAGGATTTGCGTCTGATATTAATCATTGTTGGCGCGATCGCCATAATCGCTTTACTGGTACATGGTTTCTGGACCAGCCGTAAAGAACGATCTTCTATGTTCCGCGATCGTCCACTAAAACGCATGAAATCAAAACGTGACGACGAGTCGTTTGACGACGGTGTCGATCAAGACGACGAAGGCGTGGGTGAAGTTCGTGTTCACCGCGTAAATCATGCCCCGGGCAATGCGCAGGAGCATGACGCACCTCGCCAGCCGCCGCAACACCAGTACCAGCCGCCTTATGCGTCTGCGCAGCCGCGTCAACCGGCTCAGCAACCGCCTGGCGCGTCGGTACCGCCGCAGCATGCTCAGCCGCAGCCAGTACAACAGCCGCAACCGGTACAACCGCCAGTGCAGCATCAACCGGTACAACAACCGGCCGCGCCGCATGTGCAACCGGTTCAACAGCCTGTGCAGCCTGCGCCGCAAACATTCCAGCCTGCGGAACCCGTTGCCGAGCCAAAACCTCAGCCAGAACCTGTCGTGGAAACGCCGCCGCCAGCGCCTGAAAAACCGCAGCGCAAAGAAGCGGTCATTATCATGAACGTCGCGGCGCATCATGGCACCGAATTGAACGGTGATATCCTGCTGAATAGCATTCAGCAAGCCGGTTTTAAGTTTGGCGATATGAATATTTTCCATCGTCATTTAAGCCCGGATGGCAGCGGTCCTGCGTTATTCAGCCTGGCAAATATGGTGAACCCAGGGACGTTTGATCCTGAAATGACAGGTGATTTTACCACCCCTGGTGTGACGATCTTCATGCAGGTGCCGTCCTACGGCGATGAACTGCAAAACTTTAAGCTGATGCTGCAATCTGCACAGCATATCGCTGACGAAGTAGGCGGCGTGGTGCTTGACGACCAACGCAGAATGATGACCCCGCAGAAATTGCGTGAGTATCAGGACCGCATCCGCGAAGTGAAAGACGCTAACGCCTGATTCTACTAAGGCGTGACATTTCCTTTCTGAACCCCCGCCTGTCGGGGGTTTTTTATCATTGATGGTGCGATATGGAATCAATCGAACAACAACTGACAGAATTACGAACCGCGCTTCGCCATCATGAGTACCTTTACCATGTGATGGACGCCCCGGAAATTCCCGATGCGGAATATGACCGCCTGATGCAGACGCTGCGCGAACTGGAAGCAAAGCACCCGGAAATGGTGACGTCAGACTCGCCAACCCAGCGCGTCGGGGCTGCTCCGCTGGCGGCATTCAGTCAAATTCGCCATGAAGTCCCGATGTTGTCACTGGATAACGTGTTTGACGAAGAGAGCTTTCTGGCTTTTAACAAACGCGTACAGGACCGGCTGAAAAGCACCGACAAACTGACCTGGTGCTGCGAACTGAAACTCGATGGCCTGGCGGTGAGCATTCTGTATGAAAACGGTGTGCTGGTCAGTGCGGCGACGCGTGGCGATGGGACAACCGGTGAAGATATTACCTCTAACGTGCGTACTATCCGCGCCATTCCGCTTAAACTGCGCGGCGACAATATTCCTGCGCGTCTGGAAGTGCGCGGTGAAGTCTTCCTGCCACAAGCCGGTTTTGAAAAGATTAATGAAGATGCCCGCCGTACGGGGAATAAAGTGTTCGCGAACCCGCGTAACGCGGCGGCAGGTTCATTGCGCCAGCTTGACCCGCGTATTACCGCGAAGCGACCGCTCACTTTCTTCTGCTATGGTGTTGGCGTACTGGAAGGAGGCGAACTTCCCGATACGCATCTTGGGCGTTTGCTGCAGTTTAAAGCATGGGGGCTTCCGGTAAGCGATCGGGTGACGCTTTGCGACTCCCCTGAGGCGGTACTGGCGTTCTACCACAAAGTGGAAGAGGATCGCCCAACGCTCGGCTTTGATATTGACGGTGTCGTGATTAAGGTCAATTCACTGGCGCTCCAGGAACAACTGGGCTTCGTGGCACGTGCGCCACGCTGGGCGGTGGCCTTTAAATTCCCCGCTCAGGAACAAATGACCGTTGTTCGTGACGTAGAATTCCAGGTTGGGCGGACGGGCGCAATTACCCCTGTGGCCCGCCTCGAGCCGGTGCAGGTGGCGGGCGTGCTGGTGAGCAATGCCACGTTGCATAATGCCGATGAAATTGAACGTCTCGGTTTACGCATTGGTGACAAGGTCGTTATCCGCCGCGCCGGGGATGTGATCCCTCAGGTGGTTAACGTGGTGCTTTCAGAGCGCCCGGAAGAGACGCAGGAAATTGTGTTCCCCACCCATTGCCCGGTCTGCCAGTCGGACGTCGAGCGTGTGGAAGGCGAAGCGGTTGCCCGCTGTACCGGTGGCCTGATTTGCGGGGCGCAACGTAAAGAATCACTTAAGCATTTCGTTTCACGTCGCGCCATGGACGTTGACGGTATGGGCGATAAGATCATCGACCAGTTGGTCGAGAAAGAGTATGTCCATACGCCCGCCGATCTGTTCACCCTGACGGCCGGTAAGTTGACCGGACTTGACCGTATGGGGCCGAAATCGGCGCAGAACGTGGTGAATGCGCTGGAGAAAGCCAAAGAGACGACCTTCGCCCGTTTCCTGTATGCGCTGGGTATTCGTGAAGTCGGCGAGGCGACCGCTGCCGGACTGGCGGCGTATTTCGGTACGCTGGAAGCGCTGGAAGCCGCCTCTCTGGAAGAGCTGCAAAAAGTCCCGGATGTGGGCATTGTGGTGGCCACTCACGTGTTCAACTTCTTCGCGGAAGAGAGCAACCGTGAGGTGATCGAACAACTGTTGGCGCGGGGCATTCACTGGCCTGCTCCGGTCGTTGTTAACGCGGAAGAGATCGACAGTCCGTTCGCCGGTAAAACGGTGGTACTGACCGGCAGCTTAAGCCAGATGTCCCGCGACGATGCCAAAGCGCGTCTGGTTGCGCTGGGAGCGAAGGTGGCAGGCAGCGTGTCGAAGAAAACCGATTTAGTGATTGCGGGCGAAGCGGCGGGTTCGAAGCTGGCGAAAGCGCAGGAACTGGGAATTGCCGTTATTGACGAAGCCGAAATGCTCCGTTTGCTGGGTGTCTGAGATGGAAAAAGAGCAGTTGGTCGAGATAGCCAATACGGTGATGCCGTTCGGCAAGTACCAAGGGCGTCGATTGATTGATGTGCCGGAAGAGTATTTGCTGTGGTTTGCCCGCAAGGATCAGTTCCCGGCGGGAAAATTAGGCGAGCTGATGGCGATCACGCTGTTGATTAAAACAGAGGGGCTGACGCAGTTGGTTCAGCCCCTGAAACGCCCGCTCTAAGCTTTCGCGGCGCGGTTTTCTTGCTGCGCCTGTAATGCCTCGGTCTGGCGCTTGTAGCGACGCGCCAGCACCGCGCACACCATCAGTTGAATCTGATGGAAGATCATCAGCGGCAGCACCATCATCCCAATCACTGAGGTCGGGAACAGAATGTTTGCCATTGGGATGCCGTTGGCGAGACTCTTTTTCGATCCGCAGAAAACAATCGTAATCTCATCCGCCTTGTTGAAACCGCATTTGCGGGCCACAAACATGTTGATTGCAATAACCATCGCCAACAACACGATGCTGACCACCACGATAAACAGCAGCGATCCCCAGCCCACTTTGTGCCAGATACCGTTCACAACCGCTTCACTGAAGGCAGAATAAACCACCAACAGGATTGAGGTTTGGTCGGTTTTACCAATCCACTTTTTATTGCGCGCCACCCAGTTGCCAATCCACGGGCGTGACAGATGCCCGAGCACAAACGGTAGCAGCAGTTGCAGCATGATTTTACCGACCTGCTCCAGGCTACCTTCTGCGCCGTGGATATTCATCACCAGGCCCACCAGAAGTGGCGAGAGGAAAATGCCCAGCAGGCTGGATGCGGATGCGGAACAGACCGCGGCGGCGACGTTACCGCCCGCCAGGGAGGTGAAAGCGATGGCGGACTGGACGGTAGCAGGAAGAATGCAAAGATAAAGAAAACCGGTATAGAGCATAGGGTCGACGTTAACCGGCGCCCACCAGGCAAATAACACGCCGATTATCGGGAACAGCACGAAGGTACTGCACATCACCCACAGATGAAGTCGCCAGTGGCTACCGCCTGCGATGATAGCATCGCGCGAGAGTTTGGCGCCGTGCATAAAAAACAGCAGTGCAATGGCGGCGGTGGTTAAACCTTCGAAGAAAGGAACAAAACTGCCTTCGGCCGGAAAAAACGAGGCCAGCAATACGACGGTGATAAGGGTCAGGGTAAACGGATCAAGGATACGAAAAATTTTCATAAATACTCCAGGAATCTGATGCTGGTATTTTGCGTTTTTCTATTTGAGAAATAAAATTGATTTATTGCATCTATATATGAACTGAATTAATGAATTACTCTCTGCGTCAACTCCGTATTTTTGTCACCGTCGCACAGGCGAAAAGTTTTAGCCGTGCGGGGGATATTATCGGTCTGAGCCAGTCGGCAGTCAGTCACAGTATTAAAGAGCTGGAGCGACAGACAGGCGTCAAACTGTTGGATCGCACAACGCGTGAAGTCGTTTTGACGGAAGCCGGGCAGCAACTGGCGACCCGTCTGGATCGGGTGTTGGATGAACTGCACAGCACCCTGCGTGAAGCGGGGAGGGTGGGCACACAGTTGACCGGCACGGTACGCGTGGCGGCCAGCCAGACCATCTCAGCGCATCTTATTCCGCAGTGTATTGCGCAAAGTAATCACCTTTACCCTGCGATTGATTTTGTTCTGCATGACCGTCCACAGCAGTGGGTGCTGGAGAGTATTCGTCAGGGGGACGTTGATTTTGGCATTGTTATCGATCCCGGCGCCGTGACGGACTTGCAGTGTGAAACCGTGTTGTCTGAACCGTTTTTGCTGCTCTGCCATCAGAATCATCCCTTCGCCAGGCGAGAGTGGGTGAGCTGGCAGGAGCTTGAGCATGAGCGGCTGGTATTGCAGGATTATGCTTCAGGCAGTCGACCATTGATTGACGCGGCATTGTCGCACTTTTCGATTGACGCCAATATCGTGCAGGAAATTGGTCACCCGGCGACGCTGTTTCCGATGGTGGAGGCGGGCATTGGTATCAGTGTATTGCCTGCGCTGGCATTACCGTTGCCACAGGGGAATCAATTACAGGTGAAGCGACTCACGCCTGTTGTGGAAAGACAACTCATGCTGGCCCGGCGGAAAAACAGGTCTCTTTCGACCGCCGCTCAGGCGCTCTGGGATGTGGTACGTATGCAGGCCAGTGAGCTCACCGCTGGTCGCGCGCAGGACCCGCTGTATCAGATCTAAATAGTGCAATCAGCGCCTTCCACCAGAATGCCAGTGTTTCAGCTGTTATTGTGCGGAAGGCATTGACGCAGTATAGGGGGCGGGTCAGGGCAGGTGGCCGTAGGTCTGATAAGTGAAGCGCCATCAGACAAGCAAGGTAAAGGTTCTAAATCGCAGATAGCAAAAAGGCGCCGCCAGCGCCCTCTTTTACATTGGTGGGGCGTGCAGGATGACTCGCTTCGCTCGCCCTTCGGGCCGTCGCCGCAAGCGGCTCCGTTGTCTCACTGCGTTCGACCCGAACCTGCAGCAGGTTCGAATCATTAAGTTCTGCGCATAGCAAAAAGGCGCCTTTAGGGCGCCTTTTTACATTGGTGGGGCGTGCAGGATTCGAACCTGCGACCAATTGATTAAAAGTCAACTGCTCTACCAACTGAGCTAACGCCCCGAAGTGGTGGGTGATGACGGGATCGAACCGCCGACCCCCTCCTTGTAAGGGAGGTGCTCTCCCAGCTGAGCTAATCACCCACTTCGGTACTTCACATTTTGCAAGAAATCCAGCTGGCGAGAAAGTGGTGGGTGATGACGGGATCGAACCGCCGACCCCCTCCTTGTAAGGGAGGTGCTCTCCCAGCTGAGCTAATCACCCACTTCTCAATTTCTTGCTACACGGCGGAGACTACATAAAGTAGTTGGTGGGTGATGACGGGATCGAACCGCCGACCCCCTCCTTGTAAGGGAGGTGCTCTCCCAGCTGAGCTAATCACCCCCGCTGTGTGGAGTCGCATTATAGGGAGAGTTGAAAATGAGTCAACGCCTTTTCTAAATAATTTGTTCGTTCGTCGTAAAATTAGACAAAACGATCGCAAAATGGTCCGCGCCGCATGATTTATAAACAAAAATGGCAAAGCGTGATGTTCCAACCGGATCAACATTGAGGAATCAGGCCACAGTGATAGAATACCAGCCTACTGATCTTTCCAGGATTTGCCGGTTGTCGGCATCTTTATAAACGTAAGGCCATTTCATGAAAACTAAAACTCGCTTCGCGCCAAGCCCGACAGGATATCTGCACGTCGGCGGTGCGCGTACTGCTCTTTATTCCTGGCTTTTTGCACGTAATCACGGCGGTGAGTTTGTGCTGCGTATTGAAGACACCGATCTCGAACGTTCCACGCCGGAAGCTATTGAAGCCATTATGGATGGTATGAACTGGCTGAGCCTGGAATGGGACGAGGGTCCGTACTACCAGACGAAACGCTTTGATCGCTATAACGCGGTGATTGATGAAATGCTCGAAGCAGGGACCGCATATAAATGCTACTGCTCAAAAGAGCGTCTGGAAGCGTTGCGTGAAGAACAAATGGCGAAAGGCGAGAAGCCACGTTACGACGGCCGCTGCCGTCATGGTCATGAACATCATGCGGAAGATGAACCCTGCGTGGTGCGTTTTGCCAACCCGCAGGATGGTTCCGTTATTTTTGACGATCAGATCCGTGGCCCGATCGAATTCAGCAACCAGGAGCTGGACGATCTCATTATTCGCCGTACTGATGGCTCTCCGACCTACAACTTCTGTGTGGTGGTCGACGACTGGGATATGGAGATCACTCACGTTATCCGTGGTGAAGACCATATCAACAACACCCCGCGTCAGATCAACATCCTGAAAGCGTTGAATGCGCCGGTGCCGGTTTATGCACATGTATCCATGATCAACGGTGATGACGGTAAAAAGCTCTCCAAACGTCATGGTGCAGTAAGCGTGATGCAATACCGTGATGACGGTTATCTGCCGGAAGCGTTGCTGAACTATCTGGTCCGTCTGGGCTGGTCCAGCGGTGACCAGGAGATCTTTACCCGCGAAGAGATGATCAAACTCTTTTCTCTGGGGGCGGTGAGCAAGTCAGCCAGTGCGTTCAATACTGAAAAACTGCAATGGTTGAACCATCACTACATTAATTCTCTGGCGCCAGAATATGTGGCGACTCACCTGCAATGGCACATTGAGCAGGAAAACATCGACACCCGCGTTGGCCCGCAACTGGCTGAACTGGTGAAATTACTGGGTGAACGTTGTAAGACCCTTAAAGAGATGGCGCAAAGCTGCCGTTACTTCTACGAAGATTTCGCCGAGTTTGATGCTGATGCAGCGAAAAAACATTTGCGTCCGGTTGCGCGTCAGCCACTGGAAGTGGTGCGTGACAAACTGGCCGCGATTGATACCTGGACTGCAGAAAATGTTCACCACGCCATTCAGGCGACTGCTGATGAGCTGGAAGTCGGTATGGGTAAAGTTGGGATGCCGCTGCGCGTTGCCGTTACTGGCGCGGGTCAGTCCCCAGGTCTGGACGTTACCGTTCATGCTATCGGGAAATCCCGTAGCATCGAACGTATTAACAAAGCGCTGGCGTTTATTGCTGAACGTGAAAATCAGCAGTAAGACTGGCGGGTAAATAAAAAACGGCAGGAGCGTATCCTGCCGTTTTTTTTGGGATGTTACTTAGATTCATCAATATTCAGGCGAGCGAGAAAGCCGCGAATACCTTCACGTGACAGTAACTGCGCAAGTTTTTCTTGTTCTGTCGAGGACATGTTGTCCAACGCATCAACAATCTGTCGATAAGCATGACTATGAGCAAAATGTTCGTATTCCGCGAGGGGTTCTTCCATTTGATAAAACGAAGGGGTTTTACGAAAGGCAGGAATATTGAGGATAAACTCCCGTACACTGGCATCAATATGAATGAGTCTTGCCCGACCACCCTTAACACCGGGGAATTTTTCTGTTTTCCAGTTTTGTTCTCTGATCCAACGGTTAACAGTTTGTTTGGCCACGTTCAGGCACTCCGCCAGCTCTTCCGTAGTCATTTTGCTGCGTAATCTTTTCATATTATTTGCTATCGCGAATCCCTAAGCGTTGTAACAAACCGGTAATTCCTTCCCGCAAGAGCAATGACGTAAAGTTCTTCTGTTCCGAAGGCGTCATCTCTTTGGCGAGTGTGATGAGCAGAGTTTCAAGTGAAGTATCACCGGCCAGCGGAAAAGGTTCCGCCATACTTTCAGTTGAACGTTCGGCACTACGGATATATTCACGCACCTGTTCATTGACATGAACCAGACGTGCCTTGCCTCCCTGAACTCCGGGTTTTGGTGATGTCGCCCATCCTTCCTTGCGCACCCATTTATTGATGGTCTGTCGGCTATAACCGGTCAGATTCGCGAGTTCTTCTGGCGTCATCCGTTCCTTGAACATAAGATTCCCTGAATAGATGTGGGGTTAATTAGTGGTTCATTTTATAGCACCATTTTAGTAGAAACCGTGACGGGATTAACTACTGAATGCGAGTTGTTACGCAATGATCTTCATTTGCATGCTTTTTCAGCGATTGAGTTCTGCAGGGTCATTTTGCCGTTGACACGTGCGAAGGGAATTCATATGATGCCGCCCGTCAACTCGACAAGCTTTACGTAATGGGGCTATAGCTCAGCTGGGAGAGCGCTTGCATGGCATGCAAGAGGTCAGCGGTTCGATCCCGCTTAGCTCCACCAAATTCTATCCCAAGGAATTTGGTACGTAATGGCATCGTGGGGCTATAGCTCAGCTGGGAGAGCGCTTGCATGGCATGCAAGAGGTCAGCGGTTCGATCCCGCTTAGCTCCACCA
>NZ_JBWKPZ010000015.1:0-34733 GCF_059418505.1 Citrobacter sp. GW821-FHT07H02 | reverse complement strand
CAAAATTCTAACCCTCGCTGAAAAGCGGGGGTTTTTTATATCTGCGTTATTCCTTTCTATTCCTTTCTATTTCATTCAGTTTAACCCTCCGTGATGTACCTCTACGCGATGCAATAGCTCGCAAAGCCTGGCGTTAAGCGGGTATCAGGTTGCTTCGTGCCGCGAATAAACTTATCATTTATGCGTCAACTTTATCGTTCTATGAGAGCATTAACGTAATGCCAGTGAAGCATAACATGTTAAAAAACATAAGAAAATTTTCTCTGGCTTTAGCGCTTACCGTTATTGCGATACAATTTTCCCGCTTGATTTCCCCGTTAGCCGTAGTTGATTCCAGCGCTATTTACTTAGCCTGGCTACCGCTGTGCGTTATTTATTCCGTACTGTTTCTCTTTGGCAGACACGGGATTGCGCCAGCCATTCTCGGCATGATGCTGACCAATCAGTGGAACTTCCACCTGCCGTTTGCACAGGCAGCGGTTCTGCTGTTTTGCCAGCTCTTTTTTGTGTTAGGGATGTGCGCGCTGGTGCGCTGGCAAATCGGCTCGCGTTGGCGCTATCGACTCCCTGACAAAAATATCTGGGTGAGGGTGTTCTGGCTGGGGTTTATTGCTCCCGTTGGGATCAAAGTTATGATGCACCTGGCAGGGCGTTATCTGGACTACCCGGTAGAGATTTCAACCTTTTTTGGTACTGCGACGGTTATTTACACCGTTGTCGACGTTTTAAGTTTGATTTCTGCCGCGCTGATTTTCACTTTATTTTTCTACTACCCCATGCGGATGATGGTGAATCCGCGTTATGCGCGCTTATTTTGGCGTAGGGAAGTCGTCTCCCGCATTTGCAAAAAGAATCGACTCTTTATCACGGGTTGGTTCATGGTGCTGTCGGCGTTGTTAGGGGTGATGTGTACGCCGTATCATGCTGACTATGTTGCAGGTTACCTTGTCCCTGTATTCTTCATTATTTTTACACTCGGTATTGGCAAGTTCAGCTATCCATTTTTGAATCTCAGTTGGGCTGTTTCAGCGCTTGCGTTACTGACGTACAACAAAAATTTCCTGCAAGGCGTGGTATCAGCCTATTCGCTGGCTTTTATTCTCTCCGTACTGATCTCATTCAGTATTTGTATGCTTTACATGGCGCGGATGTACCAGCGTGGAGAATGGCTTAATCGGCGCTGGCAGTTGCAGGCACTGACGGATCCGCTCACCCAATTACCCAACCTTCGGGCGCTGGAGAAATTCCTCGGTAACGAGTCCGGGCAGAGTGTCTGTTGCCTGCGCATGGAAAATCTGGAGTTTCTGAGCCGTCATTACGGCATGCTGATGCGCGTTCATTGCAAGAAGTCGATATTTCGCGCCATACAACCGCTGCTGATGGAAAAAGAGAGCGTATTTCAACTGCCGGGGAGCGAGTTGTTGTTAGTGCTGACAGGGCCGGAGACCGAAGCCAGATTGCAGCATATGGTCAACCTTCTCAACAGTCGAAAAATTCACTGGAATAATACCGGACTGGATATGGAGTATGGCGCTTCATGGGGGACGTTCGATGGTCGGCAAGAAACATTACAACCTATGCTCGGGCAACTGAGCTGGCTGGCGGAACAATCCTGCACGCACCAGCAGGTTCTGGCGCTGACGAACAGTCTTGAGGCAGCATCGGGGCAGACGACCGAGCGGGTATTGCTGTTGCAAAAAATACGTAGCGCCCTGGAAAGCGACGATTTGGTTTTGTATGCACAACCGATTTATGACGCGCAAGGGAAAGGCTACCATGAGATTCTGGCGCGGCTGAAAAGTGATGACGGCCTGATGATGCCTGATCAGTTTATCCCCTTAATTACCCGGTTTAACCTCAGTGCGCGCTTCGACTTACAGGTGGTGGAAGCGGTGCTGAAATGGCTTTCTGCGCATCCTTCACAACAGAAGGGGGCGCGTTTTTCCGTCAATTTGATGCCGCTGACGTTGATGCAGAAAGAGATCTCGCTGCACATTATTCAACTGTTCAAACGTTATCAGATAGCGCCGGAAAGCGTGATCATTGAGATTACGGAAGAACAGGCTTTTTCTAACTCAGAGAGCAGCGTGCAGAACATTGAACATCTGCGTAAATTCGGTTTCAGGATAGCCATCGATGATTTTGGGACCGGGTACGCCAATTATGAACGCCTGAAACGGCTGAAAGCCGACATTATCAAGATCGACGGTGTCTTCGTGAAAGACATTGTGACTGATTCCCTGGATGCCATGATCGTCAAATCCATCACCGATATGGCAAAAGCAAAGTCTCTGAGCGTGGTGGCTGAGTTTGTCGAAACCCCGGAACAGCAGGCGCTTTTATTCAGTCTTGGCGTGAACCATCTGCAGGGTTACCTGATTGGGCGACCCAGTCCGCTGGCAGAATTGCAGGCATAAAAAAACCGGGGAGAAGCTCCCCGGTTTTCAATGTTATCTCTTAGATTACAGAACCAGTGCAGCGATAGACGCTGACAGTACGCTGACCAGCGTAGAGCCATACACCAGCTTCAGACCAAAACGGGAAACCACGTTGCCTTGCTCTTCATTCAGGCCTTTGATTGCACCTGCGATGATACCGATAGAAGAGAAGTTAGCGAAGGAAACGAGGAAGACAGACAGAATACCTTCAGCGCGCGGAGAGAGCGTAGAGGCGATTTTCTGCAGATCCATCATCGCAACAAACTCGTTAGAAACCAGCTTGGTCGCCATAATACTGCCCACCTGTAGCGCTTCGTTCGCCGGAACACCCATTACCCAGGCAATCGGATAGAAGATGTAACCCAGAATGCCCTGGAAGGAGATACCCAGTACGGCAGCAAACAGTGCGTTCAGCGCGGCAATCAGAGCGATGAAACCAATCAGCATGGCGGCAACGATAATCGCGACTTTAAAACCAGCCAGAATGTATTCACCCAGCATTTCGAAGAAGCTTTGGCCTTCGTGCAGGTTGGACATCTGAATATCTTCTTCGCTGGCTTCAACGCGATACGGGTTGATCAGAGACAGCACGATAAAGGTGCTGAACATGTTCAGAACCAGCGCAGCAACCACATATTTCGGGTCCAGCATGGTCATGTAAGCGCCGACGATAGACATGGAAACCGTGGACATCGCCGTGGCGGCCATGGTGTACATGCGGTTGCGCGACATTTTGCCAAGAATGTCTTTATAGGCAATAAAGTTCTCGGACTGGCCCAGAATCAGGGAGCTTACGGCGTTAAAGGATTCCAGTTTGCCCATACCGTTGACTTTGGACAGAAGGAAACCGATAGCACGGATAACGATCGGCAAGACGCGAATATGCTGAAGAATACCGATCAGCGCAGAAATAAAGACGATAGGGCAGAGGACTTTCAGGAAGAAGAACGCCAGACCTTTATCGTTCATGTTGCCGAAGACGAAGTTTGTCCCTTCATTGGCGAACCCGAGCAGTTTTTCAAACATCTCGGAGAAGCCTTTTACAAAGCCCAGACCGACGTTCGAGTTCAGGAAGAACCACGCCAGTAAGACTTCAATGACGAGTAACTGAATAACGTAACGAATACGAATTTTTTTACGGTCATGGCTTACCAGCAGCGCGAGCACTGCAACGACGGCGAGGGCCAGGACAAAATGAAGGACGCGGTCCATATTTGCTCCAAATATGAGGCAGGTTTAATTTCCGTGCACATTCTATGTAACAACACCAAAGAAAACGAGATCAAACACACACTATAATAAGGACCTGTGACGAGATTCAAAATTAGTGATCTGCAATACACTTCCGCTATGCTGAGTATGGAAGTGAAAAGTTATGTCATTGTGCTAATCTAATAACAATTATTAAACAATATACAACCCTATCCCAAGACTTCAACGATCCATCGTTCAACCCTATCAGAGAAATCAATTCTACCTGCTTCGATGCACTTGATAAGCATTCTCAATAAACATAACATGAAACATAGCAAAGGCTATGTTTCTGAGGCACAAGATGACAGACGATCGCGTTGAGAGTAGCAGTGGACGGGCAGCGCGCAAGTTGAGGCTCGCATTAATGGGACCTGCGTTCATCGCGGCTATCGGATATATCGATCCCGGTAACTTTGCGACCAACATTCAGGCCGGGGCCAGCTTTGGGTATCAATTGCTGTGGGTGGTCATCTGGGCCAACCTGATGGCGATGTTGATCCAGGTGCTGTCGGCCAAACTGGGTATTGCGACCAGTAAAAATCTCGCGGAACAGATTCGCGACCACTACCCGCGTCCTGTGGTCTGGTTCTACTGGGTTCAGGCCGAAATTATCGCCATGGCGACCGATCTGGCGGAGTTTATCGGTGCAGCCATCGGCTTTAAACTCATTCTTGGCATCTCGTTATTGCAGGGGGCGGTACTGACCGGTATTGCCACGTTTTTGATTCTGATGCTGCAACGTCGTGGGCAGAAACCGCTCGAGAAAGTCATTGGCGGATTACTGCTCTTTGTGGCGGCGGCTTACATTGTGGAGCTGATTTTCTCCCAGCCGAACCTGGCGCAACTGAGCAAAGGGGTGATTATCCCGAGTTTACCCAACTCTGAAGCGGTCTTTCTGGCGGCCGGGGTTCTGGGGGCGACGATTATGCCGCACGTTATTTATCTCCACTCTTCGTTAACTCAGCACCTGCACGGCGGTTCGCGTCAGCAGCGTTATTCGGCAACCAAATGGGATGTGGCGATCGCGATGACTATCGCGGGGTTTGTGAACCTGGCGATGATGGCGACAGCCGCTGCGGCATTCCACTTTAGCGGCCACACTGGTGTTACCGATCTTGATCAAGCTTATTTAACGCTGGAGCCGCTGCTCAGCCATGCCGCCGCCACCGTTTTCGGCTTGAGTCTGGTGGCTGCGGGGCTCTCCTCCACCGTGGTGGGAACCCTGGCAGGGCAGGTCGTGATGCAAGGGTTTATTCGTTTTCATATTCCGCTTTGGGTACGCCGTACGGTCACGATGATGCCGTCGTTTATTGTGATTCTGATGGGGCTTGACCCGACGCGTATTCTGGTGATGAGCCAGGTATTGCTCAGTTTTGGTATTGCGCTGGCGCTGGTGCCTTTACTGATGTTCACCAGCGACCATTCCCTGATGGGCGATTTGGTCAACACCTCGTGGGTAAAATATCTGGGATGGTTGATTGTCATACTGGTTGTCGCGCTGAACATCTGGCTGCTGGTCGGTACGGCTCTGGGAATGTAATAATCACCATCGGGCGCGCCGTGAGCGTCGCAGCGAGAAAACATTCAGGCATAAACAGAGCGTAATAAAAAAGAGCCCGAAGGCTCTTTTTTTAATGGTGATGTTTTTTACCGTGACCATGACCGCGGCCATGACCCCGATGATCATCGCGATCGTTCCAGCCTTCACGGTATCCGCGTTCGTAAGCTTTGCGCTTATCCCAACCACGGTGATAACCATTATCATGTCGCCACCAGCGATTCTGGCGCCATTCGTAATTATGGTGCCAATAATCGCGGTCACGCCAGTATCCGCCGTCCCAGTAGTTACCGTAATTGTCGCGATCGCCAATTTGTAATTTTATTGATGGCAACAGGGTGATTTCGCCAGCGTTAACGGCCAGCGGTGCAAAAGCCAGTAAAGCTGCTGCCAGAATCAGTGACCTGAACATACTTTCTCTCCTTCCACGATCGAAGCCGTAACCGGCCTGTTAACGTAATATTACGAGGCAGTAAAGCCCCGTTTCATCGCCTTAACTCTTAAATCTCGTAGGAGAGCACTTTTTGTTAAAACTGTATTTATTTTGTACTATTCAGAATGGCGTCAATCTCTGCACATTCCCCGGCGGAGAAGTGGCGGTTTGCCAGCATTCCAATCGCATCCTCAATTTGCGCACATTTACTGGCGCCAATCAGTACAGAAGTCACGTTATCATTGCGTAGCACCCAGGCTAAGGCCATTTGCGAAAGTTTCTGTCCCCGTCGCGCGGCCAGCGCATTCAACTGGCGAACTTTATCCAGTTTTTCTGCGGTGATCTGCTCAGGATTCAGGAAACGGCTGGTGCTGGCCGCACGGGAATCAGCAGGAATACCATTGAGATAGCGGTCAGTTAACTGCCCTCCTGCAAGAGGTGAGAACGCGATACTCCCGACCCCTTTCTCCTGTAGCAACGCTAAAAGACCGTCTTCCACCCAGCGTTCGAACATCGAGTATTTGGGTTGGTGGATCAGACAAGGCGTTCCCAGATCGTCGAGGATCTCAATAGCTTGCCGGGCAAGGTCTGCCGGATAATTTGAAAGTCCCACATACAGCGCTTTACCCTGACGCACGATATGATCCAGGGCCTTCATTGTCTCTGTGAGCGGTGTTTCGGGATCGGGACGGTGGTGGTAAAAAATATCGACATACTCAAGCCCCATGCGTTTCAGGCTTTGATCAAGGCTGGAGATCAAATATTTGCGTGAGCCCCAGTCACCGTAAGGTCCCTCCCACATGGTGTAACCCGCTTTGGTGGAAATAATGAGCTCGTCGCGCCAGGGTAAAAAATCTTCCTGGAGAATACGCCCAAAGTTGCGCTCTGCGGAGCCGGGTGGTGGACCGTAGTTGTTGGCGAGATCAAAATGGGTGATACCCAGGTCAAAGGCTCGCTGCAGGAGCGAGCGACTGTTCTCTAGCTGGGTGGTGTCACCAAAATTGTGCCATAGCCCCAGTGAAATCGCGGGGAGCTTTAATCCGCTTTGACCGCAACGGCGGTATTCCATTGTCTGATAACGATTTTCATCAGCCTGATATGCCATTTTATTCCCCCTGTCAGTGACGTCATCGTTTAAGTGTATACGTTTACACTGAACCTGATTCAATGAGATTGCGCTGCGAAAACTGTAAATTTTGCTTTCCACCCCCAATCGCCGTGGCGTTTCTGGACAGCCATCACAGTTCTTTAATACTCAACAGTGAGGTTACCGTCAGAAGGATAGCTGTCATGAAAACCCTCTACTCAATAGCGGATTATTTGCTGGACAGACTGGCAGGTTGCGGTATCAACCATCTTTTTGGTGTACCGGGCGATTATAATTTGCAGTTTCTCGACCATGTTATTGAGCACCCCGAGGTACGTTGGGTCGGGTGTGCAAACGAACTGAACGCCGCCTATGCTGCCGATGGTTACGCCAGAGTAGCAGGGGCGTTGCTGACAACATTTGGCGTCGGTGAATTAAGCGCCATCAACGGTATTGCGGGAAGCTATGCAGAGTTTGTTCCCGTCTTGCATATTGTGGGGGCGCCTTGCCAAAGCGCACAGCGAAAGAGGGAGCTGATGCACCACACCCTTGGCGATGGTGATTTTCAGCACTTTTACCGTATGAGCCAGTCGGTAACGGTTGCCAGCGCCATACTGGATGAACAAAACGCCTGCCATGAAATTGACCGCGTACTGCGTGAAATGCTGACTGAACGTCGACCCGGTTATCTGATGCTTCCCGCAGACGTGGCCAGAGCACCGGCTATCCCGTTCGCAAATGCGCTCACGGTAACACCATCTGAGCAAGACAGTAGCGTCGTGGCGGCGTTTCGCTATCATGCCCGCCAGCGGTTGATGAACAGCCCACGGGTCGCATTGTTGGCCGATTTTCTGGCATTGCGTTTTGGCTTGCAGCCGGTGCTTCAACGCTGGATGGCGGAGACGCCCATGGCGCATGCCACCTTATTGATGGGAAAAGGGTTGTTTGATGAGCAGCATCCGCATTTCGTCGGCACCTACAGCGCCAGCGCCAGCAGTGAATATGTGCGTCAGGCGATAGAGGATGTCGATCTGACCCTTTGTGTCGGCACCCGATTCATTGACACGCTGACCGCCGGTTTTAGTCAGCAACTCCCGCAGGAACGCACGATTGACGTCCAGCCTCATGCCTCGCGAGTGGGCAATACCTGGTTCAGCGGCATTTCTATGGAACAAGCCGTCACCACATTACGAGAATTATGCATGGAGTTGTCTTTTTCTCCTCCTCCGGATCGTCCTCCTGTTGCGCGTACGCAGATCGAAAAGGGACCGCTAACGCAGGAAAATTTCTGGCATACGCTGCAGAAGTATCTGGTTCCCGGGGATATTGTGCTTGCCGATCAGGGCACCGCCGCGTTTGGCGCAGCCTCGCTCTCGCTCCCCGCCGGAGTGGACGTGCTGGTGCAGCCGCTTTGGGGATCGATTGGCTACTCGTTGCCTGCTGCATTTGGCGCACAAACAGCCGCGCCAGACCGTCGGGTGATCCTGATAACCGGAGATGGCGCGGCGCAACTGACCATTCAGGAACTGGGGTCAATGATGCGAAATGGACAGGCACCGATCGTTTTAGTGCTCAACAATGACGGGTACACCGTGGAACGCGCTATTCACGGGGAGAATCAGCGTTATAACGACATTGCGAACTGGAACTGGACTCAGGTGCCGCATGCGTTGAATGCGGAAGGTCAGGCTGAATGCTGGCGGGTGACGCAGGCCGTTCAACTGGACGAGGTGCTTGAACGTCTGAAATATCCGCAGCGGCTTTCGCTGATCGAAGTCGTGTTGCCGAAAGCCGATTTACCGGATCTGCTAAGGACGCTCACCCGCTCGCTGGAGGCGCATAATGGGGCTTAGTTATTCATCGTGACGATGGGCGATCATCATCGGTTTCCCTGCCAGCAGTAACCACGCCGGGAGCATCACGATACACAACAATGGCAGCAGGGTGGCGTTAGGGACGACGACTGCTGCCATAAACAGGCTCAGCCACCCGTCACGTGTGACCACCAGTACCAATCCAAGAATCGCGCAGGATACGGTGATTGCCGCCGGAACTGCCTCCACGTGAGCGTGCAACATTAGACCTAACGCCACGCCCACAAACACCGCGGGAAATATCCGTCCACCGCGAAAACCGCTGGCGGCTGCAACAACCAGTGCCGCCAGTTTTATCACCGCGAGCATAAAAAAGTCAGAGGTGCCCAGAGTCTGACTAAAGGCCAGTTGCTGCATTTCGTCCAGACCTTTAAATAAGGTCAATGGGCCACCGATCACCCCCAGAATCCCCAGGATAAAGCCGCCAACGCCCAGCATCAGTACCGGGTTTTTCAGCCGATGTATCAGGCGGTGCAAACGCGGCAAACACCAGACCGCCACCATCCCTGTCGCTATCGCAATGGCCGCCACGATCGCACCGCTGAGGATATCCACCAGTTGCATCTGCGCATAGTGGGCAATGGGTAAAGAAAAATGGGGGTGAAAAAACAGGCTGGTCGTGAGTGAGCCCGCGGCGGCAGCCATCATGGGAGCAAACAGGCGATCCCATAAGGGGATATCGTTGGTGCCGTTCAGCGTTTGTGAAAATATCAGCGCGGCGGCAACCGGAGTGCCAAACAACGCCCCGATAGTGCCGGCAGACGCCAGAATGGTCCAGTCAAGGGCGCCAATTCGGGGGAACAGGCGAGCGCCAAGGGCAACGGCTAACGCGATATTCACGGCCATAATGGGATGTTCCGGGCCAAGGCTGACGCCGCCAGCCAGACCGAGGATCAGCGCCATCAGTAAACCGGGAAGCGCGCCTGGGTTTACCGGTGCGCTAATCAAAGGTTCTGTCGCGGGATCGGGCCCAGCATGGCCAGGACTGAAGCGGATCACGAGCCCGACCATAATCCCGGTCAGCGTCAGAATACCGACAATCCATAGTGATGAGTCGTGAGCCACGCCGAGACTGGCAGGCAGACGTTCCCACAGTATCTGCTGTAAAACGTTCGCGACTTTCATTACAGCGATTAATATCAGACTGGATACGATCCCGATAACCAGCGCGGGAACTGATAATAACAGCATGGTTCTGGCTCGCGGATGGAGCATGATTCATTCCTTGTACACGGGTATAAGCCATAGTTTGCACAACCTGCTGGCTGTCATCGCTGCAAATGGTGCTGAAACGATAAAGTAATTCTGTGACCCAGATCTATATTTTCAGGGCGCCCGCTTTCCAGGCGTTGTTGTTATGTCCTCGTGAATCTACAGTGTGGCAAAGAATCATTTTGACTTTAGCGGAGCAGTAGAAGAATGACAAAGTATGCCTTAGTAGGTGATGTCGGCGGCACCAACGCGCGACTTGCTCTGTGCGATATCGCCAGCGGAGAGATTTCGCAGGCGAAAACCTATTCGGGACTTGATTACCCGAGCCTGGAAGCCGTTGTGCGTGTCTATCTGGACGAGCATAGCGCCAGTGTGGAAGACGGATGTATCGCCATTGCCTGTCCGATCACCGGTGATTGGGTGGCGATGACCAACCATAGCTGGGCATTTTCTATTGCGGAAATGAAAAAGAATCTGGGGTTCAGCCACCTGGAGATCATCAATGATTTCACCGCCGTGTCGATGGCGATCCCAATGCTGAAAAAAGAGCATCTGATTCAGTTTGGTGGTGCGGAACCTGTTGAAGGTAAGCCCATCGCGGTGTATGGCGCGGGAACCGGCTTAGGTGTGGCGCATTTGGTGCATGTTGCTAAGCGTTGGGTCAGTCTGCCGGGCGAAGGTGGTCACGTTGACTTCGCACCGAACAGCGAAGAAGAGGGCATCATTCTGGAAGAACTGCGTGCCGAAATTGGTCACGTTTCGGCTGAGCGCGTGCTGTCAGGCCCGGGGCTTGTGAACTTGTATCGTGCCATTGTGAAATCAGATGGGCGTCTGCCCGAGAATTTACAACCGAAGGATGTCACTGAGCGTGCGCTGGCGGATACCTGCATTGATTGTCGTCGTGCGCTGTCGTTGTTTTGCGTCATCATGGGGCGCTTCGGTGGCAACCTGGCGTTAACGCTGGGAACCTTTGGTGGCGTCTATATTGCGGGCGGCATCGTGCCGCGCTTCCTGGAGTTCTTCAAAGCGTCGGGTTTCCGTGGCGGATTTGAAGATAAAGGCCGTTTTAAAGCCTATGTTCAGGACATTCCTGTCTATCTCATCGTCCATGACAACCCCGGTTTACTTGGCTCCGGCGCGCATCTGCGCCAGACGCTGGGGCATATTCTGTAACCGGAGTACCGGATGGTGTTTTCGACGCCATCCGGTAAACACGGCAAACCGAGCGGAATGCTTGCTTGTTCCTGTACTACAAATGCATTAACTGCCTGAACTCTTTCACTTTACTTCGACTGACCGGCACTTCAAATTCCAGATCTTTGAGCCGCAAAATGTAGGTGTTATTAAACCAGGGCTCAATCTCGCGAATTTTATTCAGATTCACGCAAAATGAGCGGTGGCAGCGGAAGAAGTGCGATGCCGGAAGTTTGCTGCAAAATTCGGTGATATTCATTGGCATGACATACGATTCCCGCCGCGTATAAACAAAGGTCATCTTTTCATGGGCTTCAGCGTAATAAATATCGTTGATCGGCGTGACGATAATTCGCTCATCTTTCACTAAGTTGATGGTGTCATTCTCACGCGTTACGAGGCTAGCGGGCGCTGTTCCGGGCGGCAGTTGCTGTTGTTGCCAGGCTGATTCCAGTTTTTGCAGCATGCCAACAATACGTGACTCCTGATAAGGTTTCAGAATGTAGTCAAATGCTTCCAGCTCGAACGCTTCCACCGCATGCTCCTTCCACGCAGTGATAAACACGATAAACGGTTTATGGGCGAACTGACTGATGTTTTGCGCCAACAAAACGCCATCCAGCGACGGAATATTAATATCCAGGAAGATGGCATCGACGCGGTTATGCTGAAGAAACTTCAGAACATCCAGACCATCGTCAAACGTACCGACAATCTCCATCTGGCTGTGTTCTTTTATCAGCCAGCTTAACTCTTGCTGGGCAAGGAACTCATCTTCAACAATGATGACTTTCACAACACATCTCCGAATTAAAGCAATAACGTTGCCGGCGCGGCGGCAGGGGAGTGCTGATTAGGCACATAGAACGCAATCTCTGTACCGGGCTCCAGGCGACGGATATGCAGCCCTTCACCATATAACAGCTTAACGCGGTGGTGGACATTGAGAAGGCCAATTTTATTCCCCGGCATTTCATTGGATTCCACCCGTTCGATAACTTTAGGATCAATTCCGTGACCGGTATCTCTGACGGCAATTCGTACGCGGTTACCGCATTCGGCGACGCTGATGGTGACCACGCCTTTCCCTTTGCAAGGCTGAATGCCGTGGACAATAGCGTTCTCGACCAGCGGTTGAATTAGCAGGCTGGGAATATAGCAGCTCACCTCTTCATCGATATCATAAATAACCGTCAACTTGTCGCCAAAGCGGGCCTGCTCAATGGCAATGTAATCTTTAATTTGATACAGCTCTTTCTTGATATCGATCTGCTCATCATCTTTCAATTCAATGTTATAGCGCAGGTAGCGCGATAAATTAAAAATGAGCTGGCGAGCGGTGTCCGGGTTTAAGCGGATTGAGGATGAAATTGCGTTCAGCGCGTTAAACAGGAAATGAGGATTTATTTTGCTCTGTAATGCCCGCAGTTCTGCCTTATTTGCCATTTCACGTAATTGTTCAGCGCGAGAAACTTCCAGTTGTGTCGAGATGATTTGCGACAGGCCAACCGCCATCTCCTGCAGTGAGGAGGTTATCTGGTGAGCGTGACAGTAATAAATTTTAAGCGTACCGGTGACGATGCCTTTCTCCCACAACGGGATCACCAGCATGGAGTGTATCTCTGGTGTCCGATGCGCCTCATCATTGTTTTTTATAATGATTTCGCCGTGATTTATCGCCTGCTGAGTCGTAGGGCTGACAAAATCATCGTTCTCGCGATAGTTGATTTCCCCAACACCAACATAGGCAAGCACATGCTGCGTATTGGTGATGGCGACTGCATCGGCGTGAATATCATGGCGAATGATTTCACAGACCTGGCGTAATGACTCGCTGTTGACATGACGAAACAGCGGCAGTGTTTTATTGGCAATATCCAGCGCCAGCTTGGCTTGTCGCGCGGCACTGGCTTCCTTTTCCCCTTCAACGCTTTGTACCAACAGCACAATAAAGCCGATGCACACGCTGCCGAGAATCATGGGAATACCGATCTTCGAGACAATATCCAGACCCAGTTCGGTTGTTGGCGCCCACACAATCACCAGGATCATGGTCAGCGTTTCACATAACACGCCGCCTAAAATACCCGCCCGCCAGTGCTGCGCTTTGGGGATCTTGCGATTAATCCATCCTGCGATGCAGCCTGCCAGAATGCTGGTGATAAAACACGGTATAGCGGTGACACCCCCGATATCAATGAGATAGCGATGGATACCTGCGATCACCCCTGTAATGATGCCTACCCACGGGCCAAACAAAATTCCGCCTGACATGACGGCAATAATGCGCACATTGACCAGCGAACCTTCGACGGGAACGCCGGACCAGGTGCTGAACAGCGCAAACATGGAAAAGATGGCGGTGACGGCGAGCAACTCTTTTGGGGAGTGTGCTGACTTGTGCAACAGTTCGCGGAACAGACGGATACGAATGAGGAAAAAAAGACAGAACAGCATCAGCGCTGCCCGATCGAATACCGCCAGCAGCATGTTGAATATTTCGTGCACGGGTGACTCTTGCGAAAGGATTAAACCCCTATGATAGGTAACCTGAGCCCACTTGACCAGCGTACCGGGAAGTCCACTCTAATGAGGAAAAACCATAATATTAAAAGGGGATTGATGTTCACCCAGTTAATTGACAGTAGATCACCCGGTAGTGAGAAATTTCGGTGTAATTATATTGATGTCAATATGTTAATTAAATGATGGTGATTTGCCGTTAAAGGTGTTTTTGATATTCAGGTTTTGTTGTTCATTGTTCCTCTTTTTAATGGCCAACATTATTTTCGTTTTTCCCTCGACAGACGGTTTTTTTTCAGGCTATTTTCTAAGCGTGCCACCTTTGTGGCAGCGTCGCTCGGACGGTCCGGGCGCTCACGTTAATCTGAGGATATTATGGCTGACTCTCGTCCTGAACGTCGCTTCACGCGTATTGATCGTCTCCCTCCCTATGTTTTCAACATTACTGCTGAGCTGAAAATGGCTGCGCGTCGGCGCGGCGAAGATATTATCGACTTCAGCATGGGGAACCCGGATGGCGCCACGCCTCCTCATATTGTCGAAAAACTGTGCACCGTGGCCCAGCGCCCGGATACGCATGGTTATTCGACCTCTCGAGGCATCCCGCGTTTACGTCGGGCGATTTCCCGCTGGTATCAGGAACGCTACGATGTGGAGATTGATCCGGAAACGGAAGCCATTGTGACCATTGGTTCGAAAGAGGGGTTGGCGCACCTGATGCTGGCGACGCTCGATCATGGCGACACGGTACTGGTACCGAATCCAAGCTATCCCATTCATATTTATGGCGCTGTCATTGCCGGAGCACAGGTACGTTCTGTACCGTTGGTAGAAGGTATTGATTTCTTTACTGAGCTGGAGCGTGCTATTCGTGAAAGCTACCCGAAACCGAAAATGATGATCCTCGGATTCCCCTCTAACCCAACCGCACAGTGCGTTGAACTCACATTTTTCGAGAAAGTGGTCGCGCTGGCAAAACGCTATGATGTGCTGGTGGTCCACGACCTGGCCTATGCCGATATTGTTTATGACGGCTGGAAAGCGCCGTCGATCATGCAGGTGCCAGGGGCGCGTGATGTGGCCGTTGAATTTTTTACCCTCTCGAAAAGCTACAATATGGCAGGCTGGCGCATTGGCTTTATGGTCGGAAACGCTACGCTGGTCAGCGCGCTGGCGCGCATTAAGAGCTATCACGACTACGGGACGTTTACGCCGTTACAGGTCGCTGCGATTGCGGCGCTGGAGGGAGACCAGCAGTGCGTGCGCGATATTGCTGAGCAGTATAAGCGTCGCCGCGATGTATTGGTGAAAGGGTTACATGAAGCGGGGTGGATGGTTGAGATGCCGAAAGCATCCATGTACGTGTGGGCAAAAATTCCCGAGCAGTATGCCGCAATGGGCTCGCTGGAATTTGCCAGAAAGTTGCTGAAGGACGCCAAAGTCTGTGTTTCGCCGGGAATTGGTTTTGGTGATTACGGGGATACTCATGTGCGTTTTGCGCTGATTGAAAACCGCGATCGTATTCGTCAGGCAGTCAGAGGCATCAAAGCCATGTTCCGTGCTGATGGCGTATTGCCAGGCGGTGCGAAATCTACGGCGGAAAGCGAAGAGTAGAAAAGCAAAACAGGAGCCTATGGGCTCCAGTTTATTCGCTGCATTTTTGTTTTTAGATCATCAGGGCAAAAGTACCGGCCCAAACGATGACCATAAATGAAATGCCCATAAAGAAATATTTCACGTTTCATCTCTCCGCGTACCTTCATGTACGCCTAAATGAACTTAAACTCACCTGATTATAGAGAGCTGGTGCCAGACCGAATGAAACTGAGAATGTTCCCCGTTTCGTCTGCGGCATCACCTCAGAATTCTGTGCTTCATTGCTCCAGACGGCGCTAATGTACGCCTAAAAATGAGGCGAGACAAGAGGCATTTTTTTATTTACTTTTAGTAACTTACAAGTGTCGGGATTCGGCGACAGTTTAATTTCTGGCGGTAATAAATGGTCAATCAGCGACGTGAGTTTTGATCGGATAATGCCTGCTTTACCTTGCTGTAATTATGGTTATTTTTACGCAAAACCCACACTTAATGGCGTGATGTCAGTGTAGTTTGAATGGCGGGAACGGAGCATGGACAAGGCAGAAAAAAAGAAAGGCCATACGGCCTTTCTTTCTAAATATAGAGGGAAGATTCACCCTGCGGGCGGGTTTTAAACCGACGGTGGATCCAGAGATATTGTTCAGGTGCGCGCATGATCTCTCTTTCGATGATCTTGTTCATGTAGGCGGCAGCCTGGTGCTCTTCGGTTGGGTAACCTTCCATTTCAGGTGAGATAAACAGACGGTATCCTGAGTTATCGGTTTTTCTCACCATGGTGACGGTCAGCATGGCGGCACCTGACAGACGGGAAAGCACATACGTCCCGTTAGTGGTGGCAACATTTTTGACTGCAAAGAAGGGAGCAAATGAGCTGCCTTTACGTCCATAATCCTGGTCGGGCGCAAACCATACGGCTTCGCCTTTTTTCAGCGCACTGACGATGCCACGCAGATTGTTTCTGCCGATCATCGCTTTATTAGAGCGCATACGTCCGCGCGTCTGAATCCATTCCATTAACAGGTTATTATGCGGACGGTAGGTTGCCATCATCGGCTGGCAAAGTCCCATGACGCGACCGCCCAGCTCCAGAGACATAAAGTGAACGCCGACTACCATGACACCCTTGTTTTGCGCCTGAGCGCGCAGCAGGTTATCCATGCCTTCGACATCAAACCATTTGCGCACGCGTTTGTCAGGCCAGAACCAGGCCATGCCCGTTTCGAGCAGCGCCATGCCGAGAGAGTGAAAGTTCTCTGCAATCATGGTTTCTCTCTCTTCCGGCGATAATTTTGGGAAGCAGAGTTCAAGATTTTTACGGGCGATAGATTCGCGACGTTTTAAAAATGGGCGCGCCAGTTTGCCGGTTCGGGTCCCCAAAAAGCATAAAACGGGATAAGGCAATTGCACCAACAACCAGAGCACACCGACACCAAACCAGGTGAGCCAGTAGCGTGGATGCAGGAATGCGCGTGAAAATTTGCTTGTTGGGAACATAAGCACCTTCAATAGATACGGGAGGTTGTATCGCAGAAGATTTCTGGTCTGCAGCGGTACACTTTTACTTAGGCCATCATGTACGACAATGGTTCCTGTAAAGAGTGTAAAGCTGAGTCAGGACAAAACCACGAGGGGCATGAATGCTTGCCCATATAATATACCATTTTAGGATTGGAACCTGCTATAAAATCTTACACAAGAAACGTAAAGTTTTTTCGGGTTGTGAGAGGGGAAAGTGTTTAATTTTAATTCTATGTTTTAAATGCTTTTTGATACCGAAAAGCACGATGAGAGCAGGGGGCCAAATTGTGAGGCGAATGTTATACACGCGGTTCTTTTATAAGGTATAACTTAAAGTATAAACGGTAAGGAATGTAAAGCTATACGGGAAGCAGCACCGCCCACAGGAGGTAACGCTATGATCTATTTATTGATGTTTCTTGCGATAAGTATTGTAGCCGTAAGCGGTTATATTGGTCAGGTTTTAGGGACCGTTTCAGCCATTTCTTCTTTTATCGGAATGATTACGCTTGCAATCTTAATATACTACTTCACCTGGTGGTTGACCGGGGGAGCAGAAATGGTGACCGGCTTTTTTCTTTTTCTCTCTCCGGCCTGTGGGTTGATGATCCAATTAATGGTCGGTTACGACAGGCGATAAAAGCAGACGACCTCCTCCAGGTAAATAAAATTGAATAATAACCTAAGCTTATTCTAAACATTTTACTTATTTTCATGTGTTAAGTGCCAGCCTGGTCTGGCACTTAATTTGGATAAACCAGATGTAAAATAGCGTATTGTTCAGTTTTGCCGATTATTCCTCATTTTCCTAACGTCCCCCTGACCGACGGAAACGTTGGGTTTTCCGAAAGTTGCCGGGTTAAAGTGTGAGACATTTGCCGGAAAACAACGTGCCTTCGTTATCTTTGACGATCAGTTGATCACTGTTTTTCAACTGCTTCCATTCACCGGGCGTCAGATAGTGCAAATCCTGCAACTGCGTCATCGGGGCAAGGTACACCAACTGGCCGCTGGTTTTGTCGCGCATCCACAACGTTGCCTGCTTAAACGCTGACGGATCACTGTGCGCGCTGTATTGCACACGAATGCTGGACTGTCCGGGTTTACTTCCCTGGAATGCCAGCAGGACAAAACAATCCCGACACTCCGGGGACGACATCATCGCCAGATAACTTACGGGCTTTATTTGCTGCGTTACCGGCGTCAGCGTCATAAACATCAGTAGCGCCCCTGCAGCCAGCCACCCTGCATTACGCAGCCAGTGTTTTAACCCGCGCGACGATGCTCCTCTGTCCATTGACGCCTGTATATTGCGCCAGACGCGTGCCGGGGGATGTGCGACAGGGGGACTGCGAGCATCCAGGTGCTGCTGCCATTGTTCCACCGCCTCCCATAAAGAAGGATCCTGCTCCAGAAGGCTTTCAAATCGCCGTCTGGCAAGTGGAGACAGGACACCCAGCAGATATTGACTGGCGAGATGCTCGCGGATCTGCGGATGACGATAGCGGGAAGGGGTTATTGGCTGAGGCATTGTTTTAACTCGCTGAGACCCCGGCGGATCCAGGATTTGATCGTGCCCTGCGGCGCACTGAGATGGCTGGCAATTTCGGGGTGTGAAAAACCGTGATACCAGGCGAGGACGATGGCGCTGCGTTTCTCTGCTTCCAGTCGGGAAAGGCAGTCGGTGAGTCGACGCTCTTTCTCCTGTTGCGGCGGTGGCGCAATGAGGTCGTCTTCCTGACCCAACAGCGCTGTTTCACCGCGTCTACCGTGCTGTCGGATGTGGTCGATAGCCTGGTTTCGCATGACCTGGCACAGCCATGCCCAGGGGGCGTCAATCGGTGAACGGAGTTTACCGTGCCAGATTTTTATATAGCCCTCCTGGAGCAAATCAGCAGCTATCGCCCTGTCTCTCACGATAAGTAAAATGCGGGTATATAAATACCCGCTGGTGCGTTGATAAAGGGTGGTAAAGGCTTCTCTGTCCTGCAGCATGATCCGCGAAAAAAGTGTGCGGATCTCTTCCTTATCAATGTCCACGCAATGCCTTATTGAGTAATGGAGATGATATGCCACACGTTTTTGACGTTATCTCCGGTGGTGTCGCCTGGGGCGCGATCCTGTTTCCAGAGATAGAGTGGCATGTTGTTATAACGCAACTGCCGCTGACCGTCCCGGCGAGCGGTGGAACTGAATGGCGGCGTTAATTTTGCACTTGCCCCGACAATCACTGGCGGCCACTTTTCCGCGCAATCGTCATAGCAGGCCGGGATGCCATTCTGATCTTTATCAAAGGTGTAAAGCGTCATGTTTTCGGCGTTCACCAGAACTCGGCCTGTTTTTGTCGAATATACCCGGACAGGCGTTTCGTCGGCGCGCGCTACCTGCCAGACATTTTTGACCCCTGCGCCAGTGGTATCGCCGGATTTCATATCTTTTGCCCAGCGATAGAGCGGTTTGCCGTTGAGTGCCCATTGTTGGGTGCCATCCGCTCGCTTGATGGCTTCAAGCCCATCGATCGCGGGTGACATTTTTTCTGTGACCCGCAGCGGCGGCCAGTTTTTGCTGCACTCCGCGTCGCAAACGGACATGCCGTTAGCGTCTTTATCAAAGGTATAGAGCGTCATGCTCTCTTTGTCGGTATACACCTTTCCAAGTGACGTATCATGTACGGCGATATCTGCGGCCTGCACGGCACAGGTGGTTCCTGCTAGCATCACACTCCAGATGAATTTGTTCATAGCTGTTTCCTGTTGATTGATTGTAGACGGAATTTTCTAACGGGTTATTGCATCCAGCCTTCATGAGCAAAAATTTTGCTCGCCTCCGGGGAGCTCAGGTAACGGACGAAATCCTGGGTCTGCGGATCGGCATTTTTCGCGACAGCGATATTCATATCCCGATAGATCCGCCGCTCGGGTTCTATCTCGACCAGCGTGGCCTGATCGGGGTGGGCGAGAGGCCAGTCGCTCCAGGTTATCCAGGCATCGGCCTGGGGTTGCTGAAATGCCTTAAATGCCGCACCGCTGCCTTTCTCAAACGCAACAATTTTGCTGCGGATGTTTTTGATATCAGCAAGCTGGCCGGTACGCCCGGCAATATCCTCCCAGACCCCGGTTCCGGAGGTGTTGTAGACACCTGCACCTTCGGTGACCACGATGCCAACGTCTTTGTTCAGCAGATCGTTAATTCCCTTGATGCCTTTAGGATTTCCCGGTTTCACCGCGATCACTGAGCGCTGTAAATAGAGTGGCTGTACATCCTTACTTTGAATAAAGGCATACGTTTCCAGAAAAGCGGTCATCGACTGCTGGGAAGAGCCGAAAATGAGATCGGCATCGTGCTGCGCCTCTTTGCTCCATTTGTTTTCCGGCCCATAGATGACAGCAACGTTAACGCCTGATTGTTTCGACCAGGCGCTGGCGGCTTTTTGCAGCGCAGAGTGCGGACCGCCCGGTCCATAGACCTTTATGACGCCATCCTGAGGCTGGTGCTGAATGGAAGGATCGGTAAGCGGTGAGGCAGAAAAAGCCGTAAAACCGGGTAACAGCATTGAAAGGATCAGGTACTTATATTTCATGAGGACTCCAGTCGCGGTGTGGGTTTACTGGAGAGACGATGCAAAAGCCAAAATGGATGCACCCGGATCAGATTTTTTTGTCGGGTGTTTTCCCGCTTCCATATGAGATGGGCAAAAGACCCGTCAGGAGGCTCCCCGTTTATCTGACATGCGCAGTGTGGGTGTGTTTTGCATACCCCGAACCTTTACAAAGCCGCAGGCCTGGGGCATGTCTCGCCACAATGCGCAGCCGTAATTAAATAGTTGAATAAAATCATGCGGTAAAAATAGGCATTAAAAATGACGGGAGAGAATAATTGTGACTAATGAAAAATGCTAAATCATTAAACGATAGGCAATGATTGACGTAAAAAACTGTGTTTACTCTCGGTACTAATGCTTTCATCTTCACTATCAGGTTTCTGTTTTTAGATTGATGATGTTTTTTATCATGGTTCAGCGTTTAACTCTGCTTTTGTGTGTGTTGAGTATTTTGAGTGTAATGGTAATAATTTGAAACATTATGTGAATCTTTCATTAGGAAACCATCTGTATGGCCAGTATATCGCCTTCAAAATTTGACAGTGCCTTTACTTTCACAGGGTTAGATTTTATTGCCAGAAGTATGGTGATGATGGAAACCAACGGCACCTATATTTCACTTGCTGCTGTGACCGGTAATATGACCCATGAACAAAAAGAAATCTTAACGGCGCGTTGGGAATATCATCAGAACAGACGAAATATATCCGGTAATGAGAAGCAAATATCAGCTGAATAAATAGTTTCAGTGAATGTATTACAGACCAATTGTCTCTACAATTAGCCCTATTGATCAGGAAAGCGCGTGCCGTACGGAAAAATTGCCTCATACTGTGGCCATCTTAGCCTGGCCGCAAAGCGGGGTTTACTTCTGCTGTTTATTTTTGTGCAAACGGCAATTCTTGCCGGGCATCTTTATTATCAATATACATATATTATGGGTGAGGCTGCCCGTATTCTGCGGAATACTATTTTATTGGAAGCCGAGCGTTTCGAAACCAGTCTGGATGCGATGGGGTATCAGGTACGTCTTATCGGCAATGCTTTGTTGCTGAATCACACCGTTACGTCTGAAAATACCAATCGGTTTCTTGATGAAGAGCTGAAACAAGACTGGCTCGATGGTGTGATCGTGTTTGATGAGAAGGGCGACTTTGTTGCTCAGCGTGCGCTTTTCCCGCTGGAAAACGCACTTAGCGCATCGACTATCGCGCAGGCCAGCTTTCGCGATAGCCCTCTGTTTAAGCAACTGCGCTACAGTAAAGAGAATGACAGCCTGTTTTACTGGCAGAGTGATGGAGCGGATCCCAATCTCCACGGGTTTGTGATGTACCATGCTATCCGTGACATCAAAGGAAACTTCCTTGGGGGTGTTGTTGGATATTTCGATGCCCATTCAATGGTAGAGATATTCCGAAAACTCAACGATAAAGGTTTTTATCTCGGCTCCGGTGGGGCAATGGTTGTACTGGATCGTGATAATTATATTCAGCTCACCCGCGTGGGAGCCGGTATTACAGAAGGCCCGCTTCATTTCTACCCTTACCTCAAGGAGGTCATGAAATATTCCTCCGATTCGGCTCAGACCAATCAATATATATCGCCTGTTGACGGCACCTCACGCATGGGGGTATTCCTCAATTTGAGTCATCATAAATGGGTGATGGCTGCGGGACTTGCGGAACATGAGATCCTTCATGGCTGGTATTTGCAGGTCTTTTGTTCGGTCATGGCGCTTATTGCCATCATCATAACGCAGTGGTCATTATTGAATTATATGCATGCGAATTCCCTGCAACGGGCGCAACTTGTCAAAGACGCTCTGCGTGATCCTCTGACCGGTTTGGCGAACCGCCGCTATTTTGATGAACAAGTCCGGAATATCTGTCGTGTGGTGAGTCGTCAGCGACAATCGTTGTGTGTGCTGAACATCGATTTGGACTATTTCAAAAGGATCAATGACAACTTCGGTCACTGTGGGGGAGATGAGGTACTCCGGTGTGTAGGGCAAATATTACCGGGATTAGTCAGGGGGAATGATATTGTCGCCCGACTTGGCGGTGAAGAGTTTGTCGTGGTGATGCCATTTACAGAACCTGAATACGCCGAAGAGGTGGCCGAACGCATCCGTATCAATTTCGCGCGTCAGGAGGTGAATTTCCATGGCCGTAAGATTCAATTCACGGCAAGTTTTGGTCTTGCACAGATGACGCCTGATGAACTGAACGCCAGTGAGGGTTTCCAGGCGACGCTTGACAGAGCCGCTCAGGCGCTTTACCGCGCGAAACGGGAAGGGCGTAACCGGGTCTGCGTGGCGAGCAAAAATCAGCAACTCATTCTGTATCCAGCGTAGACGAGAGAATCCACTCTCAGCAATAAACCCTAACCCCAATCCAGACCGACATGCCGTATCCGCTTCTTGCGGAGGTTTACGGCTGTGGTCATTTTCGCGTTTCGTCATTACCCGTCGCTGTTATTCAGGTGACGAATATAAACATTCCGTAGCTGTCTGGACGGCCCTGGGGACTTTGCTGTGGCGAGAGCGCCAGGTCGCGGGAGGCATACCGAACTGGGCACTGAACCAGCGCGTGAAGGAACTGGGCATGGAGTAGCCGAGCATGTCGGCGATGTGGCCAAGAGAATAGCCTGGATTTTGCAGGTAACGGATCACCAGGTCGCGCCGCACATCATTGATAAGCTCGCTGAAGGTGGCACCGCTCTCTTCCAGATGGCGTTGCAGGGTACGCACATTCATCCCCAGGGTGCGGGAGATCTGCTCTATGGTGGCGCGCCCCATCGGCAGACGCAGGTAGATCGACTTGCGCACGTCGAACATCAGGGACTGGTGGTTTTCCACCAGCAGGGAGTCGAGGTAGTTGCGCGCGTGGAGAGCCATGGCCTTGTTGGCCAGCGGGTTGGCGATGTCCAGATCGGCAGCCTGACAGACAATGCCATTGAATTCGCTGCCAAACTCCACCTTGCAACCGAATATGCGTTTGTGGACGGAGAGATCCGTCGGCGCAGGGTGAGTGAAGTTGACGCTGATGGGACGCCAGTTTGCGCCAACACCGACCTGAGCGGCGCAGAAACGGTACATAACACCGACCGCCAGCTCGCTGGCATGGCGTGACGCAGTGGGGATGTCGGTGATCACCTCCTCACGAATGATGACCATCTTACCCGCCTCCTCGATGTAGATTGCCAGCGAGTCATTGCACAGCTGGCGATACTGCACTATCCCCTGCAGCGCATCACGCAGGGTGGGCAGGTGGCTGAGCAGCAGACTTATCTCGCCAAAGTCCGACAGATGACGATTTTCCGCCATCCGTAAGCCCAGGGTATCGCATCCGCTGACGAGGGCTGATTGCTCGATCAGCTTGATGGCGGTAGAGACGGGGATGCGTTGATTGGGCATCCCCAGGATGGAAGTACTAAGCCCCACCTGCGCTAATAAGTGCTGGGTATTGAGACCGAGTTGACGGGTGACGTCCAGATAATTGGTGAGGATGGCGGCTCTGGCTAAGACAGTCATAGTGCAGCTTCCTTAAGTTATTAATCTGTGTCGTGAATAATTGGTTAGCATTTACTTAGCAGTCATGTAACAAAATTGAAAGTTTTATGGTTGTATTTTGCAACATAGATGCTTCACTTATTTGGGGAAGTGGGGTAGGCAGGCGCGGGCCGTAGTCTTGTTTGCCAGTGTCGTAAAATGAAAAATCGATGACGTCAAAAGTAAAGCAACGTGAAAGTTGGGGCTTTAGTGTTGCTCCCGAGGCGCTGGCCCTTAGCCGGACCCGTATGGAGAGTAAGGAAAGTCATATGGATAAATTACATACCAGGGCGACAGTGCTGATCGTCCCCGGATTGCGCGAGCATGTGGCGGAACATTGGCAGACGCATCTGGCGGCCAGTCTGGCCAGGGTGCGTTCAGTGTCTCCTCTGACCGAGGATAAGCTCAATTGCCGGGCTCGTGTCGAGGCCATTGCACAGGAACTGGCGCAGATCGACGGCCCGGTGATCCTGGTGGCGCACAGTGCCGGTGTACTGATGACGGTGCACTGGGCGCAGCAGCATCAGCACCAAATCAAAGGCGCCCTGCTGGTCACTCCCCCTGATCTTGACGCCAACTGGTCGGCCCAATACCCGAGCAAGGAGACCTTGCAGGCCGGTGGCTGGTCTCCGTTGCCGCGCACGCGGTTGCCGTTTCCCAGTCTGGTGGCCCTCAGCAACAACGATCCCCTGGCCAGCGCCGACGCGGTGCGTGCCATGGCGACCGACTGGGGCAGCGAGGTTGTCGAGCTGGGATCCGTGGGCCACCTCAATCCGGCGAGCGGCTTCGGTCCCTGGCCACAGGGGCTGGATCTGGTGCGTCGCCTAGACACCTGAGGCTCATGTTCAGCGACTATTGATATTCAGGGAAGCGGGTTGGGCAGTGAGCCGCCAGCTTCCTGTCCAGAGGGCAGAGGTTAACCTTCCTCTGCCATTGCAATCTTACCGAGCAGATAATGCGCCAGGGAGTCACCTGCATGGTGAAGACAAGAATCATACCGTCAGCGCAGGGAGCCCATGCTTATCCGTTGCTGATCAAGAGCCTGCTGCTGTCGGGCGGGCGTTATCACCCCGAGCGAGAAATCGTCTACGCCGATAAGCTGCGTTACGACTATCGCACCCTCAGACAACGTATCCACCGTCTGGCAAACATGCTGACCGCGGCCGGTGTTAAGCCCGGTGACACCGTCGCTCTGCTGGACTGGGACAGCCATCGCGCCCTTGAGTGCTTCTTCGCCGTGCCCATGATGGGTGCCGTGCTGCACACGGTCAACGTCCGCTTCTCGGCGGATCAACTTGCCTACACCATGAATCATGCCGAGGATCACCTGGTGCTGGTGCACGACGACTTCTTGCCGCTTCTCGAGTCGCTGGAAGATTCGCTGACCACGGTTCGGGGCTACATCCAGCTCAGTGACGACGGAGGGAAGGAGACCGGTCTGCCGGTGCTGGGGGAATATGAGACCCTGCTGGCTGCGGCAGGGGATCACTTCGACTTCCCCGACTTCGATGAAAACTCAATGGCCACCCTGTTCTACACCACGGGCACCACGGGCGACCCCAAGGGCGTCTACTTCAGCCATCGCCAACTGGTGCTGCACACTCTCAACGAACTGGGTACTCTGGCGGCTAACGAAGGGCAGTCGCTGCTGCGTTCGAACGATGTCTACATGCCGATCACCCCCATGTTCCACGTGCACGCCTGGGGCGCCCCCTATGTGGCGACGATGCTGGGGGTAAAACAGGTCTACCCCGGTCGTTACGAACCCAACAAGCTGGTACGTCTCTATCGCGACGAGGGGGTGACCTTCTCGCACTGTGTGCCGACCATCTTGCAGATGATCCTCGAGTGCGGCGAAAGCGCGCAGACCGACCTGTCGGGATGGAAGATGCTGCTGGGCGGCAGTGCGCTGTCTCTCGGGCTGGCGACGCAGGCACACCGCAAGGGCATACGCATCCACGCAGGCTATGGCATGTCGGAGACCTGCCCACTCCTCTGTCTGACCCACCTGAGCGATGCAGAGCTGATCCTGCCCATGGAGGAGCAACTGCCCCTGCGGATCCGCACAGGTCTGCCCGTCCCGCTGGTGGATCTGCGCATCGTCGATGGCGAAGGTCGGGAGGTGGTGCAGGATGGCGAGGCGCTGGGCGAGATAGTGGTACGAGCACCCTGGTTGACTCAGGGGTATCTGAAGGAACCCGAAAAAGGGGCTGAGCTATGGAGCGGCGGTTGGCTACATACCGGCGATATGGCCTCGATCGATCCCCATGGGATAGTGGAGATCAAGGATCGCATCAAGGATGTGATCAAGACGGGCGGGGAGTGGATAAGCTCGCTGACGCTGGAGAGTCTCATCAGCTCCCACGCGGCGGTCAGATCGGTGGCCGTTGTCGGGATCCCGGATGAGCAGTGGGGAGAACGCCCCCTGGCGCTGGTGGTTTGCAAGGAAGGGGAGTTCCTGGAGCCGCAGGCCATAGCGGCGCATCTGCAAGGGTTCGTCGACAGCGGACGCATCAATAAATGGGCTATCCCCCGGCAGATCCGGATAGTCGCGGATATTCCCAAAACCAGTGTTGGTAAGATCAACAAGCGACTGATCCGGGAAATCGAAATCAGCGACGGGAAGGAAAGCATTTGAGTGTTCAGCCGGGGACTCACCCTCCCCGCGCGGATGCTGATATTGCCCCTACGCAAACTATGTATCCATTCAATGCCGCCCTCGGCGAAGATCCCGTCGGCGGTGCACTCCAGTGACCAGTCAATACCGTTCACCGCCAACGAACTTATGGCCCGCCTTGTCTTTTTTTATCAAATTCAAACGATTGCCTTTTAAAAAAAACCATTTTGACGGTTGTCCCCGGAGCCGTGAAACCTGTCGCAAGGCGGTAAGACGAGGTCAATTTTGGTGGTTTCCCTCCCGCTAACACAATGAATTCAGGGCGATAGTCACGAGATGAAAAGCGGCTGTCGCCGGATGAAAAGCGTAGGTTTACGTCATCTCCTAGATTCAATTCAGTTCGGGGCATTTTGCTCACATCAAAGACGAGTTGGAGAACAGAGATGGCCAAAGCCGTACGCTTTTATGAGACTGGGGGACCGCAGGTTCTGCGCTACGAAGACGTCACGGTCGGAGAGCCTGGCCCGGGCGAGGTGCGTCTGCGCCAGGTCGCCGTCGGTCTGAACTATGCCGACACCTATTTCCGCAATGGTACCTATCCGATCCCGATGCCGAGTGGTATGGGCGTCGAGGCGGCCGGGGTGGTGGAGGCCCTCGGCGCCGGGGTGACTAACGTGGCGGTGGGCGATCGTGTCACCTACACCGGTTTCCTCAATACCCTCGGCGCCTATGCGACTGAGCGACTGATCCCAGCCGCCCCGCTCATCAAGTTGCCCGATCACATCACCTTCGAGACGGCCGCCGCGATGACCATGCGCGGGCTGACCTCGGCCTATCTGATGCGCCGTATCTATGACTTCAAGCCCGGCGACACCATCTTGCTGCACGCTGCCGCAGGTGGCGTCGGCCTCATCGTCGCCCAGTGGGCCAAACTGCTCGGCCTGACCGTGATCGGCACTGTCTCTAGTGAGGCCAAGGCCGAGATCGCCCGTGACCATGGCTGCGATTACACCATCAACTATAGCCATGAAGATGTGGCCCAGCGCGTGCGTACCCTGACCGAGGGCGTCGGCGTCAACGTGGTATTCGACAGCGTTGGCAAGAGTACCTTCATGGGCTCGCTGGACTCGCTCAAGCGTCGCGGTCTTATGGTCTGCGTCGGCACCGCGTCCGGTCCCATCCCGCCGTTCGATCCTGTGTTGCTGGCGATGAAAGGGTCGCTCTGTCTGACCCGCCCGGCGCTGGCCGACTATATTGCCGATCCGGTCGAGAAGGCGGCGCTGGCCGCCGAGCTATTCGACCACGTCGGAAGCGGGCGGATCCGGATTGATATCAATCAAAAATATGCGCTGCAGGATGCGGTGAAGGCCCACAGCGATCTCGAATCGCGCAAGACCACAGGCTCATCGATCTTCGTCATCCAGGGGGCGTGACATGCGTGTAGAACAACTGACCTACCATATCGGTGCTGAGCTGATCGGTGTTCGTCTGGCCGATGCCATTCATGATGCTGGCTTGTTCGCAGAGATCCGCGCGCAACTGCTCAGACATCGAGTCCTGTTCCTGCGCCAACAGGATATCAGCCGTGCCGAGCACGTCGCCTTCGCGCGGATGTTTGGTGAACTGGAGGATCATCCGGTGGCAGGCAGTGACCCGGACCATCCCGGTCTGGTACGTATCTACAAGACGCCAGAAGTGGCGAACGAGCGCTATGAAAATGCCTGGCACACCGATGCGACCTGGCGCGAGAAACCCCCAATGGGGTGTGTATTGCGCTGCGTCGAGAGTCCGCCAGTGGGTGGGGATACGCTCTGGGCCAACATGGTGGTTGCCTGGCAGTACCTGCCGGAAGAGGTGAAACAGAAGATAGCAGACTTGCGTGCCTACCACAGTCTGGAGGCCAGTTTCGGGGCGGCCACCCCCATCGAGAAACGGCTGGCGCTCAAGGCGCAGTTCCCGGACGCGGAGCACCCGGTGGTGCGTACCCATCCGGAAACGGATGAGAAGATCCTGTTCGTCAACGCCTTCACCACGCACTTCAGCAACTACCACACCCCGCAGCATGTTCGCTACGGGCAGGACTACACCATGGGCGGCAGCGATCTGCTGCGCTATCTGATAAGCCAGGCCTACCTTCCTGAATACCAGGTTCGCTGGCGCTGGCAGTCCGGCAGCATCGCCATCTGGGACAACCGCAGCACCCAGCACTACGCCGCCATGGACTACCCGCCCAGCCACCGCAAGATGGAGCGGGCCGGGATCATGGGCGACAAACCTTTCTAGATTGCACCTCCACCCGGGCGACGTCGCCCGGGTGAATCAACGACTCATCAAAACCCTACTATGCCAGGAGAGAATAGATGCAATTTTTTGACGATTCCCTGCACCCGGAAAATATGGAAAAGGTCGTGATCACCGTGGCCCCTTACGGCCCTGAGTGGGCGCCGCAAGACTTCCCGGAAGACATCCCGGTCACTATGGGGGAGCAGATCCAAAAGGCGGTGGATTGCTACGAAGCCGGTGCGACCGTGCTGCACCTGCATGTGCGTGAATTGGACGGTACAGGCTCCAAGCGTCTGTCCAAGTTCAACGAGCTGATCGCCGGGGTGCGCAAAGCCGTGCCGGACATGATAATTCAGGTCGGCGGCTCTATTTCCTTCGCCCCGGAAAGTGATGGCGAGGCGGCCAAGTGGTTATCAGACGACACCCGCCACATGCTGGCCGAACTGACGCCGAAGCCCGATCAGGTCACGGTCGCCATTAACACCACCCAGATGAACATTATGGAGCTGCTCTATCCGGAATACCTGGAAGGCACTTCCCTGGCCAACCCGGCCTTGCAGGCCGCTTACAGCGAGATGACGGTCCCGGCGGGGCCTGCCTGGGTGGCAGAGCACCTCAGACGCCTACAGGCCCATGGCATCCAGCCGCACTTCCAGTTGACCGGCATGCATGCCTTCGAGACCCTGGAGCGCCTCGTGCGCAAGGGTATCTACATGGGTCCGCTCAATCTGACCTGGATTGGCATCGGTGGCGGTTTCGATGGCCCCAATCCGAACAACTTCATGAACTTCGTCCAGCGCGCGCCTGATGGTTGCACCCTGACCGCTGAATCCCTGCTCAAGAACGTGCTGCCGTTCAACATGATGGCGATGGCCATGGGTCTGCACCCGCGCTGCGGCATTGAGGACACCATCATTGGCCAGCACGGTCAGCGTATGAGTTCGGTCGAGCAGATCCAGCAGTGCGTGCGGGTGGCGCACGAGCTGGGTCGCGAAGTGGCGAACGGCAAGGAAGCTCGCGCCATCTATCGTATCGGCGTCCAGTACGACAGTATCGAACAGACCCTGCAGGCCAACGGCATGTCGCCGAATCGCAAGGCGGGACAGAAAGGCGTGCCGCAACGCGGCTAAACGAGATGGGCCGCCCCTCCACCGCGGATGGGGCAGCCTGACAAGTTCGGTTGGCAAAAAGGTTGCTGTCCTGAGCGCTATGCGGTGCGGGCAGATGAATGAGGGACTGTATGGCTACGTATCATATCAACAACGATGACGACGCGAGCAAGGTTACCGTTCCGCGTCGTTATGCCTGGGTCGTCTTTGCGCTGACCTTTGGACTGCTGATCTCCGACTATATGTCGCGTCAGGTGCTCAACGCTGTCTTCCCAATGCTCAAAGGAGAATGGGCACTCACAGATACGCAACTTGGCCTGCTCAGCGGCATCGTGGCGCTGATGGTCGGGTTGCTGACTTTCCCGCTCTCCCTGCTGGCGGATCGCTTCGGCCGGGTGAAGAGCCTGACGCTGATGGCCATGCTGTGGAGCCTGGCGACCCTGGGCTGTGCCGTGGCCCAGAATTATGAAGAGATGTTCATCGCCCGTTTACTGGTCGGCGTGGGGGAGGCCGCCTATGGCAGCGTCGGTATCGCCGTGGTGGTCTCCGTCTTCCCACGTAGTATGCGGGCCACCCTGTCAGCCGCCTTCATCTCCGGAGGCATGTTTGGCTCTGTACTGGGTATGGCCTTCGGGGGCTTTCTGGCCCATCTGATGGGCTGGCGCCCGGCCTTCGCTGGCATGGCGTTGTTTGGCCTGTTGCTGGCGGCGATCTATCCTATCATCGTCAAGGAAACACGCATCTCACCAGCGCGTGGCGTAGCGCGTCCTGCCCCCGAGGTTTACAGCAAGTCGTTGCGAACCCTCTATTCTAGTCGCTCCGTGATTTCGGCCTATGTTGGCAGCGGCTTGCAGCTGTTTGTCGGGGGGACCGTCATCGTATGGATGCCGAGCTATCTCAATCGTTATTACGATATGGGCACGGAAAAGGCGGGAAGCATCGCCGCTATCATCGTGCTGTTCAGCGGTGCTGGCATGATCCTCTGCGGTATTCTGAGCGACAAACTGTGCCGGGATCGGCCGGATCGCAAGATAAGCCTGGCCATCTTCTACAGCCTCAGCAGTTGCGCTCTGCTATCACTGGCATTCGCCCTGCCGATCGGCATCCTCCAACTGGTCTTGATCTGCCTCGGTATGTTCATCGCCACCGGCACCTCAGGCCCGGCGGGCGCCATGGTCGCTAACCTGACCAGCGCCAGCGTGCATGGCACGGCCTTTGCCACCCTGACCCTGGCCAACAACCTGCTCGGGCTGGCCCCTGGCCCCTTCGTCACAGGAAGGGTCTCCGATCTCATCGGTCTGGATAATGCTTTCCGGCTGGTGCCTCTGATCAGTATCGTGGTGGCCGCCGTCTTCTTCTATGCTAAGCGCCACTATCATAAAGACATCGCCAGGCTGGAAAGTGATCCGCTACCGTCTACTGCTTGCGAACCTGCCGTCAGTACCCGTAGCACGGAGGCCCGGACATGAACAGAATCATGAAAGTGGAGACCTGATTATGAAGGAAAAACGCATCACCGTTCCGGTCGGGCGCGTACCAACCCCTGGTCAGCGTGTCTTGATCGAGGCGGAGGGCAAGAGCCTGGCGCTGTTCAACGTTGCCGGGCAGTTCCACGCCATCGACGACGGCTGTCCCCATCAGGGGGCGTCCCTGTGCGGTGGTCGGCTGGAAGGGGAGGTGATCCAGTGCTGTGCTCACGGTCTGCGTTTCAATCTACGCACCGGCTATCTGCTCAACTCGACCCAGCTCAAGGTCAGTTGCTACCCTGTCGAGCAGGTAGACGAACAGCTGTTTATCGTCATCGACGCTTTGTAAGCGTGTACTGACCACCGCTCTGAACCATCACGTAGCCGAGGTGGAACAGGAACAGCGGAATATCAAACGACGATCAAGACACATTTACTCTGCTTTTTTTACCCTTCATGCGACACAATCGTTTATTCTGGTTTCTGTTTACAACCGTTCTCATTCGTCGTGAGATAACGCTTTGCAGGTGGTTTAATGGGGTATATTTCAGAAAAATTTCAACGTGCATATCAACGAGAATACGAAAAAGAGGCTGAAAAAAATGCCTTGATATGGATGACTTCGAAGGACTATTTAACTAAATGCCTGCATATTCATGAGCAGCTCCACAACGATTATTCACTTCAGGAGCAGGTGAGTTCATGGCTTTTTATGCTCAGAATGAAACGTACACCGGATTTACTGGGGTACAAAACAGCGATATTGTCAAACAATATGGCGGTACTCCATTCAGCGTTGCTTCAGTCTGCCATGATTAAGCATGTGACGCTGGGGGTGGATTCAGGATGCGATCACTGCATTAATATATGGATAACCCTGGATATTCTTGCAGCAGGTCTGTTTACCCGTGTTCCACTTCTTTTGCCTGAAAGGCTTGGTATGAGCGACAATGGCCATCCTGTAGCAATAGCGATAACTAATTTAGTCATGGCGTTATGGTACAAACGTACTGACTTTGAGGTTGATGCAAGGAAAAAAGCGGACGCGGTACTTGCGTCTAAGCAGGCTACCATCGATCTCGTGACCATTCGTTATCTTATCGCACTCCTCGATGGCGATGTTGAAGAAGCAGGGAATCAACTCGATTTATATTGCCAAAATGTACCGCGGGTGAAGGAGTACGGGGTCACTAAGCTTAATAAAATGTTTTGGCCATATGCGCATGGGTTATACAACCTTGCTTTTGTTGTTTGGGGCAATGAAAAGGCCAGCGCTATTACAAAACCAGAGTCAGATTGTTTTATTAATGAACTGGCGGAATGGCAAATTCAACATAATTACCGCCATGGGAAATTGTTTTTTGAATACCCAATGCCAATTGATCTCATTAATACCATTATCGCTTGCACTCCACCGGAATGTTCGCTGCATCAACCCTATCTGGATACAGATAAAAAATATAAAGAAAAAAGATATCTGCACGCAGAACATTTTGAACAACAGATGACGAAGATGGCTTTGGAGGCTCTTTTACAAAGGTAGCCGTGACTTTTACCCAAAATCAGTGCAGCGCTAAATCAGATAGGAGATCAAGAAGGTAACAGACGTTGGTGTACGGCGGGATTGTGTCCCCTGCAGGAATGATATTCGCTTTTAATTATTTGTTTTTATTTCATATTTTATGATTTTTTCTTTTAGAGGGATACATTGAGGGAAGTGAAATTTGTTAGGTTTAGTGGCCATATCTTCCTGCAGCCAACCCTAATACTGCATGTGAAGGCTATGCTGAGTGGATGCCACTCAGCCAGCTCCAGTATCTTCATACTAATTAATACTATGACAGCTTGCCTTAGAGTCGTTTTGCACGCTAAGGTTGTTCAATATCTCATTACCAGAGATAAAAGCAGCGTACAGATGCTGCTAGAATTTGTTGAAACTTACGATCTTAGCCAAAAAACGTCGTTCTATAACGCATACTCCTGATGCCATGCGATAAATGAATTCTCAAATTTAGCCTTTTTTAGCGACAATGCCATCCTGCTCCTGCTCCTGCTCCTGCTCCTGCTCCTGCTCCTGCTCCTGCTCCTGCTCCTGCTCCTGTCTCTCTGGCATAGTATTAAGAGGACTGAGCATGGCTGAGGTTAAATCAGCTAAATTTCGCTGTGAATTCATGTTATTAAACGCTCTCATGTCCCAATAAAATAAATGATCAAATACGCCATTTTTTATATTTTGTTTAGCAGCAGGAATTTTGGATTTAGATATATTCACATCCTCAACGAAATCAACTGTATTATAAAAAACTTGTATTATTTCAAATTGATTCCAATCTATGTTTGCAGCATTTTTTAATACGTGACTTAGTTTTGTTTCACCTGCCTGGGTAGCCAGTGCATCTAATAATCGCAATGCAATATTTCTGGCATAAATTATTTTTGGAGGTGCGTTGTAAAAATTTGATTCAATTTCTTTAAAAAACAGATCATCACATAAACCTTGTTCTACAAAATACTTCATTTGCTTAATATTTTCTTTGTCTATTTTTAATGAATCAAATCTAATGTTTTCAATATCGAAAGAGTCATTTATAACATCTATTTGTACTGGCACGCCTAGCTTTTTAAGTGCAATGATGACCGCTTTTTTTTCAATTATTGAACGGCTATTGAACTCCTGTTCGGCAGCGTTATATGTTTTGTATTTTTTGCCAAACATATCAAGTAGTTCAAGTGTGATTTTTTTTTGGGAGTCTAAATTTTGATTCTTGACGTTTAATAATTACAAAGGCACCCGCCCAAGTGCCAATGAACGCAGCTAAGGCGCTAAAAAAAATGGTTTCTGCCGGACCCATAAATACTCCTGATTAGTAACGTTCTACAAGGTTTATTCCAACGGTTAATTTTATCAATGCTCTTTTTTGTATATCTCTGTCATGAGGTTCGTGTCGATTTTAGAGTTCCATAATTTTACTTACTTGCGAGTAAAGGCGCGCTTGCTTATAAAAATACCATTTTTTACAAATCATAAACCAGATTAAGATGTTTTGTCGATAAGTCTAGGTTGTTCTGTCCAAACATGAGAGCAACATAGACTTTTTATGATTATTTTTTGCATAAATTAAACCTCCAACAAGAGAACTGATAAAGCAATCCACTTGATCATCCAAACCCCACCAGAGAGATTGTTGTGCAAGGCATGACTGAGGTGGGTAAATGTTGAGCTGCTCTAGTGGGCTGGCATCGTTAGGGATTTGGCTGTTGGGGTATACATCGGCGTATTCGATAGGGTCGATGTGCCGCCAGAGTTCCTCGTGTGTCACGCCTGAGTCAGAATAGGCAAATGATCCTACCCACGTAATGTGGACACGGCCCTAAGCGAGGTTCTGGTTTTCAAACTGTTCCGGGCTGAGTCCGCCA
>NZ_JBWKPZ010000014.1:0-118216 GCF_059418505.1 Citrobacter sp. GW821-FHT07H02 | reverse complement strand
GGTTACCACCCAACGAATCGGAAAATCGATACTGGAAAAACTCTAAAGTGGTGGCCAGTTTTTGTTGACCACTTCAACATAATATCGCCAATGAAATACATTTCTATAGGTAGGAGAATCAGCTCTCACATCATAAATAATATACGCATCACCGTCATCATCATAATCTGAACCAATGGCAATCAAGCCATCAGGTAGTAATGATCTATGATCATATATTGATTCTTGTAACAATTTTGTTGAAGTCACAACTCTATTTGTAGAAGATAATGTAGCCATTACTATTATCCTGTTTTTTTCGTTGTACCTCGCTATAAAGTTATCTAAATTAGATAATGGAGTACATGCTTGATCAGCTACCAAATGAATATAATCCTTATATTCATTTGGCAAGCTAATCAACAACGATTTTTCGACATCAGTAATTCCTTTTCTTATAAAGAGTGGGTCAGCGATTAAATCTGGCTCATCTACTTCCCATTTCACCAAGTCATCTTTCTGTATTTTCATACTAAAAACCCTCACCACGTCACATTGAATCACCAACTACATGAAGTGTCCCACTATTAACAAGACTTGTTGACCCTTGCCCAAAATCAGTGCAGTGCTAAATCGGAAAAGAGATCAAAACAAGGCGGACTGTTCTGCCTATCCTTTATGACAGAAATGGATGCTCCCACATCGGAGGTGAGAGCATCGGGGAAAAGGTGATCTTTTAAAGCGTGTTCAGCCTATACCAGAGCCTGAAGTTGCTCACGCATATAGGAAGTAAAAAATTCAGGGTTTTTGATCAGTACACGCTCCCCTGACGCAATTTTTTCAGCCCATCCGGCCACTTTTTTGGTGAATTCGGGGTTCCACCCCTCCTGCTCGCCTCGTGCAGTAATCTCGGCTGCGCTGGCTGGCACACCTAACTCATTCAAATATTTCAAAATTCCCTTTGTGGTACTTTCATCCATTGAGTCTGGGGGGGCGACGGATGTATTCATACCGTTAATGAAATCCAGTGCTTTCTCAATTGCTGTTGGCATGCTCTTATCCTTAAAATTAACCACGTAAACATCACATCTACACTATGACCTTAAACCGATCTTAATATCAAAGAAATCATTAAATTTATGTCGGTTTACGCGGTTCATTCCTTCGTTTCTGATTCATTGGTACGTAACGGCGCGAGGGTTCTGGCGATGCCATATCTATGCTGACAGCACCGACGCAACACGGTTCGTGGTCGTCGGGCAAGCCTCATCGTTGGCTCCCCTAATTGCATTGTTAGGGAGATTGCTGATGAATTAATCGAGCGATGGCTTGTTGTGCCAGTAGGCCGCTGCCCGCACTAAATGAGGATCAAAAGCCTCAGTATCGAACCGTTGACTGAGTTTTTTGACAACCTTCCCTTCACCGGTGATCCAGATGAAATAATCTTCTGCAGGAATCGAAAGCTGTGACAAGCGCACATCCACCGCCTGCTCGTCCTGCCCGACGAACCACTCAATCGCAAATCCATCAAGATGGGCGAGGTAATCCTGATACGCCGCGTTTTGCACACTGACCAGCGCCGTGACATTCGGGCGCACAGTCAGTCGGCTGATCGCCTCCAGGCGGCGGCGCAATGCCGGCATTCCCGATTCATCACAAACATAAACCTGGTATGCGTAATCGTCTGGCACCACCAGCGAACCGCGCGGTCCGCCAATCGTGAGCGTGTCCCCCTCGCGGGCATGCTTCGCCCAGGTGCTCGCCACCCCGCCATCATGGAGATAAAAATCCAGCGCCAGTTCATGGCGCTCCTCATCGTATAACGGTGTGTAATCACGTGTTGTTGGGCGAATACCATCCGCCCAGACGATACCTTCGTCAGTCACCGTCGGCGGTACAAAGCGACTGTCCGGCTCCGGGAAAAAGACCTTGGTGTGATCGTCAAATCCCAGAGAGCGAAAGCCTTCCAGAGCATTTCCTCCCAGCACAATACGCTGAAAACCCGCGCTGATACGTTCAACACGCAGGACGGTCAGTTCGCGAAAGCGCAGTTCATTACGAACGCGCTGTGGATAGCGTGAGGTTTTTTTGGTCATTCTTTTCGCCTTCGTGATTGTATTACGATATATCTAAATTGTTTATCGCAAATGATAATGATTGTTAATTGAAAATATTGCAAGATTTTTATGATATATGCCATGTTCTTCAGCCTGTAACCACAAACAAAATAAATACCAATAAAATCATAAAATTAAAAACAAAACCCACTTAAAACTTGCATAACAAAAACATTTAGATATAAATTAGATATATCGAAATAACATCAGGAGATGATCATGCAACATCCACATGAGGGTTGCTGTAAAGGCAAAGGACATCAGCACGAAGGCTGCCATCACGAGCATCATCAAGAGGGCTGCTGTAAAGGTGAAGGGCATCAGCACGATGGCGGCCATCAAGAGCATCATCAAGAGGGCTGCTGTAAAGGCGAAGGACATCAGCACGAAGGCTGCCATCACGAACATCATCAAGAAGGTTGCGGCAGGGAACGCCATCACGGCCATGAACATGGCTGCGAGCATCGCCACGGTCGAGGCGGACGCCGCCAGCGATTTTTCGGCCACGGCGAGTTACGTCTGGTGATTCTGGATATCTTGACCCGCGATGCAAGCCACGGCTATGAGCTTATCAAAGCCATTGAAACACTGACGCAGGGTAACTACACCCCAAGCCCCGGCGTGATTTATCCGACGCTGGATTTTCTGCAAGATCAGGAATTTATCAGTATCAGCGAAGAAGAAGGCGGTCGGAAGAAGATAGCCATCACTCAGGCCGGACAGCAGTGGCTGGATGAAAATAATGAACAGCTCGAACGTATTCAGGAGCGCGTAAAAGCACGCTGCGTGGGTTTCGAATTACGTAAAAACCCGCAGATGAAGCGGGCGCTGGATAACTTCAAAGCCGTGCTGGATCTGCGGGTGAATCAGGCTGATATCAGTGAAGCACAGATCAAAAAAATCATCGGTGTGATTGACCGTGCAGCGCTGGACATCACCCAACTCGATTAAACGGGCTGTGTATTCGCGTCCCTGCCCTCGCCTCCCTCTGGAGGCGAGAGAAACCGCGTCAGGGACGCGGACTCAATGCAGAACCGTGACGGCATCTTCCAGACGGCTGGCGCGGTGTCTCACCATTGCTGAAACTCTGGCGCTCTCTTCCACCAGTTCGGCATTCTTATGCGTGATGTTATTTAACTCATCCACCGCCAGCGTCAGGCTGGAAAGCCCGTCCGACTGCTCCAGTGTCGAATGACTGATTTGGGCGATGAGCTGGGTCACATTTTGCACCTGCGCCACAATGTCATCCATCGTCCTTCCTGCCGCATGAACCTGTTCTGAGCCGGACTGTACCCGGGAAGCACTGGCATCAATTAGCTTACGAATATCGTTCGCCGCGCTGGCGCTTCGGCTGGCAAGGTGGCGAACCTCTCCGGCGACCACAGCAAACCCTTTGCCCTGTTCACCTGCTCGTGCGGCTTCAACTGCGGCATTCAGCGCCAGAATATTGGTCTGAAACGCGATATCGTTAATGAGTGCAGTGATCGTGCCGATCCGTTGTGTACTGTCGGCAATGTCATCCATCGTTTTGATGACGGTCTCCATCGCTTCCCCACCCTGAGTTGCCGCACCGCTGGCCGCGATAGAAAGTTTGTCGGCAGCCGATGCGGTGGCGGTATTTTTCTTCACCGATTCCGCCATCTGGTTCATGGTCGTTACCGTTTGCTGCACATTTTCCACCGTCTGGCGGGTGTGTTTGTTCAGATCGTCATTCCCTTTCGCCAGAGTTTCACTGCCATTTCTGACGCTGGACACCTGACTTGAGACATCATTAATGAGCCAGCGACACATCAACCCGAGCTGACCCACAGCCCGCAGCGTCAAACCCAACTCGTCGCTACGATTCAGATGCGTCACACTGTTACGATCCCCTGTCGCCACCTTCAACGCCTGCCGGGCCACATTTTCAATCGGACGCACAATTTGCCACTCAAACATCGCCGTCCCCAGCAGCATGACCAGCGCGCCGATCACGAGTGACGCCACAGGCGCATTTTGCTGCATCAGGCTCGCCGCCAGTACCGCGAAGATAAACGCCATCACACAACGTACCCGCCAGCGGATGGGGAGCGCCGGAAGTTTGCCTAACCAGCCCTTACGCACCACCAGCCCCTTGTGGAGGCGTTTACGGCAGCGCCCTTCCTTCAGAGCGTGATACAACGGCTCAACCGCCGCAATTTCATCTTCCGTCGCGCGGATACGAATGGACATATACCCGGTCACTTTTCCCTCGCGAACCATCGGCACCGCATTGGCGCGGATCCAGTAGTGATCGCCATTCTTGCAGCGATTTTTAACGATGCCGCTCCACGGTTCCCCTTGTTGCAGGGTGTACCACATATCCGCAAATGCCGCTTTCGGCATATCTGGATGACGCACAAGGTTATGTGGCTGCGCCTGGAGTTCGCTCAACGAATAGCCGCTCACCTGCACGAAGGTGTCATTCGCATGCGTGATATAGCTGTGTAAGTCAGTCGTGGACATGAGGGTCGTATCGTCGTCCAGTGGAATGCTTTTCTGGCTGACGTAGAGATGAGAAGACATGATCGCGTCCTATGCAGGTTATTTTGATGTTAACTTTTCTGTCAGATGTTATTTCGGCGCTAATCGATTTATCTTTAGTTGTTAAAATTGATTTAGATCGCAATTTGCGATTAAACCTCAATATTTGTACGCAATCTAATCCATTGATTTAAATTACTTTCATTGCGTAACTATCAAGCCGTGCTGAATCCTCCGCCCTATTTTTGGGCGTTTTTTGCACTTTTTCGGGGCGTTTTGCGGGTAAAAATGGGCGCATCTGCGTACGTAAAGTCGGTTATGCCGTCTCGATTGTTAACAAATAAGATTAAATGTTGCGTAAATGCGATTATTCCTGGTGTTTATCCCGATTTTCATGAACGCCTTCGGGATGGCGCAATCCCTGCAATACTTAAATCGGTATCATGTGATACGCGATCCCCGGGAGCACATTTTGAACAGGTTACCTTCCAGCGCCTCAGCCTTAGCCTGCAGCGCGCACGCACTGAATCTCATTGAGAAGCGAACGCTTGATCATGAGGAGATGAAAGCACTGAACCGAGAGGTGATTGAGTATTTCAAAGAGCACGTCAATCCGGGGTTTTTAGAGTACCGAAAATCTGTGACTGCAGGCGGGGATTACGGAGCCGTAGAGTGGCAAGCAGGAGGTCTGAATACGCTTGTCGACACTCAGGGACAGGAGTTTGTTGATTGCCTGGGTGGTTTTGGAATTTTCAACGTGGGGCACCGTAATCCAGTTGTGGTTTCCGCCGTACAGAATCAACTCGCGAAACAACCATTGCATAGTCAGGAATTACTTGACCCGCTTCGTGCCATGCTGGCGAAAACACTCGCCGCACTGGCGCCCGGTAAACTGAAATACAGCTTCTTCTGTAACAGTGGAACAGAGTCTGTGGAGGCCGCGCTGAAACTGGCGAAGGCGTATCAGTCACCGCGTGGCAAATATACCTTCATCGCCACCAGCGGCGCGTTCCACGGAAAATCGCTGGGCGCACTATCCGCTACGGCAAAATCCACCTTCCGTAAACCGTTTATGCCGCTGCTGCCGGGGTTCCGTCATGTGCCTTTTGGTAACGTTGAGGCCATGCGTACCGCGCTTAGCGAGTGTAAAAAAACCGGTGATGATGTGGCCGCCGTCATTCTGGAACCGATCCAGGGCGAAGGCGGGGTGATCCTGCCGCCGCCAGGTTATCTGACCGCCGTACGTAAACTCTGCGATGAGTTCGGCGCGTTGATGATTCTGGATGAAGTGCAGACCGGGATGGGACGCACCGGCAAAATGTTCGCCTGTGAGCATGAGAATGTGCAACCCGACATTCTGTGCCTGGCAAAAGCGCTGGGGGGCGGTGTGATGCCGATTGGCGCCACTATCGCAACCGAAGAAGTGTTTTCGGTGTTATTCGACAACCCCTTCCTGCATACCACGACGTTTGGCGGTAACCCGCTGGCCTGTGCGGCGGCGTTGGCCACCATTAACGTGCTGCTGGAGCAGAACTTACCGGCTCAGGCGGAACAGAAAGGCGACATTCTGCTGGACGGTTTCCGCCAGTTGGGTCGGGAATATCCGGATCTGATCCAGGAAGCGCGTGGGAAAGGGATGCTGATGGCGATTGAGTTTGTCGATAACGAGATCGGCTACAACTTTGCCAGCGAGATGTTCCGCCAGCGCGTACTGGTTGCCGGAACGCTCAACAACGCGAAAACGATTCGTATCGAACCGCCGCTCACGCTGACTATTGAGCAGTGTGAACTGGTACTCAAAGCGACTCGCAAAGCGTTGGCGGCCATGCGCGTCAGCGTGGAGCAAGTGTGACAGATGCCGGATGGCAGCGACGTTCTTAACCGGCCTACGCAGGCACCGCACCGTAGGCCGGATAAGATGCGTTAGCATCGCCATCCGGCCTGTTCACAGCACTCACACAATCCGCACACCGGCGGGCATCACACGTTCCGGCGTCAACAGGACGCTTTCGCTACCATCGTCGGTTTCGGCGCAAAGCAACATGCACTCCGAGGTTTCGCCGCGCATTTTGGCTTTGGCGAGATTACACAGCACCACCACCGTTTTCCCTGTCAGTTCCTCCTCACTGTAGTAAGGCACCAGGCTGGTGACGGTTTGCAACGTCCGCTCGCCAACATCGACCTGAACGATATAAAGCTTATCGGCGTTTTCATGGCGCTTAACCTGGACAATTTTTCCAACCCGTATTTCCAGTCGGGCGAACTCCTCAAATGCGACAGTATCCATTTTTCCTCCGTTAGTAAAAATTTACTAAATCATAGCAAAATGTTTTCCTTTCACTTCGCTGAAATAAGGGAAAATGACGCGCTGATCACACTCTTCAGGCAAGGATTTACCCCGTGCGAGTCAAATAAACACGCTTTATTTACTGAAAACAGATGAATAGATAAGCACTTCCTTTACAATGAAAACGCTACTCAGGGAAAAGTCGAAAAAGGTAATTATGGCAACACTTAAAGATATTGCACTCGAAGCTGGCGTATCCCTGGCGACCGTGTCGCGGGTTTTAAACGATGACCCCACGCTGAATGTCAAAGAAGAGACCAAACATCGCATTCTGGAGATTGCGGAGAAGCTGGAGTACAAAACCAGCAGCGCCCGTAAGAGCCAGTCTGCCACGGTGAGTCTGCAACATATTCTGGCGATCTACAGCTACCAGCAGGAGCTGGAGATTAACGATCCTTACTATCTCGCGATCCGTCACGGGATTGAAACGCAATGCGAAAAACTCGGGATCGAGCTGACCAACTGCTATGAGCACAGCGGACTGCCGGAAATCAGGAACATCACGGGCATTTTGATCGTCGGTAAACCCTCTACCGAACTGCGTGACGCGGCAACGGCGTTAACTGACAATATCTGCTTTATCGACTTTCATGAATCCAGCAGCGAATATGACGCCATTGATATCGACCTGGCGCGGATAAGCAAAGAAATTATCGACTTTTTCATCGCGCAGGGCATGAACCGTATCGGCTTTATTGGCGGAGAAGATGAACCCGGCAAAGCGGATATCCGCGAAGCGGCATTTGTGGAATATGGCCGCCTGAAGAAGGTTGTCCGTGAAGAGGATATCTGGCGCGGCGGCTTCTCCAGCTCATCGGGATATAAGTTGGCAAAACAGATGCTGGCCAAAGACGATTTCCCCAGCGCGCTGTTTGTCGCCTCCGACTCTATCGCCATTGGCGTGCTGCGTGCCATCCATGAACGCGGACTGGAGATTCCCCGCGACATTTCACTGATCAGCGTAAACGACATCCCAACCGCGCGGTTTACCTTTCCTCCGCTTTCCACCGTACGTATTCATTCCGAAATGATGGGCAGCCAGGGCGTCAACCTGTTGTATGAAAAAGCCCGCGACGGGCGCGCACTCCCGCTTTTAGTCTTCGTTCCCAGCAAGTTAAAGCTGCGCGGCACCACCCGCTAATCCCCCTTTTCTCCCGCCTGGCGACTCAGCACGCCGGGCGCGCATTTTCATTCATCCGCAGTCGGCTTACACGCTGGTTTTGTGATCAAGTTAAAGTTAATCATTTTTATTACTATATTTTAGTAAAACTTTTACTAAAATCACCTCCAATAACACTTACTCACCATCTACATGAATGGTTCCGATTTCTCTCCACCGGGAGGCCCTATGAATCGCTGGGAAAACATTCAGCTCACCCACGAAAATCGACTGGCGCCACGTGCGTACTTTTTTTCTTATGATTCGGTTGCCCAGGCTCGCTCATTTGTTCGCGAAACCAGCAGCTACTTTTTGCCGTTGAGCGGTCAGTGGAACTTCCAGTTCTTTGACCATCCGCTGCAGGTACCGGACGCGTTTACCACTGAGTATATGAATGACTGGGGGTCTATTACGGTTCCCGGCATGTGGCAGATGGAAGGCCACGGAAAGCTCCAGTACACCGACGAAGGGTTCCCGTTCCCGATCGATGTGCCTTATGTTCCCAGCGATAACCCCACTGGCGCATACCAGCGTATTTTTACCCTTAGCGAAGACTGGAAAGACAAGCAGACGATTATCAAGTTTGACGGTGTCGAAACCTATTTCGAAGTCTACGTTAACGGCCATTATGTTGGGTTCAGCAAAGGCAGTCGTCTGACAGCAGAGTTCGATATTAGCGCAGTCGCCACAACAGGCGACAACCTGCTGTGCGTGCGGGTCATGCAGTGGGCGGACTCCACCTATATTGAAGATCAGGATATGTGGTGGTCTGCGGGGATCTTCCGCGACGTTTATCTGGTCGGTAAGCATGCAACCCACATTCAGGATTTTACCGTCCGTACCGATTTTCACGACAACTACCGCGACGCCAAGCTGAGCTGTCAGATGACGCTGGAAAACCTGGCTTCCGTCCCTGCGCTCACCTCGCTGGAATATACGCTGTTTGACGGCGAGAGCGTCGTTCACACTGGCGTTATCGAAACGCTAAACGTAGACGAGCTCACCCACGCTGATTTTGCGATTGAAGTGAACGCGCCACAACAGTGGTCCGCAGAGTCGCCGTATCTCTACCATCTGGTGATGGTGCTGAAAGACGCCAACGGTAATATCCTGGAAGTGGTGCCACAGCGCGTCGGGTTCCGCGACATTAAAGTCCGCGACGGGCTGTTTTACATAAACAACCGCTATGTGATGCTGCACGGCGTCAACCGTCACGATAATGATCATCTCAAAGGCCGCGCGGTCGGGATGGATCGCGTCGAAAAAGATCTGCTGCTGATGAAGCAGCACAACATCAACTCGGTCCGTACCGCACATTATCCTAACGATCCCCGTTTTTACGAACTGTGCGATATCTATGGCCTGTTTGTGATGGCGGAAACCGATGTCGAATCGCATGGATTTGCCAACGTCGGCAATATCAGCCAGATCACCGACGATCCGGCCTGGGAGCACGTGTATGTCGAGCGCATTGTGCGCCACGTCCACGCGCAGAAAAACCACCCTTCGATCATCATCTGGTCACTCGGTAACGAGTCCGGATACGGCTGTAATATCCGCGCCATGTACCACGCCGCCAAAGCGCTGGACGACACACGACTGATTCATTACGAAGAAGATCGCGACGCGGAAATCGTGGATATCATCTCCACCATGTACACCCGTGTACCGCTGATGAACGAATTTGGTGAGTATCCTCATCCCAAGCCGCGCATTATCTGCGAATACGCCCACGCAATGGGCAACGGCCCTGGCGGACTGACGGAGTATCAAAACGTTTTTTACCAGCATGACTGCATCCAGGGCCACTATGTCTGGGAATGGTGCGATCACGGCATTCAGGCAAAAGATGACGACGGTAACGTCTGGTACAAATTCGGCGGTGATTACGGTGATTACCCGAACAACTACAACTTCTGTCTCGACGGTCTGATTTATTCCGATCAAACACCGGGGCCGGGTTTGAAAGAGTACAAACAGGTCATCGCGCCGGTGAAAATTCACGCGGTGGATCTGGCGCGCGGCGAACTGCGGGTGGAAAATAAGCTGTGGTTTACCCCCCTCGACGATTACACCCTGCACATTGATGTTCGCGCAGAAGGCGAAACGCTCTCCACACAGAGCATCAAACTGCACGGTGTCGCGCCAGACAGTGACGCGCTCGTGACATGCGCGCTGCCGACGCTGGACGCCTGCGAAGCGTTCCTCAATATCACCGTGACGAAAGATTCCCGCACGCTCTACAGCGACGCCGGACATCACATCGCCACTTACCAGTTCCCGCTGAAGGCCCGCACCACCGCACCGGTGCCGTTCAGCCAGAAAAATGCGCGTCCTCTGACTCTGGAGGAAGATCGACAGCACTGTACCGTTGGTGGTTTTAACTTCGCGCTGACCTTCTCAAAGCTGAATGGAAAACCCACCTCCTGGCAGGTTAACGGTGAGGAGCTGATCACCCGCGAGCCGAAGATTAACTTCTTCAAACCGATGATTGATAACCACAAACAGGAGTTTGAGGGTCTCTGGCAACCGAACCATCTGCAGATCATGCAGGAGCATCTGCGCGATTTCGCCATTGAACAGGCTGACGACGCAATTCTTATCACCAGTCGCACCATCATCGCGCCGCCGGTGTTTGATTTCGGGATGCGCTGCACCTATCGCTGGCGCATTGCGGCAGACGGCCAGGTGAATGTCGAGCTTTCGGGCGAGCGTTACGGCGAGTACCCGCACATTATTCCGTGCATCGGTTTCACGTTGGGCATCAACGGCGCGCTCGATCAGGTCGCCTGGTATGGCCGTGGGCCGGGTGAAAACTACGCCGACAGTCAGCAGGCCAATATCATCGACATCTGGCGTGCCACCGTGGATGAGATGTTCGAGAACTATCCCTTCCCGCAAAACAACGGCAACCGCCAGCATGTGCGCTGGGCTGCGCTGACCAATCGTCACGGCAATGGCCTGCTGGTTGTGCCGCAACAGCCGATCAACTTTAGCGCCTGGCACTACACGCCAGAGGATATTCATTCCGCACAGCATTGTAATGAGTTGCAGCGTCGCGATGACATCACGCTGAATCTGGACCACCAGCTGCTCGGGCTTGGCTCCAACTCCTGGGGAAGCGAAGTGCTTGATAGCTGGCGGGTCTGGTTCAGACCTTTCCACTACGGCTTTACATTGCTGCCGGTTTCTGGCGGAGAAACCACCGCTCAGACCTACGCTTGTCACGCCTTTGGCGCGGGTTTCTTTTCCACGAATTTGCACAGCGAGAATGAAAAATGAGAATCCTCGATAACTTAGAACAGTTCCGACAACTCTACGCCTCCGGTCGGAAATGGCAGCGCTGCGTCGAAGCGATCGAAAATATTGATAACATTCGACCCGGTGTCGCCCATTCCATCGGCGATTCGCTCAGTTATCGCGTGGAAACCGATTCAGCCACCGATGCGCTATTTACCGGGCATCGTCGTTATTTTGACGTGCATTATTACTTACAGGGACAGCAAAAAATTGAATTTGCGCCCAAGGATGAATTGCAAATTGTTGAATATTACCGTGATGAAACCGATCGCGAATACCTGAAAGGGTGTGGACAAACCGTTGAAGTGCATGAAGGCCAGATGGTTATTTGTGAAAACCATGAGGCTTACCGCTTTATTTGCAATAACGCAGTCAAGAAAGTTGTCCTCAGAGTAACCATCGAAGACGGTTACTTCCATAACAAATAAAAAAAACGGGCGATGTCAGAATGGCATCGCCTACCCTACAAATGTTCGGAGATGTGTTATGTCTGATACCAAACGTAATACAATCGGTAAATTCGGTTTACTGTCACTCACGTTTGCCGCCGTTTATAGTTTCAATAACGTCATCAATAATAATATTGAGCTTGGGCTGGCATCCGCACCGATGTTTTTCCTGGCCACGATTTTTTATTTTATTCCCTTCTGCTTAATCATCGCGGAATTTGTCTCGCTGAATAAGAACTCAGAGGCCGGGGTTTATGCGTGGGTAAAAAGTTCGTTGGGCGGTCGCTGGGCGTTTATTACCGCCTACACCTACTGGTTCGTCAATCTGTTCTTTTTCACTTCGCTGCTGCCGCGCGTTATTGCCTACGCCTCTTACGCGTTTCTCGGCTACGAATATATTCTGACGCCGATCGCGACCACCGTCCTGAGTATGGTGCTGTTCGCCTTCTCGACCTGGGTCTCCACTAACGGGGCGAAAATGCTGGGTCCCATCACTTCAGTCACGTCCACGCTGATGCTGTTGCTCACCTTGTCCTATATTTTACTGGCAGGCACCGCGCTGGTTGGTGGCGTCCAGCCTGCCGATCCGATTACCGTTGATGCGATGATCCCGAATTTCAACTGGGCATTCCTCGGCATTACCACCTGGATTTTCATGGCCGCAGGCGGTGCAGAATCCGTCGCCGTTTACGTTAACGACGTCAAAGGCGGTTCGAAATCGTTCGTAAAAGTGATCATTATTGCCGGGATCTTTATCGGCGTGCTGTATTCCATTTCATCGGTGCTGATCAACGTCTTTGTCAGCAGCAAAGAGCTGAAGTTTACCGGCGGCTCTGTGCAGGTATTCCACGGCCTGGCCGCGTATTTCGGTCTGCCGGAACTTATCGTCAATCGTTTTGTTGGTCTGGTCTCCTTTACCGCCATGTTCGGCTCCTTGCTGATGTGGACCGCAACGCCGGTGAAAATTTTCTTCTCTGAGATCCCGGAAGGTATTTTCGGCAAGAAAACCGTCTCGCTGAATGAAAACGGCGTACCGGCTCGAGCCGCCTGGATCCAGTATCTGATTGTTATTCCGCTGATGATCATCCCAATGCTCGGCTCCAATACCGTGCAGGATCTTATGAACACCATCATTAATATGACTGCCGCTGCCTCCATGCTGCCGCCGCTGTTTATTATGCTGGCTTATCTGAATCTGCGGGTAAAACTGGATCATTTACCGCGCGACTTCCGCATGGGATCACAACGCACCGGCATTATTGTGGTTTCCATGCTGATTGCGCTTTTTACCGTCGGATTTATCGCCTCTACGTTCCCTACCGGCGGGAACATCATGACCATTATTTTTTATAACGTGGGTGGCATTGTTATCTTCCTCGGTTTTGCCTGGTGGAAATACAGCAGGTACATAAAAGGGTTAACCAAAGAAGAGCAAGCAATCGAAGCCGCCCCCGCTTCAAACATTCAGTAACGACCAGCACACTAAAAAAAGCACCATCTCCGGTTCGCTCTCCCTTCGGGGGGAGCATCTTTTTTGAATCCCATCACAATCATTACATTCCTCTTTTCCCTTTTGCGCGCCGACAGCTAAATTAGAACTCATCCGACCACATAACAATAATTTTACATAATGGACACCCTTATGAGCTATCCGTCGCTGTTCGCCCCACTCGACCTGGGCTTTACCCAGCTTAAAAACCGCGTGCTAATGGGTTCAATGCATACCGGCCTTGAGGAGTATCCCGACGGCGCACAACGTCTGGCGGCCTTCTACGCCGAGCGCGCGAAGCATGGCGTCGCGCTGATTGTCAGCGGCGGTATCGCCCCTGCGCTCTCCGGCGTGGGAATGGAAGGCGGCGCAACGCTGAATGACGCCAGGCAATTACCATTCCATCGCACCATCACCGATGCGGTTCATGATGAAGGCGGTAAAATCGCCCTTCAGATCCTGCATACCGGGCGTTACAGCTACCAACCGCACCTGGTGGCGCCCTCCGCGCTACAGGCGCCGATAAACCGCTTTACGCCTCATGAGCTGACCCATGACGAGATCCTGCAACTGATTGACGACTTCGCGCGCTGCGCACAACTGGCGCGCGAAGCAGGATACGACGGCGTGGAGGTGATGGGCTCTGAAGGGTATCTGATTAACGAGTTTCTCACCGTACGCACCAACCAACGCCAGGACCAATGGGGCGGCGACTATGTCAACCGTATGCGTTTTGCTGTAGAAGTCGTGCGGGCAGTACGCCAGCGCGTCGGCAACGATTTCATCATTATCTATCGCCTGTCGATGCTGGATTTGGTGGAAAACGGCGGCACCTTTGAGGAAACCGTACAGCTGGCGCAGGCCATTGAAGCCGCAGGCGCAACGATCATTAACACGGGCATCGGCTGGCATGAAGCCCGCATTCCTACCATCGCCACGCCGGTCCCGCGCGGTGCATTTAGCTGGGTAACCCGCAAGCTGAAAGGTCTCGTGACAATCCCGCTGGTCACCACCAACCGCATCAACGATCCGCAGGTGGCCGACGATATTCTGGCCCGTGGCGATGCCGATATGGTGTCGATGGCGCGTCCGTTCCTCGCCGACGCCGAACTGCTTTCAAAGGCGGAGTCCGGGCGTGCCGATGAGATCAACACCTGCATCGGTTGTAACCAGGCGTGCCTGGATCAGATCTTCGTTGGCAAAGTCACTTCATGCCTGGTAAACCCACGCGCCTGCCACGAAACAAAAATGCCTGTCTTGCCGGCGGTGGTGAAGAAACAACTGGCGGTGGTAGGGGCCGGGCCAGCAGGTCTTGCTTTTGCGATCAACGCCGCCGCGCGTGGTCATGCTGTCACCCTGTTTGATGCCAACGCCGAGATCGGCGGGCAATTTAACATTGCCAAACAGATCCCCGGCAAAGAAGAATTTTATGAAACGCTGCGCTATTACCGCCGAATGATCGACGTCACTGGCGTCACGCTGAAACTGAATCAGTTCGTGAGCGCCGACGCCCTTCAGTCCTTTGATGAAGTGATCCTCGCCAGTGGGATCGAACCGCGTAAACCGCCGATCGCCGGTATCGATCATCCGAAAGTACTGACCTATCTTGACGTCTTGCGCGACAAAGCCCCGGTCGGGAAGCGCGTGGCCATTGTTGGTTGCGGCGGGATCGGTTTTGATACCGCCATGTACCTGAGTCAGCCAGGCGATCCCACCAGTCAGAGCATTGCCGAGTTTTGCGTGGAGTGGGGTATCGACACCAGCCTGCAACAGGCGGGCGGCCTGCGCCCGGAAGGCCCGCATTTATCACGCAGTCCGCGACAAATCGTGATGCTGCAACGTAAGGCCAGCAAACCCGGTCAGGGGTTGGGGAAAACAACGGGGTGGATCCACCGCACGACCCTGCTCTCTCGCGGGGTAAAAATGATCCCGGCGGTCAGTTATCAGAAGATCGATGATGAAGGGTTACACGTATTGATCAACGGCGAGCCGCAACTTCTGGCCGTCGACAACGTGGTGATTTGCGCCGGGCAGGATCCAAGACGCGAACTGGCCGATCCGTTGCACGCAGCAGGTAAAGTGGTGCATTTGATTGGTGGATGCGATGTGGCAATGGAGCTGGATGCCCGGCGAGCCATTGCGCAGGGCACAAAGCTAGCGCTGGAAATTTAACCTATTGCCCGGTGGCGCTACGCTTATCGGGCCTATAAAACCTCGTAGGCCGGAGCAAGCGAAGCGCCGCCCGGCATACAATAGTTTAGCGGCGACGCCCCAGCTTCACCGCTTTGAGCACCACAAATTTATTGTTGGTGGCGATGGTGGTGCAGTTGCCAAAAATCTTCTTCAGCTTGTGGAAGTAATCCAGGTGACGGTTCGCCACAATATACAGCTCGCCGTTGATCTTCAGGCAACGACGCGCGTGATGGAACATCTCCCACGCGACGTTATCCGTCAGGGCGTGCTTCTGGTGGAACGGCGGATTACAAATGACCGCGTTGAAGCGGAAAGGCTCCACGCCGGACAGCGCGTTGTTAATCATAAACTCGCAGCGATCCAACGCTTCCGGCATGTTGGTTTCTACGTTCAGACGACTGGACGCCACCGCCATCGGTGATTCATCGGTAAAGATGACGCTGGCTTCCGGGTTTTTCTCCAGCAGCGTCAGACCAATCACCCCGTTGCCACATCCGAGATCCACGATCTCCCCTTCCAGATTGTCGGGCAAATTCTCAATAAAGAAACGGGCACCGATATCCAGCCCCGTGCGCGAGAAGACGTTGGCATGGTTGTGAATGGTCCAGTTGGTTCCGTCCAGCTTCCAGCTCAGCGTCTCTGGTGCATCGGCAAGTTCGGGCTTCGTGAACGTTGGGTTGATCAGACGCGCCTTTTTCCAGGCCAGCGTGGTGGTCGTTGGGCCCAGCACTTTTTCGAACAGCTCAAGCGTGGAGTTGTGAATATCACGCGCTTTAGCACCCGCAATAATCCGCGTTTCTGGGGTGACCACCTGACGCAGTGCGCGCAGTTGCTGTTCCAGCAGGGCCAGCGTTTTAGGAATTTTAATCAGCACAACGCCCGGTGCCTGCGGATATTGTGCCGTGCTGTCGAGAAACTTGACGCTGGATTCCGCAATCTCGTTGTGACGCAGGTTTTCGCGCGTCGCGAGTTCGCTTAAATAGGAATCACCGATGCTGTAAGGCGTGTGTTCAGCCAGCGCGCAACCCAGTGCTCCGAAGGTATCATTCAGGATCAGAACCGGACCGACAATTTCAGTGTCATCCAACTGTTGCAGCAGATATTCATCCGCCGCTTCCCACGCCTGAAGCGGGTTAACGTCGTCCGTTTCCGGGAAACGTTTAAGATTGAGTGAACGGAAACCGTTGTCTAAGTGGCTCATCGGCCCTCCTGAGTGGTAAAATTTGGCGTTATCCCTGAAAAGGGTGCGTGAGTATACCTTTTTATTATTCAGTTGGGGCGTTGTTGATGAGCAATCTTAGTTATCTGCAGGGCTATCCGGAGAACTTACTTTCCCAGGTACGCACCTTAATTGCCGAAGAGCGGCTGGCCAGCGTTCTTGAAAAACGTTACCCAGGCACACACAGCTTCGCGACCGATAAGGCGCTCTGGCAGTACACCCAGGATCTGAAAAGCCAGTTTCTGCGTAATGCGCCACCGATCAATAAAGTGATGTATGACAATAAGATCCACGTGCTGAAAAACGCACTGGGTTTGCATACCGCCGTTTCACGCGTCCAGGGTGGAAAGCTGAAAGCGAAGGCGGAAATCCGCGTCGCCACGGTTTTTCGCAACGCGCCGGAGCCGTTCCTGCGGATGATCGTCGTCCATGAACTGGCGCATCTGAAGGAAAAAGAGCACGACAAAGCGTTCTACCAGTTGTGCTGTCATATGGAGCCGCAGTATCACCAGCTTGAGTTTGATACCCGCCTGTGGCTGACGCAGTTGTCGTTAAAGGAAACTGCGTAGTCGCGCACTGGCTTTGCCATAAAGGCGTGATACATTGGCGCGAGAATCCCTTTATGGAGCCTGAAGGCGTTTATGATACGTTTCGCTGTTATTGGCACAAACTGGATCACCCGCCAGTTTGTCGATGCCGCTCATGAAACCGGCAAATATAAGTTAACTGCAGTCTATTCCCGCAGCCTCGAACAGGCGCAAACGTTCGCTAACGACTATCCCGTCGAACATCTGTTTACCTCGCTGGACGCCATGGCAAAAAGCGAGGCGATTGATGCGGTCTATATTGCCAGCCCAAATTCACTGCATTTTTCCCAGACCCGGCTCTTTCTCAGTCACCAAAAACATGTGATTTGCGAGAAGCCGCTGGCATCGAATCTGGCTGAGGTTGAAGCGGCTATCGCCTGTGCCCGCGAAAATCAGGTCGTGCTCTTTGAAGCCTTTAAAACGGCCAGCCTGCCCAATTTCCTGCTGCTACAACAAGCCTTGCCGAAGGTGGGGAAAGTACGTAAGGCCTTTATCAATTACTGCCAGTACTCCTCGCGTTACCAGCGCTATCTGGACGGTGAAAACCCCAACACCTTTAATCCGGCGTTTTCAAATGGCTCGATCATGGATATCGGCTTTTATTGCCTGGCGTCCGCCATCGCACTCTGGGGTGAACCTTGCAGCGTGCAGGCTTCTGCCAGCCTGCTGGAAAGCGGCGTTGATGCCCACGGCGTCGTGGTGCTGAATTACGGTGATTTCAGCGTGACCTTGCAGCACTCCAAAGTCAGCGACTCTGTGCTGGCCAGCGAAATTCAGGGTGAAGCGGGTTCTCTGGTGATTGAGAAAATCGCCGAGTGTCAGAAAGTCTGCTTTATTCCACGCGGCGGCAAGACGCAGGATCTCACTGCGCCTCAGCATATTAATACTATGCTCTATGAGGCAGAGGTCTTTGCACATTTGGTTGAAACGCATGAGGTGAACCATCCCGCTCTGGAAGTCAGCCGCATTACCGCGAAACTGCAAACGGAAATTCGTCGCCAGACTGGGGTAGTATTCCCGGCGGATGATCAAAACCCCGCAGCCACTGCGTAAATCAATGTAAAACAGATGTAACAGGCCATTGACTGGAAGCATGGCCTGTCATATTTTGTTACCCGCAAAGGGGAGTAACTTCATTGCCGGTGGATCGTCATTACGATGTGTGAAAAACCACATCCGGTCACCGGGCAACAAAACAGGAATGCGTCGTCGTATTCCTGTTTTGTTGTAAGTGAGACCTTGCCGGAAGGCGAGGTCTATGCATATAAAAAGCAACGGCTGTCGTCTTCTGACGTCAGCCGTTTTTTTATGTGTAAGGAAATTTTATGAATACTGTCGGCACACCGTTGTTATGGGGTGGATTCGCTGTCGTTGTGGTGATTATGCTGGCTATTGATCTTCTGCTACAGGGGCGTCGTGGCGCACATACGATGTCAATGAAGCAGGCGGCAATCTGGTCCCTGGTCTGGGTAACGCTCTCATTATTGTTTAACGCCGTATTCTGGTGGTATCTGGCTCAAACGCAAGGACGTGCGGTTGCCGATCCGCAGGCGCTGGCGTTTCTGACCGGTTATTTGATCGAAAAATCACTGGCGGTGGATAACGTCTTTGTCTGGCTGATGCTCTTCAGCTACTTCTCTGTCCCGCCCGCGCTGCAACGTCGGGTGTTGGTCTATGGCGTACTGGGTGCGATCGTACTGCGTACCATCATGATCTTTACCGGAAGCTGGCTGATCGCGCAGTTCGAGTGGCTGCTGTATGTGTTCGGTGCCTTCCTGCTGTTTACCGGTGTAAAAATGGCGCTGGCGAAAGATGATGCGTCCGGCATCGGCGACAGACCGGTGGTTCGCTGGCTACGTGGGCATCTGCGCATGACCGACACCATCGAGAACGAGCATTTCTTCGTGCGTAAGAACGGCCTGCTGTTCGCAACGCCGCTGATGCTGGTACTGATTCTGGTTGAACTGAGCGACGTCATTTTCGCCGTCGACAGTATTCCGGCTATCTTTGCCGTGACGACCGACCCGTTCATTGTACTGACCTCTAACCTGTTCGCGATTCTGGGTCTGCGTGCGATGTACTTCCTGCTGGCGGGTGTCGCGGAGCGCTTCTCAATGCTCAAATATGGTTTGTCGATAATCCTGGTGTTCATTGGTATCAAGATGCTGATTGTCGACTTCTATCATATTCCTATCGCCATCTCGTTAGGTGTGGTGTTTGGCATCCTGATCGTCACACTGCTCGTTAACGCATGGGTAAACCATCAAAACGATAAGAAACAGCAAGCGCAGTAACCTCCATGGCCCGGCAGTATGCCTGCCGGGCCAGCAAAAATACGTTCCGCAGACCGACAAACGTAGCGCCCCCTGGCAATACGTAAACAAATAGTTAAAAAATATGATGTGACACGTAAATTTCAGCATTTTACGCTTCCCCAGAGCGCATCTTTCCTTATACTCACTCAGGCAAACATTTATTACATCCGGGCATAAACGTAACAAAGAGTACGTTCCAGGATGGACGCAATATCACTTAAGGAAATCTCCATGAAGTCATCAACTTCAGGCCTGCTTGCGCGCCTGTCGCAAGGTAGTCTCGTAAAACAAATCCTCGTAGGTTTAGTGCTCGGCGTTTTGCTGGCGCTGGTGTCTAAACCTGCGGCAGAAGCGTCGGGCCTGCTGGGAACGCTGTTTGTTGGCGCCCTGAAAGCCGTTGCCCCTGTCCTGGTGCTAACGCTGGTTATGGCGTCTATCGCCAATCACCAGCAGGGTCAGAAAACCAATATCCGTCCGATTCTGTTCCTGTATCTTCTGGGCACATTTTCTGCTGCCCTGGCGGCGGTAGTGTTCAGTTTTGCCTTTCCGTCAACGCTACATTTATCCACCAGCGCTGGGGATATCGTACCGCCCTCCGGCATTGTAGAAGTGTTACGCGGCCTGCTGATGAGCATGGTCACCAACCCGATTGATGCCCTGCTCAATGCGAACTACATTGGTATTCTGGTCTGGGCCGTGGGCTTAGGCTTTGCGTTTCGCCACGGTAATGAGACGACAAAAAATCTCGTTAATGACATGGCAAACGCCGTGACTTTCATGGTGAAACTGGTTATCCGTTTCGCCCCTATCGGTATCTTTGGGCTGGTTTCATCCACGCTCGCCACGACCGGTTTTGCAACGCTCTGGGGTTACGCTCAACTGCTGGTCGTACTGATTGGCTGTATGCTGCTGGTCGCGCTGGTCATTAACCCGCTGCTGGTATTCTGGAAGATTCGCCGTAACCCGTATCCCCTGGTCATGGCCTGTCTGCGTGAAAGCGGCGTTTATGCCTTCTTTACCCGCAGTTCAGCCGCCAATATCCCGGTAAACATGGCGTTATGCGAAAAGCTGAACCTGGACCGGGATACCTACTCCGTCTCTATCCCGCTGGGCGCGACCATCAATATGGCCGGAGCGGCGATCACCATTACCGTCCTGACGCTGGCCGCGGTTAACACGTTAGGCGTTCCGGTGGATCTCCCGACAGCGCTGTTACTAAGCGTGGTTGCCTCGCTGTGCGCGTGTGGTGCGTCGGGTGTGGCAGGTGGCTCCCTGCTGCTGATCCCGCTGGCGTGCAATATGTTCGGTATTCCTAACGATATTGCCATGCAGGTGGTTGCCGTCGGCTTCATCATCGGCGTACTGCAGGACTCCTGCGAAACGGCGCTGAACTCGTCGACTGACGTCCTGTTCACCGCGGCAGCATGCCAGGCAGAAGACGAACGTCTGGCTAACAACGCACTGCGCGGTTAATCTCTTCCCCCCTCCGTTAGCGTGCGGAGGGGTTTTCCTGCGACGCTGCATTCTCCATTCTGAAAGGATCAATACCGCGTTTTTGCATACGTCTGAAGCGGATGATATTGAGACCATTTATCACCAAAAAGCTGCCCTCAATAAGCGTACCGCCAATCGATCCCAACCAGAAGTTATGAATGACCCAACAGGCCGTGGCACACCACATCACGCAACGCACGGTTAATCCTTTGCAGCGAAACAGCGCCCAGGTGCTGGCGAGCGTGCCCATAATGGGCAACAGTTCCATCGCATGTTGCAGTTTTGCCATGCCGAGAACCAGCGTGAGCACGATGAAAACGGTCATCACCCAAAGCCGCCGGGTATACATCGAAATCAGCGTACGTACGGTGTTCAGTTCAGCACTCATCCCGGCTGGGGCGGCCCCCATCAAAAAGAAATGCACGCCAATGGTGGCGCTATAGACGGCAAGTTGCAGTTTGAAGCGACGTTCGTCGCGGTTGAAAAAGGTGGTAATACCAATCAGAAAGGCGATGACGCCAACGCCCTGAGCCAACCAATACGCGGTCATGAAGAGTCCCTGTAGACAGGCAAAAAGAAACGGCGCCTCATTATATGAAACGCCGTTTCAATTTTAAAGCGATCGTTTTATAACGTCACGCCGCTTTTAAAGATCGCCAGTTCCCGGAAGTCATTACGCTCATTGCAGGTCTGCTTACCATTGGCAAAATCAACGATCGTATCGACGAACTCATTGAGTAGCTGCGGCATCGCTTTACCGTGGATCAGTTGCCCGGCATCAAAATCGATCCAGTGCTTTTTCTTCGCCGCCAGCTCGCTGTTCGTGGCGATTTTCACCGTCGGTACAAAGCCGCCGTAAGGCGTGCCGCGACCGGTACTGAACAGCACCATGTGACAGCCAGCCCCCGCCAGCGCACTGGTGGCGACAGCATCATTACCCGGTGCGCTCAGCAGATTCAGGCCCGGCGTTTTCAGGCGCTCACCGTAGCGCAGCACGTCCACTACCTGACTGGCTCCCGCTTTCTGAGTGCAGCCCAGCGATTTATCCTCAAGCGTGGTGATACCGCCCGCTTTGTTGCCCGGCGAAGGGTTCTCGTAGATCGGCTGGTCATGGGCAATGAAGTACTGTTTGAAGTCATTAACCATGGTGACCAGTTTTTCAAACGTCTCTTCATCACGGCAATGCGTCATCAGCAATTGCTCTGCGCCAAACATTTCCGGCACTTCCGTCAATACGGTCGTTCCGCCATTGGCAATCACGTAATCGGAGAAGCGTCCCAGCATCGGGTTGGCAGTGATGCCGGACAGGCCATCTGAACCCCCGCACTCCAGACCGAACTTTAATTCGCCCAGTTTGCCCGGTTCGCGCTTGTCGTAACGCATCACGTTATACAACTGATGGAGATGCTCGAGGCCCGCTTCCACTTCGTCGTCCTGGTGCTGACAGATCATAAAGTGAACGCGATCGGCATCAAACTCACCCAGCGTTTCGCGGAAGGCATCCACCTGGTTGTTTTCACAGCCCAGGCCAATCACCAGCACCGCTCCGGCATTCGGATGGCGCACCATATTTTGCAGCATGGTGCGGGTATTGATGTGATCGTCACCCAGTTGAGAGCAGCCGTAAGTGTGGCTGAAGAGATGCACGCCGTCAGTACCTTCGGCGTCGTTGGTCTCCTTCAGGAAGCGAGTCTGGATCTGGCGTGCAATACCGTTCACGCAGCCGACCGTCGGCAAAATCCACAATTCGTTGCGCACACCCACCTCGCCGTTGGCGCGGCGATAGATCTGCACATTGCGATCGGCAGGCTGTGCTTCTTCGGCCTGAAAATCGGGTTGATAGCGATACGTATCCAGATCGCTCAGATTGGTACGGGTATTGTGGGCGTGAATGTGCTCCCCCGCCGCAATGTCCGCCAGAGCATGACCGATCGGCTGGCCATATTTAATAACGTTTTCGCCCTTTGCGATCTGGCTTAACGCAAATTTATGTCCGCGGACAATGTCCTGACCAAGCGTCACGATGTGGCTATCAATGCTGACTTCTGTGCCCTGCGCCAAATCGGCCAGGGCAACTGCAACGTTATCCAGCGAATGGATCCTGATGTATTGCATATCAACCCAGACCTTAGTTCAGTTCAATGGCGAAGTAGTCACGCGCATTGTTAAAGCAAATATTACGCACCATCTCACCCAACAGCTGGATATCCGCCGGTGCTTCGCCAGCCGCGACCCAGCGGCCAATCATCTGGCACAGGATGCGACGGAAATATTCATGGCGCGTATAGGACAGGAAGCTGCGGCTGTCGGTCAGCATACCTACAAAGCGGCTCAGCAGGCCGAGCTGCGCTAGTTGGGTCATCTGACGTTCCATGCCGTCTTTCTGGTCGTTGAACCACCAGCCGGAACCGAACTGCATTTTGCCCGGCATCCCTTCGCCCTGGAAGTTACCGATCATCGTGCCCAGCACTTCGTTATCGCGCGGATTCAGGCAGTAGAGGATGGTTTTCGGCAGCAGGTTCTGCTCGTTTTGCTTGCTCAGCAGTTTGGAGAGCTCTTCCGCCATCGGGCGGTCGTTGATGGAATCAAAGCCGACGTCTGCGCCCAGCAGTTTGAACTGACGCTGGTTGTTATTACGCAGCGCGCCAATGTGGTACTGCTGTACCCACTCGCGACGCGCGTATTCTGCGCCAAGGAACACCAGCACAGCCGTTTTGAACTGCGCGACTTCGTGCTCGCTCAGAGTTTCGCCAGCCAGACGACGCGCCAGGATGCTGTCCAGTTCCGCGTCGTTCGCGTCAGCAAACATCACGACATCCAGCGCATGGTCGGAGACTTTACACCCGTGTGCGGCGAAGTGATCCAGACGTTTGGTCAGTGCAGTTTGCAGGTCAGTGAAACGACGAATATCGGTATCGGAAACTTCACCCAGCTTCGCCATGTAATCGTTGAAGGTCGCCTGCTCAATGTTGAAGGCTTTATCCGGACGCCAGCTCGGCAGCACTTTAACGGAGAAGGTGCTGTCTTTGGCCACCGTTGCATGGTGTTCCAGAGTGTCGATCGGGTCATCGGTGGTACCGACCATTTTCACGTTCATCTGCTGCATGATACCGCGCGCGGAGAATTGATCCTGCGCCAGCAACTCGTTGCACTGGTTCCAGATTTCGTCGGCGGTAGACGGAGAAAGCAGTTTGCCAGTGATGCCAAACGGACGACGCAGCTCAAGGTGCGTCCAGTGGTATAACGGGTTGCCGATAGTGTGTGGAACGGTCGCTGCCCAGGCATCAAACTTTTCACGATCGGAAGCGTCGCCGGTACACAGACGTTCAGCGACGCCGTTGGTACGCATGGCACGCCACTTGTAGTGATCGCCTTTCAGCCAGATGTCATACAGGTTGTTGAAACGGTAGTTTTCGGCGATTTGCTGCGGCGGCAGATGGCAATGGTAGTCGAAGATGGGCTGGTCTTTGGCGTAATCATGGTACAGACGACGGGCAAATTCGGTATCCAGCAGAAAATCTTCAGTCATAAACGGAGTCATTTATCGTCTTCCTCTCAACGAGTGCGTCAGATTGCTTATGTTTAGATGCTGCAAAGTTATCACACCAATTTCCAGTCACTGAAGAATTTTTCGTGAGATAGATCAATAAACCTAAACAATTAAATTCCCCTTTACGGAGTAAACAGTGCTCCAGGCCGCACCAGCACTGGCTTCGTGGAATCAAAATAATACCCCTGCGAAGATTCATACTTTTGTGATGTCACTCACCTTTTGAAGTTGTATGACAAGTTATCTTTTTTTCGTCGCGATATATAAACCGACTGAATATAAAAATATCGAGGGTTCCCCCTCGAATTAAACGGTACGGAAACCGAATTAGCACGATGACTTAAATGGCAAGGTTCGGGGAGTATCTCATTTTACGGCTACCCCCCTTTCGTTAAAGAACATCCTCCGCCCCGAGCAGGAGGATAGCCGCATTTTTTGCGGAAATAACAAAACGATGAGGCTTTACATGCGTAAAATTAAAGGGTTACGTTGGTACATGATCGCACTGGTGACCTTAGGCACCGTGCTGGGTTACCTGACACGTAACACGGTTGCGGCCGCTGCGCCAACGCTGATGGAAGAGTTACACATCTCCACCCAACAGTACTCCTATATCATCGCAGCCTATTCTGCTGCTTACACCGTTATGCAACCTGTCGCGGGCTACGTCCTGGATATACTCGGTACGAAAGTGGGCTACGCGATGTTTGCCGTACTGTGGGCCATTTTCTGCGGTGCGACAGCGCTGGCAGGAAGCTGGGGCGGTCTGGCCCTGGCGCGTGGTGCTGTCGGCGCCGCTGAAGCTGCCATGATCCCGGCAGGTCTGAAAGCCAGTTCTGAATGGTTCCCGGCAAAAGAACGTTCCATTGCCGTGGGATATTTCAACGTCGGTTCCTCGATTGGCGCGATGATAGCTCCGCCTCTGGTGGTCTGGGCGATCGTCATGCACAGCTGGCAAATGGCGTTCATTATCTCCGGCGCGCTGAGCTTTATTTGGGCGATGTCATGGCTGGTTTTCTACAAACATCCTCGCGATCAGAAAAAACTGTCTGACGAAGAGCGTGACTACATCATTAATGGTCAGGAAGCACAGCACCAGGTCGGGGCGGCGAAGAAAATGTCCGTTGGCCAGATCCTGCGTAACCGCCAGTTCTGGGGTATTGCACTGCCGCGTTTCCTGGCTGAACCGGCCTGGGGTACCTTCAACGCATGGATCCCGCTGTTCATGTTTAAAGTCTACGGCTTTAACCTGAAAGAGATCGCCATGTTCGCCTGGATGCCAATGCTGTTTGCCGATCTGGGCTGTATCGTTGGGGGTTATCTGCCGCCGCTGTTCCAACGCTGGTTTGGCGTGAATCTGATCGTTTCCCGTAAAATGGTCGTCACCATGGGCGCATTCCTGATGATTGGCCCGGGAATGATCGGCCTGTTTACCAGCCCCTATGCCGCCATCGCGCTGCTTTGCGTCGGCGGCTTTGCCCACCAGGCGCTTTCCGGCGCACTGATTACGCTCTCTTCGGACGTCTTTGGTCGTAACGAAGTGGCGACGGCAAATGGCCTGACCGGGATGTCCGCCTGGATGGCGAGTACGATGTTTGCGCTGGTGGTTGGCGCATTGGCCGACACCATTGGCTTTAGCCCGCTGTTTGCGGTGCTGGCGGTGTTCGACTTGCTGGGCGCGCTGGTCATCTGGACCGTACTGCAAAACAAATCTGCGGACGATTCAGGTTCAGGCGAATCGCTCAACGAACCTGCCCCGCAAAATTGACCCGACACAATCTGTCATCAATTACCGCCACAGCCGCCTGTTCACAGGCGGCTTTTTCATCAGTACAAGTGGAGCCAGACTCGCAAAAGTGGTATAACAAATGTAGCCTGCCGTATCATGCCTGGAGCGCATATGGAAATCACCGAACCACGACGTTTGTATCAACAATTAGCTGCTGACCTTAAAGAGCGTATCGAAAAAGGCGCTTATCTCGTGGGCGAAAAACTGCCTGCAGAACGTTTTATTGCCGATGAAAAGAATGTCAGCCGCACTGTGGTTCGCGAAGCCATCATCATGCTGGAAGTTGAAGGCTATGTAGAAGTGCGTAAAGGTTCCGGTATTCACGTCGTTTCGAACCAGCCAAAACAATATGTTACGCCAGACGAAAACCTTGAGTTCGCCAGCTATGGTCCGTTTGAACTGCTCCAGGCTCGACAACTCATCGAAAGTAATATTGCCGAATTTGCTGCCACCCAGGTGACCAAACAAGACATCATGAAATTGATGCAAATTCAGGAGAATGCGCGTAACGAAAAATGTTTCCGCGACTCCGAGTGGGATCTCCAGTTTCATGTTCAGGTCGCACTGGCCACACAAAATACCGCACTGGCCGCTATCGTTGAGAAAATGTGGACTCAGCGCGTGCATAACCCCTACTGGAAGAAACTTCACGATCACATCGATCTCCGCACCGTGGATAACTGGTGCGATGACCATGATCAGATCCTGAAAGCGCTGATTCGCAAAGATCCCCACGCGGCCAAACTGGCGATGTGGCAGCATCTTGAGAATACAAAACAGATGCTATTCAATGAAACCAGCGACGATTTTGAGTTCAACGCCGACCGTTATCTTTTTGCGGAAAATCCCGTTGTTCATCTCGATACTGCGGCCAACGGCGCAAAATAAACACTCTGACTTCGGCAGGCGCGGCAATGCGCCTGTCTGCGGTATTCAGTAAGCGGAAGGTATAAAGTGTCAGCCTGTGTAAATCCTCTCGCCACCCTCCTTTGCGATAAGCAAAATCAGCGTGTATCAACGGCAATTTCTATAACGGACTACGTTGACCTTTGTTACACTTAGATGTTTTTTAAATTATGTGTGTTAGTGCTTGCTTACTTCATAACTTAACAATGAATTGTGCAAGCCCGTGACTTTGCACCCTACAGCGACCCATACAAAAAACGAAGAATGTCGCAATGTTGCAAACTCCAGAAAACCGGCATGACGACAACCGATTCTCCAGGAATACTGAATGGAACTTTTTACCCAATTGCTGCATGCCCTCTGGGCGCAGGACTTTGAAACACTGGCCAACCCTTCGATGATTGGCATGCTTTATTTAGTCTTGTTTATGATTTTGTTCCTGGAAAACGGGTTGCTTCCTGCTGCCTTTTTGCCTGGCGACAGCCTGTTGGTTTTGGTCGGCGTACTCATTGCAAAAGGCGCCATGGGATTCCCACAAACGATTCTGTTACTCACCACCGCCGCCAGCTTAGGCTGCTGGGTCAGCTATATACAGGGTCGATGGTTAGGCAACACCCGAATCGTACAGAACTGGCTGTCTCATTTACCGGCGCACTATCACCAACGCGCGCACCACCTTTTCCACAAGCATGGCTTATCGGCATTATTGGTCGGCCGCTTTATTGCCTTTGTGCGTACATTACTGCCCACCATCGCCGGTTTGTCCGGCCTCAATAATGCACGTTTTCAGTTCTTCAACTGGATGAGCGGCTTATTGTGGGTGCTGATACTGACCACCCTGGGCTACATGCTGGGCAAAACGCCCGTCTTCCTGAAGTACGAAGATCAGTTGATGTCGTGCTTGATGTTACTTCCCGTGGTCCTGCTGGTATTTGGGCTGGGAGGTTCGCTGGTCGTGGTGTGGAAAAAGAAATACGGTAATCGAGGGTAAGTGATGCTGAAACCACGCCTGACGCTTCGACAACTGGGCTGGACAACCTCATTTTTGGTGCTGCTGACCGTACTGATTCTGGTGTGGTCAGCGATTCGTCAACAAGAGTCGACGCTGGCTATCCGTGCAATTAATCAGGGTGCCAGCATGCCGGATGGCTTTTCAATTTGGCATCATCTGGATGCCAATGGCATTCGTTTCAAAAGCATCACCCCGCATAACGACACCTTACTGATCACATTCGACTCCCACGCGCAAAGCGCAGCAGCCCGGGCGGTGTTAGTCAGAACATTGCCCCATGGCTACATCATTGCCCAACAAGATGGCCAAAACTCAGCGGTGCAGTGGATTTCCCGTTTACGAGATACCCCGCTTCGCTTCGGATAATTTCAAACAATCCGAATCATATCACTCACTTTGGTGATTTCGCTGTTTACTGGCTATGATTAAGTGAGCGGGTACATTACCCGCCGCTTTGTTATTTGGATCATCGCGCCCGAAAAATGGGTACGAGTCACAATGGAAGGTTCAAGAATGAAATACCGCATTGCTTTAGCTATTACCCTTTTCACGCTCAGTGCAGGCAGCTACGCCAACACCCTCTGTCAGGAAAAAGAGCAGGATATTCAGCGGGAAATCAGCTATGCCGAGAAGCACAACAACCAGAACCGCATCAACGGTCTGAATAAAGCACTCAGTGAAGTCAGAGCAAACTGTAGCGACAGTCAGTTGCGTGCTGACCATGAGAAAAAAATCTCAGAACAGAAAAAAGAGATTTCTGAGCGTCAACGTGACTTAGCAGAGGCTAAGCAAAAAGGCGATGCGGATAAGATTGCAAAACGCGAACACAAGCTTGCGGAAGCTCAGGAAGACCTGAAAAAACTGGAAGCTCGCGACTACTGATTTATCTGTAACAATCACTACTCACTCACCTGGAGAAAACTATGTCGAATGATAACACTACGGAACATCTGCGCGCTGAGTTGAAATCCCTGGCCGATACGCTTGAAGAGGTGCTCAGTTCCTCTGGCGATAAGTCAAAAGAAGAGCTGAGTAAGATTCGTAGCAAAGCCGAGCGCGCGCTGAAAGAAAGCCGCCATCGTCTGGGAGAAACCGGAGACGCGATTGCAAAACAGACCCGTGAAGCTGCGGCCCGCGCCGATGACTATGTGCGTGAAAATCCGTGGACGGGCGTCGGCATCGGCGCTGCGGTAGGTGTCGTGCTGGGCGTACTGCTGACGCGTCGTTAATGATGGCGGATTCCCATCAAACACCAGGACCGGGTAAAAGCGTTCTGGGGATTGGCCAGCGAATTGTCACTATTCTCGTTGAGATGGTGGAGACCCGTTTGCGACTGGCGGTTGTTGAGCTGGAAGAAGAAAAAGCAAACCTCATCCAGCTTTTGCTGATGCTGGGTCTCACCATGCTGTTTGCCGCTTTCGGTCTGATGAGCCTGATGATTCTGATCATCTGGGCCGTTGATCCTCAGTATCGACTCAATGTCATGATCGCCACGACAGTGGTGCTGCTGGTGATGGCATTGATCGGCGGAATCTGGACGTTACGCAAGGCGCGTCGTTCTACCCTGTTGCGCCACACACGACGCGAACTGGCGAACGACAGACAAATCCTTGAGGATGATGCCCAATGAGCAGCAAAGTCGAACGCCAAAAGCGTAAGGCCATCCTGCTTAGTCAGATCCAGCAGCAAAGGCTGGATCTGTCTGTCTGTCGCCGGGACTGGCTTGAAACCACCCGTGCGTACGATCGCGGCTGGAACACGCTGCTCAATCTACGCTCATGGGCGCTAGTGGGCAGCAGCGTGATGGCCATCTGGACACTTCGTCACCCCAACAGGCTGGTGCGTTGGACGAAACGAGGATTCGGTCTCTGGAGTGCCTGGCGCTTGGTTAAGTCGACGCTACGGCAGCAGCATTTACGTAATTAACCTTGCCACACCTCAAGCCTGATAACGCTTCGTTTATCAGGCTACACACCCTTTCTTCTGCGCATCACTCAAATTTTTTGAAAAATACTGACAGTTTTCCTTGCTAACAATTGTCATTAGCCACGTTTATGATTCCCTCCATCGACAGCAACGACGCGCTTTACCGCGTAATAGCATAAAAAACATAATCAGCAGCCTGAGTGGTTTCCTGGAGAGTAAAATGAAAAAATTAGAAGATGTTGGTGTACTGGTAGCGCGCATTCTGATGCCAATCCTGTTTATTACCGCAGGATGGGGAAAAATCAGCGGATATGCGGGTACCCAACAATATATGGAAGCGATGGGCGTCCCTGGCTTTATGTTGCCGCTGGTGATTTTGCTTGAGTTTGGCGGCGGTCTGGCAATCCTGTTTGGTTTCCTGACCCGTACGACCGCGCTGTTCACTGCGGGCTTTACACTGTTAACGGCATTCCTGTTCCACAGCAACTTTGCTGAAGGCGTAAACTCGCTGATGTTCATGAAAAACCTGACCATTTCAGGCGGCTTCCTGCTGCTGGCTATCACGGGTCCGGGCGCATTCAGCATCGACCGTGTGCTGAATAAAAAGTGGTAAGCGCACTATAATTAAGAATCAAAAAACGAGGAGGTTTACTCCTCGTTTTTACTATCCGCAGGAGAGAAAAAATGGGACAACTGATTGACGGCGTCTGGCATGATGTCTGGTATGAAACCAAATCTACCGGAGGGAAATTTCAACGTTCCGTATCGGCTTTCCGCCACTGGCTCACTGCGGATGGCGCACCGGGTCCATCTGGCAACGGGGGTTTTGCCGCGGAAAAAGACCGCTATCATCTGTACGTCTCTCTTGCCTGCCCCTGGGCGCACCGCACACTGATTTTACGTAAACTCAAAGGTCTGGAACCGTTCATCTCGGTGTCGGTCGTCAATCCGCTGATGCTGGAAAACGGCTGGACGTTCGACGATGATTTTCCCGCGGCGACGGGCGATACACTCTATCAGCATGAATTTCTTTACCAACTCTACCTGCACGCCGACCCGCATTACAGCGGTCGCGTCACCGTGCCGGTGCTGTGGGATAAAAAGAATCACACCATCGTCAGTAACGAATCGGCGGAAATCATCCGTATGTTCAACACGGCGTTTGACGCGCTGGGCGCGAAAGCGGGCGATTACTACCCTCCGGAACTGCGCACTGAAATAGACGAACTGAACAGCTGGATTTATGACAATGTGAACAACGGTGTCTATAAAGCCGGTTTTGCCACCAGCCAACAGGCTTATGATGACGCCGTGACCCACGTCTTTGACTCGCTGGCGCGCCTGGAGCAGATTCTGGGGCAGCATCGCTATCTGACCGGAGATCGGTTAACAGAAGCAGACATCCGGCTGTGGACGACATTAGTGCGCTTCGACCCGGTGTACGTGACACATTTCAAGTGCGACAAGCACCGTATCAGCGACTACCTGAATCTGTACGGCTTTTTGCGCGATATTTATCAAATTCCGGGCATCGCGGAAACGGTCAATTTCGACCATATTCGCCACCACTATTTCCGCAGTCACAAAACCATCAACCCAACCGGCATTATTTCTGTCGGCCCGTGGCAGGATCTTAACGAGCCTCACGGACGCGATCTCCGTTTTCGCTAGTTTACAGGGCACCCTTCAGGGTGCTTTGTTTATTCACACCTCAAATATTTACCACTTTCCCATTCGCGGCTATTCTTGGTTTGATTACTTTAAAAACAAGTGATTGACCACGATTGAGGAAAAAATGGACTGGTATTTAAAAGTATTAAAGAACTACATCGGTTTTGGCGGTCGTGCGCGCCGCAAAGAGTACTGGATGTTTGTTCTGGTCAACGGCATCTTTACAGTGGTACTGGCGGTACTGGACAAGATGTTTGGCTGGGAGGGCACTGCGGGAGAAGGCATGCTGACCAGCATTTATGGGGTTCTGATCTTTTTACCCGGCTTAGCGGTACTGTTTCGCCGTCTGCATGACACCGACCGCACAGCATGGTGGCTATTGATATTACTCATCCCCATCATCGGCTGGCTGGTCATTTTTATCTTTACCTGCCAGAGCGGCGTGTCGGGCGAAAACCGTTTCGGAGCGGATCCGAAGCTTAACGCCTGATGTCATCTTCGCACCTCTCGTCAGAGGTGCGTTTCACTTTTACTTTCCGGCAAACAGCTTGGGGATCTCCCGCAGACACCAGGACTTCGCTTCTCCCATGCTGTCACGTCGCCACGCCATGATGATATCGATCTCGCTGGTCGATTCCGGGCTGACAACACGTAGCCGCCCTTCGGCGATATCCTGCTCCACCAGCGGATACGGCATCGTTGCGACACCAAGTCCGGCCAATAACGCCTGACGCTTATCCTCAATGGTGCTCACCGTCAGACGAGGCTGTTTATCCAGAAGCTGAACGGTTAACACCGGACGCTCACGGGCGGTATCCGCCACCGCAATCCCACGATATTTGACACGCGTAACTTCCGATAAAGGTTCAGGCTCCTGATGAATCGGGTGGTCAGGTGCCGCCACGTAGACGTTCATCAGGGTGTACAGCTTGCGGGAGTTAATTTCTGACGAGGAACGAAAATGCATATCCGGCGCGATGACAATATCGGCACGCCCCTGCTCCAGACGTTCCCATGCGCCCGCCAGCACTTCGGTAATAACCGAAAGCTGGGTATTCGCTTTACCGGCCAGCCTGTCGATAAGCGGGAAGAACGCCGACGTCGGCACCAGAGCTTCAGTCACTAACGTCAGATGCGTTTCCCAGCCACGCGCCAGCGCTTCCGCATCCGTCGTGAGCTTGTCAGCCGCTTCCAGCAGTACCCGCCCGCGCTCCAGCAACATACGCCCGACATTGGTGAACTTTGTCCGGTGGCCCGAACGGTCAAACAGCACCACATCCAGCTCTTCTTCCAGTTTTTGCATGGTGTAGCTGAGCGCAGACGGCACGCGCCCCAGCTCATCCGCCGCGGCAGCAAAGCTGCCACGCCTGTCAATCGCATCCATTACACGTAACGCTTCCAGCGTTAACGCCCTTTCTTTGGCCATAGCGTTCTCATTCAGGAAATTTGAACATACCGGGCAGAATATCTGGCTAACAATGCAGCGTCCAGCCCCTTAACATAAAAGGAAGTAAAGAGAGGTCAAGAATTATGATTACTACCCGAACAGCCAAACAATGCGGCCAGGCAGATTATGGATGGTTGCAGGCCCGTTACACCTTTTCTTTTGGACACTACTTTGACCCCAAACTGTTGGGATACGCCTCGCTGCGCGTCCTGAACCAGGAAGTCCTTGCGCCGGGCGCCTCTTTCCAGCCGCGCGCCTATCCGAAGGTGGACATTTTAAATCTGATTCTGGAAGGCGAAGCCGAGTATCGCGACAGCGAAGGAAACCATGTCCAGGCGAAAGCGGGAGAGGCATTACTGCTCGCCACCCAGCCGGGAATCAGCTACAGCGAACACAATCTCAGCAAAGAGAAGCCACTGACCCGGATGCAGCTGTGGCTGGACGCCTGCCCTGAAAGGGAAAATGCGCTGGTACAAAAAACCGCGCTAACCCTGGGCAAGCAGCAACTGATCGCGTCCCCGGACGGCGCGCAGGAAAGCCTGCAACTGCGTCAACAGGTGTGGGTGCATCACATCATGCTCAATCAGGGTGAATCCGTGAGTTTTCAACTGCATGGTCCACGCGCCTACCTGCAATCGATTCACGGTACGTTCCATGCGGTGACCCATAACGAAGAAAAAGAAGCGCTAACCTGCGGTGACGGCGCATTTATTCGTGATGAAGCTAACATAACGTTAGTGGCCGATACGCCATTGCGCGCATTGCTGATAGATTTGCCTATATAGTCTGGAAAAACAAGGGAGTATGACTATGAGCAAAAAGTCGGCTAAACAGCGTCAATCCGTATCAAAAAAAAGCGTGCAGGAAACCGTGAGCAAACCTGCTCCGTTTGGTTATGAAGAGATGTTGACCGAGCTGGAAGCGATTGTCGCGGATGCCGAAATCCGGCTGGCGGAAGAAGACGCCGCCTGACAACCCGATAAGCGCAACGCCATCGGGGAGTCAGACGGTAAATTGCCGGATAGTGACGCCAACGCATCTTATCCGGCCTGGCGATTAATGTGCCTTACTGGCCATAATCTCAATGATCTGCTTGTCCGTTTGCTGCATGGAACGAGACGCCAGCGCGCACAGGTTCGAGATAGACTGTTCGACGTTATGCGCCACAATCCCCTCATTACCGGTCACCGCCGTATCATCCAGTGCCATTAACACCGCTTTCCATGCCGACGATGCGCTGGTGGACACTTTCATTGCGCAGCTGTTCGACGCACCGTCGCAAATCATCCCACTGACGTCGCCGATCATACTGCCGATCGCCATCGCAATGGTGTTGTAACGCCCGTCAATCAGCCACGCCATTCCTGCTGCCGCGCCCATCGCCGCCGTGGTCGCCGCACACAGGGCAGACAAACGCGGCAACTGGTAATGGATGTAAATCGCGCTCAGGTGTGACAGCATCAACGCACGCGCGAGACGCTCCTCATCGGCGCCGAAATGCTCTGCAACCACCATCACCGGCACCGTCGCGGTAATCCCCTGATTACCCGAACCAGAGTTACTCATTGCAGGTAACGTTGCGCCCCCCATCCGCGCATCTGACGCCGCACTGGTGCGGATCAGAATGGCGGTGGACAGATCGTTTGCCAGCAGACCCCGTGCACACTGTTTCTCCATCGTCGCCCCGATATGCAACCCCCAGGCGCCACGCAGGCCTTCCTGAGACAGCGCGCCGTTGAGCTTCGCGGCGTCGAGAATAAAACAGATCGATTCGAACGGAACCGCGTTCACAAAGGCTAAAATCTCCTCCAGCGACGTCTCTGCAAGTACGTCCAGCGGCGACGCCTGATCTTCATGCTGACGGCATTCATCCTGCGTAAACACCACACCCTTGTTTGTTTCAACATGCACAATGTTGGTATGACCGCCGACGATCGTCACGCATGCCCATCCTGAGGCGCTATAAACTTTAGCGCGTGAGAACAGGATATCTTCGCAAGGCTCCTGCAACATCACCGAAACCTTTCCAGCCGCCAGCAGGTTTTTCGCCTCTGCAATCGTCTCAGCAGATGCGTCTTTCAGCACTTCAAGACCGGCATGAGCATCGCCCCCCAGCGCACCCAGCGCTGCCGCGACGGGCAACCCGACCATCCCCGTGCCCGGTACGGTAACTCCCATGCCGTTTTTCATCAGGTTTGGCGAGACCCACGCATCAATGCGTTCGACCGGGCCTTCAAGCTCAGAGACCGCAACGGCCGCCGCCAGGGCCAGTGAAATCGGTTCAGTACATCCCAGCGCCGGTTTGACTTCTTCCTGCACCGCCAGGATAAAACGCTGCCATAATGGATTTACTGTAGTCTCAAACATAACAATGACCTTAAAATTTCATCAATATCAAGAAAATGCCAGGAACGGAGAAACGCACAGCAACAGGCCAGTGAAGATAATCAGATATAACGACGCGCCTTTGTATTTGTGCAGTGCAGGAACTTTGTAGACCAGCCACGCGGGGATCAAACATCCCACCATGCCGAAGATTGGGCTACAGATTGAGGTAAAGCTAAGGACGGGCGCATTCAATACAATTGCGCTCCAGGCCAGTAAGATGGCGAACAGCATAATGCCGCGCTGGACGAGGGTTTCGTTGATCTTCTCGGCAGGCATTTTGCGACGCAGCAGGTTCATCACAATCCCTTGCGTGGCTTCACGAAAGCCCAGGTAAACCCCGAAGAACGCCGTCATCACAGCAAAGATGTTCAGAATAACGCTGACCACTTTGACCCAGCCGGCCCCTGCGCCACTGATAAACTGCGCGGCAATCGCGAGGGCGGAAATATTCTGCTCATACGCTTTCACCGCTTCATCGTGGCCCATCGCCAGTGTGAAAGAGACTGCATAGAAGAAGACCGTGACAAACAGGATCCCGAACGCAATATTCATGGCGCGCAGCGCTTTATGACGCGCCACTTCGATGGATTTTGCACGTGAACGGTAAGAGATCACCATCGGGCTTAAGGTTTGGATAAACAGAATTGAGGTCAGCGTAAAGGGCAACGTGATGATAGCGTTTTTTACCAACAGCGCCATCGGCGGCAGCGCGCCAATGTTATACAGACGCCACATCCCGACCATAGAAACCCCTAACGCCGCCACCACTAACAGCTTGGTCAGCACCATGCCGGTAGAGATTTTAAACAGGAGCTTTTCACCACGTGATGAGATGGCCACCAGAGCACAAATCAGCACCAGGCCATAGAACGGGCTGTCAGAGAGTAAACCTTCGGTGACGCCGAACGTGTGCAGGTATGACGCGCTGTCATTGGTTATGGCGGTGGAGTACACAAACATCCAGATAACCAACATCACAAAGTAAAGCGCGCCTAACAAGATCCCCCAGTTTTTACCCAGATAGCCACTGATGACGCTGGGGTAGTCTTTGCATTCAGGGGATTCCGCCAGGGTGTTAATAAACAAACGCTGAAACAGGTACATCGCCGGGTAGCCAATAACGGAGGAGAGCAAAAAGACCCACAGCCCCATTAATCCCACCTGGACGGGGAGAAAAACAATCCCCGCGCCAATCGCCATGCCGATACTCATAATGACCCAGCCAGTGTCCATGCTGTCGAATTTAATCGCTTCACGCCACTCACTTTCACTCATTCCAGCCCGGCGCGCTGGAGTCGATGCGTCGAGTATGACGCTATTATTCGTTGCCGTTTCCATAAGGTTCTCGCTTAATGTCCAGGTAGAGGTATTTTTTTATTTTTTTCGTGCCGCATCAAGGCGATACGCGGTACGTTTTCTGCAGGCGAGCTTTTGTAATGAAGAAATCATACGCGCAGGGTCAGAGAAAAACTTCACAATAAAACCCCTACAATTTCTAAAAGTTAAGAAATATTTTCTATTTAAAAAGCAATAAGTGAGTACAATTTCTCTATTTGAAGGGGATCACAACATGAATTTGACGGAGATCACAACATAAAAAAAGGCGCACCAGGATGCGCCTAAAGGGGGAAGAGAAGAAGGGGTTCTGTCAGGTACAAACGACTTTAATTGCCAGACCGCCACGTGAGGTTTCACGGTATTTATCGTTCATATCTTTACCGGTCTCATACATCGTCTCGATGACTTTATCGAGAGAAACCCGTGGTTCAGATGTCCGGCGCAACGCCATGCGCGCCGCATTCACCGCTTTTACAGCATTAATCGCGTTACGTTCAATGCACGGAATTTGTACCTGTCCGGCTACCGGATCACAGGTTAATCCCAGGTTGTGTTCCATCGCGATTTCCGCCGCAATACAGACCTGCGCCGGGCTACCGCCCAGCAATTCCGTGAGTCCTGCCGCGGCCATCGAACAGGCGACGCCTATCTCGCCCTGACAGCCGACTTCGGCCCCGGAGATGGAAGCATTCATCTTGTACAATGCGCCGATGGCGCCAGCCGCCAGTAAATAACGAGCAATTGAGTTTGCATTCACCGGACGGCGGAACTTGTCATAATAGGCCAGTACGGCAGGGATAATGCCACACGCACCGTTCGTGGGCGCAGTCACGACCCGTCCTCCCGCCGCGTTCTCTTCACTCACGGCTAAGGCGAACATGTTGATCCAGTCGATGACATTCATCGGATCGCTCGACAGGCTGTCGCTGGAGACCAGTAACCGACGCAGCGCGACCGCACGACGCGGCACATTAAGCGGCCCAGGCAACACGCCTTCGGTGTTCATGCCACGTTCTATCCCTGCATGCATCACCTCCCAGATACGCGCAAATCCCGCATCCACTTCGTCTTTACTGCGCATCGCCAGCTCATTTTGCATCATCAAGCCAGAGACGGAGAGGCCATTTCTTTCACACAGTTTCAGGAGTTCGCTGGCGGAGTGAAAGCCATAAGGAACCGACGTTTCAACGTCATGCGCCTGACCAAAACGCTCCTCTTCGACGATAAAGCCACCGCCAACGGAGTAATAGGTTTTGCTTAACAGTTTTTCCTGCCCGTTCCACGCAGTGATGCGCATCCCATTCTCATGGCGCGGGAGCGTTTCTTCATGGAAAAGAATACTGTCTGCGACGGGAAAATCGACCACGTGAGCGCCGTCCGCCACGAGCAGGCGTCCGGTACGGGTAGCTTCCTGAATAAACGCAGGAATACCATCAATATCAACATCCTGTGGGCTATTCCCAGCCAGTCCCATCATGATGGCGATATCGGTCGCATGCCCTTTACCGGTCAGCGATAACGATCCATACAGATCGACCACCATACGCGTTGTCTGCAGCAGTGCCCCAGAACGGGTCAGTTGATCAATAAAACATTTTCCAGCATTCATTGGCCCTACGGTATGCGAGCTGGAAGGTCCAATGCCAATCTTAAAAATTTCGAATGCGCTAATCATATCCACACCCTCGGATTGCCGTTCAGTGGAGACCAGGTTTCACACTCATTATTGGGATCGGGGCGATCCTGACGATCGCCCCGCAGAGGATGACTTACGCGCTGCGTACCGCGATAGCTTCAATCTCCAGTTTCACGTCCTTCGGCAGACGGGCAACCTGAACGCAACTGCGCGCGGGATAGATAGCCTGATGTTCGTCAAAGAACTGCTGGTAAACCTGATTGATGGTGGCAAAGTCATTCATATCGGTAATGAAGACAGTTGTTTTCACGATGCTGCCCACCTCTAACCCGGCTGCAATCACGATTGCCTTCACGTTCTCAAGGCTCTGACGTGCCTGATCGGCAACGTTTTCTGCGACCGCGCCCGTTTGTGGGCAAACCGGGATCTGACCCGACGTCAGCACCAAACTGCCTAAATCAACGCCCTGTACGTAGGGGCCGATGGCCCCCGGTGCACGTTGGGTCTCAATACTCTTTCTCATATCGCCTCCGGCGTTAAATCGCCTGGGTGAAAGTACGCGAAATGACATCCTGTTGCTGCTCGCGGGTCAGCGCATTGAAGCGCACAGCGTAACCGGAGACACGGATTGTCAGGTTTGGATAGTTTTCCGGGTGCTCAATGGCATCCAGCAGCATTTCACGGTTCATCACGTTCACGTTCAGGTGCTGTCCACCTTCAACGTGCGCTTCATGATGGAAGTAACCGTCCAACAGGCCAACCAGGTTGGTTTTGCGTACGCCGTCATCTTTACCCAGCGCCGCTGGCACAATGGAGAAGGTGTACGAAATACCGTCTTTGGCGTAGGTGAACGGCAGTTTTGCTACCGATGTCAGCGACGCCACTGCCCCTTTACGGTCACGGCCATGCATCGGGTTAGCCCCTGGTGCGAACGGCGTACCGGCGCGACGACCATCCGGGGTGTTCCCGGTTTTCTGGCCATACACCACGTTGGAGGTGATGGTCAGGATGGACTGCGTCGGCACTGCGTTACGGTAGGTTGGCAACACTTTAATTTTCTTCATAAAGCGTTCAACCAGATCGCAGGCAATGCTGTCTACACGTTCATCGTTATTCCCGTACTGCGGGTAGTCGCCTTCAATTTCAAAGTCGACAGCCAGTCCGTTTTCATCACGAATCGGTTTCACACGCGCATACTTGATGGCAGAGAGGGAATCCGCCGCGACGGACAGGCCCGCCATTCCGCACGCCATCGTCCGATAAACATCGCGATCGTGCAGTGCCATCAGTGACGCTTCGTAGCTGTACTTGTCATGCATGTAGTGGATGATGTTCAGGGCGCTGATGTACTGCACCGCCAGCCAGTCCATAAAGTGGTCCAGGCTCTCCATCACCGTGTCATATTCCAGCACGTCATCCATCAATGGCGCCGTTTTCGGTCCAACCTGGATTTTCAGCTTCTCATCAACACCGCCGTTAATTGCGTACAGCAGGGTTTTCGCGAGGTTGGCACGGGCACCAAAGAACTGCATTTGCTTGCCGATCACCATCGGGCTCACACAGCAGGCGATGGCATAATCGTCGCTGTCGAAGTCAGCACGCATCAGATCGTCATTTTCATACTGTAACGATGAAGTGACGATAGAAACCTGCGCAGCATACTTTTTAAACGCAATCGGCAACGCTTCCGACCACAGCACGGTCAGGTTTGGTTCTGGTGCTGGCCCCATGGTGTGCAGCGTATGCAGGTAACGGTAGGAGTTTTTGGTCACCAGGGTGCGACCATCCAGCCCCATCCCGCCGATCACTTCGGTCGCCCAGATAGGGTCGCCGGAGAACAGGGTGTCGAATTCCGGCGTACGCAGGAAGCGCACCATACGGATCTTCATGATGAAGTGGTCGATCAGTTCCTGTGCCTGCTGCTCCGTCAGGACGCCGGCTTTAAAGTCGCGTTCGATGTAGATATCAAGGAACGACGCGGTACGGCCCAGTGACATTGCACCGCCGTTCTGCGATTTCACCGCGGCCAGATAGGCGAAGTAAACCCACTGTACGGCTTCCTGCGCATTACGCGCCGGACGGGAGATGTCACAACCGTATTTGGCAGCCATTTCTTGCATTTGCAGCAGCGCGCGACGGTGTTCAGACAACTCTTCACGCAGGCGAATGGTCGCCTCAAGATTCTGCCCCCACTCCAGATTCGACTGGAGATCGGCAAATTGCTGTTCACGCTCACGCACCAGATAGCGGATACCGTACAGCGCGACGCGACGGTAATCGCCAATGATGCGACCACGACCATAGCCGTCTGGCAGACCGGTCAATACACCGGACTTACGGCAGCGCAGCATATCCGGGGAATAGGCGTCGAACACGCCCTGGTTATGGGTTTTACGCAGTTCAGTATATTGGTACTCAAAATCGGCATCCATCTCGCGACCATAAGCATCGAACGAGCTTTTGATCATATTGATGCCGCCAAACGGGTGCAGGGCGCGCTTCAGCGGTTTATCCGTTTGCAGACCGACGATCTTTTCCAGCTCTTGTTCAATATATCCCGCATCATGGGCGGTTATCGTTGTCGCGATATTGGTATCGAAATCAACCGGGGCATGGGTTGAGTTTTCAATACGAATTCCCGCCATGACTTTTTCCCACAATGCTGTGGTTGCCGGGGTCGCTTCTGCTAGGAAAGATTCATCCCCTTCATATGGCGTATAGTTGTGCTGAATAAAATCACGGACATTAATTTCTTCTTTCCAGTCCGTACCTTTAAAACCAAGCCAGGCGTCGGCATACAGCATATCGCTGGTATCGATATTTACCTTCATGAAAAATAATCTCTCTACAGAACAACAAATAAGTTATGCAAATTCCACGGGGGCGTTAACTTTGCCTAAATGAATAGCATCAAGTGCAATCATTTTTTCTTCATTCGTTGGAATGACGGCGCAAATAACACGGGCCTCTTTGCCTGAGATAATTCTTTCGCCATGGGAATTAGGCAGACTGTTCATATCGCTGTCTACACTCACGCCCAGTACGGCCAGATGTTCAATCACCAGGCGGCGAATTAACACGGAGTTCTCACCGATACCGCCAGTGAAAATAATGCCGTCCAGACGATGTAACGACGCAGCGTGACCAGCAATATGGCGTGCAATGCGATGCACAAACGTTTTGATCGCCAGCTGTGCGCGTTCATGGCCTTCGCTCCAGGCTTTTTCCAGCACGCGTAAATCAGAAGACAGACCCGAAATGCCCAGTAAGCCGGACTCTTTGTTGACCACTCGCTCAAGGTCGCTCAGCGTCTGGTTGGTTTCGCTGGCTACCCACGCCATGGCGCCAAAGTCCACGTCGCCGCTGCGCGTGCCCATCATCAGCCCTTCCAGCGGCGTCATCCCCATTGAGGTATCGGCGCTCTGTCCGTTACGGACCGCGCAGATTGACGCGCCATTGCCGAGATGAGCAATCACCAGACCGGAATCCTGCTCCTGCAGTTCAAGGAGATCGAATGCACGTTGTGAAACGTAGCGATGCGATGTGCCATGAAATCCATATCGGCGCACACCCAGCTCTTCAAAATATTTCCACGGTAAACCGTACAGGTAAGCTTCAGGTGCCAGCGTTTGATGGAAGCTGGTATCAAAAACGGCCACCTGCTGAACACCAGGGAACAACTGCTTTGCCGATTCAATTCCGCTTAAATTCGCGTAATTGTGTAATGGTGCTAAAGGAGAAACCCGGCGAATATTTTCAATAACCTCATCAGTGATAATGGCTGACTCAGTAAAGATATTTCCGCCGTGGGCGATACGGTGGCCAATTAAGGCCACGCTATCGATTAATTTACGTTTTTCCAGCTCAACGGCTATCGCCTGGAATGCACCTTCGTAGCTGTGGTGAGCCAGCTGCGCTGGCTCTCCCCCATTCACGACCAAAAAAGCATTTTCAGAATTAATTCCGTCCGCAATACCCGCCATCAAAACATCACAATGGGTTGCATCCAGCACTGAAAACTTAATTGAAGATGATCCACAGTTAATAACCAAAACTACCGGGAATTCATTCATTTCACTACTCATCCTGCGTTTAAGGATTAAAACAGTTTGTACACGATGTTCAGAATGGTCAGCAGACCAATGACGGTAACAAACACGTTATCCAGACGACCACGGTACTTCGCCAGAGACGGCGCTTTACGGATGGCGTACATCGGCAGCAGGCAGAGCAGCGATGCAATGATCGGCGCACCCATGGCTTCAATCAGGTCCAGAATGTTCGGGTTGGCGTAGGCCACAACCCAGGTGGAACCCATGATGAAGATCATGCTGATGGTGTTAAGTTTGCCGGAGGAAACTTTGGTTTTATCGCCTTTATAACCAAACTTCAGTACCAGACCGTTCAGACCTTCCAGGGTGCCCAGATAGTGGCCGAAGAAAGATTTGAAGATGGCAACCAGTGCGATAATAGAAGCACCGTACTCCAGAACCGTCGCGAAAGTCGATTTCGTGCCGGACAGTGAAGCAAAGTGGTTTGCCAGGTAAGAAAGCACCGGAATGTTCTGCGCTTTGGCTTCCGCCATGTTTGCCGGAGAGAGCGTGAACAGGCAGCTGAAGGCGAAGAACATCACCACGGCAACCATCAACATACTGGCGCGGGAGATGATCTTGGAACATTTCTGCTCAGTGAACTCACGACCAAAGTCTTTCTCATACTCTTCGCGTTTAGAGACCACGAAAGAAGAGACAATCGGCGAGAAGTTGAAAGAGAACACCATGATGGAAATACCCAGCCATACGGTAACCAGGATACCGTCATGCCCGGTCAACGCGATATTACTGAGATCCACCTGATCAATGACTGCAGAGTTCCAGTAAGGGATCAACGACATGGAGATCAGCACCAGGCTGGCAATGAACGGCCATACCAGGTAGCTCATCACTTTAACCATCAGATCTTTACCGAACCAGATGACGAATGCCATCAGCAGCAGCAGGAACAGTGCCACGAAGCCACGGTTAAGCGCTGGCATCTGCAACTGGTTTTCCCAGAAAGTCATAAAGGTGTTGGTGATGGTGACACCATAAATCCACAGCAGTGGACAAATCGCAAAGAAGTAGAGGAACGTGATAACCACGCCACCTGTTTTACCAAAATGCTCTTCAACCGTTTCTGTAATGTTCCCGGATGGATTAGAACCGGAAAGACACAGGCGTGCCAGTGCGCGGTGGCAATAGAACGCGATGGGGTATGCTAACACCAGCATCAACAAAATGGGGATCAGTCCGCCAAAACCTGCGCGGATAGGGAAGAACAATACCCCTGCGCCGATGGCTGTACCAAATAAACCCAGTGTCCAGGTGGTGTCCGATTTGCGCCAGGACGACTGTTTTGTCTGGCTGGATACAATGCTATCAGTAGTACTCATATCCTATCCTCAACGAAATATTAAGCGTCAACTAAACCAGTAATTTGAGATACACGAGAAAGATCGATATTACCGCCAGAAATAATGCAGACTGTTTTTCTGTTCTGGATATAGCTATCTAATTTCCCGCTTAATAATGCTGCACAAGCCAGAGCACCAGCGCCTTCGGTGACAACTTTATTACGCTGTATTAACGCAATCATACTGCTGCGAATTTCGTCCTCGCTGACCAGTACGATGTCGTCAACTAATTCACGAACAATTTCATAGGTCAAATTACCCGGGCGAGAGACATCACAACCATCCGCCAGGGTGCCGGTCGTTCGATGCGTGGTTATTTCACCGGCATGGTAAGATGCCGCCATACCGTGTACGTTTTCAGACTGTACGCCGATAATTTTAATGGTCGGGTTGATGGATTTAATTGCAATCGCAATACCTGCAATTAAGCCGCCGCCGCCGATTGGCACAATCACGTTATCGACATCATATAAATCTTCCATGATTTCCAGGCCAATTGTACCCTGACCGGCAATCACTTTCGGATCATCATAAGGTGGAATAAAAATACGCCCTTCGGTTTCAACAATTTCACTGACTTTGGCAATCGTGTCGTTGAAGTTGTCGCCGTGCAGGATCACTTCTGCAGAATAGTCACAGGTGGCTGCGACTTTAGACTTCGGCGCGCCCTTAGGCATGACAACCTTGCCGTCAATACCGAGCATGGCGCAGGAGAGAGAAACCCCTTGCGCGTGGTTACCCGCTGAACAGGCCACGACACCTTTGCGTCTTTCAGCTTCCGTTAAAGAGCTGAGTTTATTAAATGCGCCACGGATTTTAAATGAGCCGGTACGTTGCATATTTTCAAACTTCAGGAATATTTCACCTTTGCAACGTTCACTCAAATAATTGGAGCGAGGCATCCCCGTTTTATAGATTTTGCCCGCAAGTCTTTTTTTCGCTTCGATGACATCTTCAATAGCAACCGGGAGATCGTATGTAATGTGCATGAAAACCTCTTACCTGGGTATTAAACTAATATGAATAGCTGTTACCACTGCCTGATATTTAGACACATGGCGTCAATTGCGTATTAAAACTAAATTCAGTTAATTTCGATTAATTGCTTTCGTCTGCAACCATTATATGATGAATATTCTTTGGCTAATTCAACCAAAACCGATGCTGCCTTTTTAATTCGATAATTCTTAGACCATACCGCGGCATATCGCGCAACCGGTAAAGTCTCCTCAACTGGAATAGTAATAAACTGATTTGAACCAAAAGGTGTGGTCATATCGCAAGGAATGACTGTCAGAAAATCAGCATTGAGAACAAGATTATAAATGGTGACAACAGAATCTGTTTTAACGATGTTTTCACTGTTGATGCCATTTCTTTGTAACGTGGTGAGGAGTTCGCTGTAGTAGCCCATATTCGTTTGTGGCAACACCCACTGTTCGTTCTTTAACGATTCCAGCGTAGTGATGCCGGTGCATGTTCGGGACTTGCTGGCAACTAACACAAACTCGGATTCAAAGAGCGGCTCCACATGCAGATCTTGCAGTTTCATCTCATCGCTCAGCGTACCGATAGCGAAATCCAGTCGGCCATCACGAATCGCAGGTAGAAAAGAGGAAAGCTGCGCTTCGTACATCGAAACCTGCGCTTTCGGAAACACCTCTTTAAACTTGTGAATCATGTCTGACATGAACGTAAAGCCAATTAGCGAAGGAAAACCAAACGAGACGTCGACGACCGTATTGCAGGTCATGCTGTTCATCTCACTCACCATTTTTTTCATTTCGCGGGTGATTGTTTCGGACCAGGATAACAATACCTGACCCGCACTCGTCAACGTCACCCCCGTATTTTTACGAACAACTAACTCAACACCAAAATAGGCTTCAACATCACTAACAATTTTGCTGACCGCTGGCTGAGTTAATCCTAATTCTTTTGCAGCCGAGCCGATAGAACCGCTTCTAATGACTTCCTGAAAGACCACTAAGTGCTGTGTTTTAGGGAGAAGAATAGTATTCATATCGGCCTACACTAATTACTTTATTGACGGCAGGAAGTGTACCAAATAAAAGTTATGTGGTTATGTGCGACCACTCACAAATTACCTTACCTTACATTTGCCAGACCTATGATTTTCAAAATAAACACTTATAAATCATAGTCATATGCATTTCACCAGAGACTTTTGATGGGCTTTTATCAAGAAAAAACACAGGGGATAACGATATTTTATGGCGATAACATCTGCGTTTTAGAGGTTATTTTAAAAAGCCCACACAGACGATAATTCAAGCAATTACGGCGTAATTATCACGCAAATTTACATTTAAATTTATAAAGTAATTTATCAACTATCTGTATAAGCAGGACAAGATTGCCGTTAAAAATTGTGGCACATCACATTTTTCTACCTTGTTTGTGTGTGAATAAATATTATATTTATCATTTACTAAACTATTTCGCTCTTTTTATTATCATTTTAAACAATATTTTAACACTTTATTTGTTAGTTTTTGCAGCGCGTAATTTTGTGATTTTGATCATCAGCATTTCTTTTGTCTGGCAAAAATCCTCGGTGGTAGCGTTTTGTGTTAATCGTCACAAAACAAGAAATCTCTCCAGATGAATACTGCCCACGTTATTTCAAATATGCCGATTTATTACCCTGTCCTTCCCGTTTATTGCACTCCAGGAGCGCTAAATTCATGCAAGCAACGAGTACATTACCCGCTAATAAAACGTTTATCGGACGCAGTGCTGGCTTCCAAAGGTAAGCACGTCCCTCCCCCTGACTCATTTCTTTCACCACAAAACCGCAAAATGATCGGAAATTCTCGCCGATTATCCGTTGCCTTTACGCCACAAAGAAGGCCAGACAAGGTCCCCTGAGCAGCACAATTCACTGTGTTCATGTGCTATCAGCCCCTCCACACCTCACCACTGAATTTTTCAGCGATCTCCATCCTGGTCTGAAATGGTTTTTCATTTTGTTCTCTTTTTTGACCACGTTCTCATTTTTACTCTGGGTTATGGTTGATAATTGCACTTGTCCGGACATCCGGACAAATAATCACTCAACGGTCTGGAGAATGAACCATGGTGAATATCGTGCACACCCGCTTAGATGACCGCTACATTCACGGTCAGGTTGCGACGGGATGGATTCCGCATACACAGTCAAATCTGGTTGTTATCTGCAATGACGCTGTAGCCGGAGATGAATTGAGGAAACAGTTGATATCCATTGCCGCGCCAGAGGGAGTTGGGGTTCGCTATTTTTCAGTCCAAAAAACGATCGATGTCATTCACCAGGCCTCGCAGAAACAACACATTCTGCTGATGACGGACAACCCGCTGGATGCATTAAAGCTTGTTGAAAACGGCGTGCCGATCAAAGAGATCAACCTGGGGAATCGCGCCTGGTCCGCCGAGCACGACATTAAAGTTTACAAGTCCTATCACGTAAGCTCTGAAGAGAAAGCCGCCCTGGACACGTTGGTCAGCAAGGGAATTACTGTGTACTACGCGCTGACGCCTAATGACAGCAAACAAGTCTACAAAGGTTAAATTTCATGGAATTAACAACAGTTTTGCTCATTGCGCTTGTTGCCGCATTTACCGGTGCAGATTCGTTTGCTGAGCAGTTTCAAACCTATCGCCCGGTGGTTGTTGGCTTTTTGGTTGGCCTGGTGCTGGGTGACGTCAAAACAGGTTTGATGGTCGGTGCGATTCTGGAATTGGTCTTTCTGGGTCAGACTGCGGCATTTGGCGGCGCCCAACCCCCTAACATGGTGATCGGTACCGTTATCGGCGTAACGTTCACGATTGTGAGCGGGCTCGATCCAAAGGTATCTGTTGCGCTGGCGGTGCCATTCGCCATCCTGATGCAGGCGATCATGACCGCATTTTGTACTTTCCTTGCGGTGTACATGCATAAAAACGATCGCTATATCGAAACCATGAATTTCTCTGGTTTTGCCCGTACTCAATGGACGGGTCTTAGCCTCGCCTTCATCTTGTATTTTGTTGTCGCTTTTATTCCGATTTACTTTGGCGCCGAACAAGCTTCCGGTTTCATCAAATCGTTACCTGAGTTTGTCATCCACGGTCTGAGCGTCGCTGGCGGGATCCTGCCTGCCGTTGGTTTCGCCATGCTGCTTAAAATGATGTGGCAACGCCAGCATATCCTGTTCCTGATTGCCGGTTTCGCCGCAGTGAGTTACCTGAAGATGCCGATCCTTGCACTGGCTATCTTTGGGGGTTGTTTCGCCGCTTACGATTTCTTTTCTAATCAACATCGTCAGCAGACTATGACTAAAACGGCACCAGAAGCCGAAGAGGAAGGGATCTAAGATGAGCGATTTTATCGACCAAACTGAAGCGCCTGAGTTAACCAAAGCAGACTTAAATAAGGTGTGCTGGCGCTCAATGCTGTTGAATACCAGTTTTAACTACGAGCGTATGCAGGCAGGCGGTGTCATTTACTCAATGCTGCCCGCATTGAAGAAGATCCACACCAATCCTGACGATCTTAAAAAGTCGTTGAATTTGCACAGTGAGTTTTTCAACACCAACACCTTTGTGCCCACATTTGCTTTTGGCCTGGCGTTGGCCGCCGAACGTAAGAAAGCGGCGCCTGACGTTATCCGTAGCATTAAAATCAGCGCAATGGCGCCAATGGCAGGTTTAGGCGACTCGTTACTGTGGGCGACGGCGATCCCCATCATTGCCGGTATTGCCGCGAGTCTGGCAAGCCACGGTAATGTGTTCGCGCCGTTCTTTTATCTGATCAGCTTCTTCGTGATTCAGTTTTCGATCCGTTTTGGCCTGATGCACTTTGCCTACAGAAATGGCACAAAGGCCTTTGCCAACATCAAGACGGTTTCTGCACAGCTTTCACGCACCGCCACCATTCTTGGGATGACAGTAATAGGCGGTCTGATGGCCTCCTATATATCGATATCGACACCGCTAACGCTCGATGCCGGAGACATGGTGGTTAAGCTGCAAAGCGATCTGCTCGACGCAGTGATGCCTAACTTACTGCCTGCACTGGTCGCCATCGCTGTGTTCTATGCCGTTAAGGTGAAAAAAATCAAACCGCTGGTCATGATTGGCGCCATCACTGCACTTTCAATTCTTGGCGCAGCAGTGGGGATTGTGTAATGAACGTTGTGGTGATCATTAGCGGCCACGGAGAATTCTCTCAAGGGCTACAGAGTCTGATTAAAGGCGTATTGGGTGATATAGACAATTTTTATGCCGTTCCCTATGCCTACGATATGTCTTCCGCCGTGTTCAGGGATCAACTGGAATGTCTGGTGACATCTCAGGAACCGAACTCTGCATTTTTAGTCCTCACTGACATGAAGGGTGGTACCCCTTTTAATAAGTCAGTAGAGTTAAAACTAAAAGGTTATGACATTGAGGTTCTAACCGGTACAAATTTCAATATGGTGGTGGCCGCTATCGAGGCTCGAGATGACGTCGGTACCATGCCTGAGCTTGTTGAAATAGTGTTAGAGCAGGGGAAAGAATCAATATCTGCGTTTGTTATAGAAGATACGCAGATATCCTTTGAGGAAGAAGACGATGGAATCTAAACATTTATTGCCGAAGTATCTGCAGATTTCTGAACTGATTTTAGAAGAGATTCGCGGTTTACAGGAAGGTGATAAATTAACGTCAGAATTGATGCTAAAAGAAAAATATCAATGCAGCCGCTCAACCATACGTAGCGCTATTGCCTACCTGATTGAACGTGGCTACCTCGTCTCGAAACAGGGCATTGGTAATATTGTGACCATTCCGATGCTCCGTGAGGAAGTCGAACCTGAGTTGAGCTTTACTCAGGATGTCGATAAAAAAGGGCTGAAACATAAAACCATTATTGAGAAAGTTGATTTTCTAACGTCTGCGTTTGTCGCAAATATTTTTGGTGTTGCCGCAGATGAATGTTTTGCAGTCATATCCCGTCGTCGTTATGTCAACGACGCTCTGGCTGTGCTTGAAGATACCTATCTTCTGCAATCAACATTTAACTTGCTTAATATTGAACATGTTGAACAGGTTGGCTTGTACCGGGCCCTTGATGATATCGGCAAGAGCGGCGAAATGAGCATTAAAGAAAAGCTCACGCCCATTATTCTCAATGAAGAGCAGTGCAAAATTTTTGAGGTGAATGAACCCACTCCCATGATGAGCGTTATTCGCATCGGTTCAAATGAGAATGGCGTATTTGAATATACCGTCTCAATCACTGATTCAGGCATTCTTGAATTTACACGAAATATGAAAAGAGGTTAACTGATGCAATTGGTTAAATTAACGACCCAGGAAGATGTTGCGGCCCATGTAGCGCAACAGATTGCCGACACTATCGCGAGAAAAGAAGACGCTTCATTTATTCTTGCTTCAGGTGGAACACCGACTAAAGCATTTGATATGGTACCGTCAATGCTGTCCAGTCCTGCCAGCAACGCAAAAATCATTAAGTTAGATGAATGGGTGGGTCTCAGTAATTCGGATAAAGACTCGTGTGAACACTATTTAACTGAACATGTTGTTAAGCCATGGGGTATTCAACCCGAAAATTACATCGCGTTCGATGGCGGTGAATTACCGGAAACCGAAGTTGAACGTATTCAGGAAGTCATGGACTCCATGAAAAATCCTGACCTGTGCATTATTGGTCTGGGTATGAACGGGCATATTGGTTTTATCGAACCTAACGACGGCTTGCCAGTGAACGTCAGTAAAGTTACGCTGCACTCGGCTTCAAAAGCGCATCCGATGGTATCAGGTAAGAATAATATTGAATTTGGTATCTCATTAGGATTGCAGGAAATTATGTCAGCCAAAAAAGTCATTTTGATGGTGACTGGCGAGCATAAAAAGGAGATCTTTGACAAGTTACTTAAAAGTAACGTGACGACATCCCTACCTGCATCGCTGGTGAAAATACATCCTAATGCTGAAATAGTGTATTCCGAAGATGTAATTTGATTTCTACACCATCCCCTGAAAAGCAAAAACCCCGCCGAAGCGGGGTTTTTTAATAGGTGAAACGGACCGATAAGCCGCTTTCTTTTGAGTATAGCGTCGTGGACAGTCATTCATCTTCCCTGTCCCGTAAAAGTAAAAACCCGCCGAAGCGGGTTTTTACTTAATTAGGTGAAACTGACCGATAAGCCGCGTTCTTTTGGGTACAGCGTCGTGGACAGTCATTCATCTTCCCTGCCCCATAAAAGTAAAAACCCGCCGAAGCGGGTTTTTACATAATTAGGTGAAACTGACCGATAAGCCGGGTTCTGTCGTTGGACAGTCATTCATCTAGGCCAGCAATCGCTCACTGGCTCAAGCAGCCTACCCGGGTTCAGTACGGGCCGTACCTTATGAACCCCTATTTGGCCTTGCTCCGGGTGGAGTTTACCGTGCCACGGACTGTTACCAGCCGCGCGGTGCGCTCTTACCGCACCCTTTCACCCTTACCTGATCCCACTTGCGTGGGCCATCGGCGGTTTGCTCTCTGTTGCACTGGTCGTGGGTTTCCCCCCCAGGCGTTACCTGGCACCCTGCCCTATGGAGCCCGGACTTTCCTCCCCTCCGCCCGTCTCCCCCGAAAGGGACGACGACGAAGCGGCGACTGTCTGGTCAGCTTCGGCGCGAAGTATAGAGGGTTTGCGTGCCCTTGTCACCCCGCACTGTGCATCCCGACGGCCAGCGTGGCCGCAATATTGCGCGAGGCACGATAAATATTGTCAAATACGCCCCGGAAGGTCTCTTTCAGTGCAAGAGGGAGCTTTAATTCTCGACCAGAATCACATCAATACCCATTTTCCGTAATGCTTCCAGACACTCAACGGGAATGCCTTCATCAACAATAATCATATCAATACGCTGCATATCAATAATTTTGTGCAGGCTGGAGCGGTTAAATTTGCTGGAGTCTGTGACGACGATAATCCGTTCCGCCACTTCACTCATTCGGCGATTAAGTCTGGCCTCATCTTCGTTGTGCGTGCTGACGCCGCGATCTAAATCGATCGCATCGACGCCGAGAAACAGCATATCAAAGTGGTAATTTTGCAATGACTGTTCCGCCTGATCGCCGTAAAACGACTGCGACTGGCGACGCAAATGCCCGCCCGTCATCAGCAGTTCAACCCCTTCCGCTTCGAGTAACGCATTGGCAACGTTCATACCGTTGGTCATCGCAATCACATCGGTATGCTGGCGTAGCATGCGGGCAATTTCACAGGTGGTAGTACCGGAGTCAAGGATCACGCGATGCCCGGGTTTGATCAGTTCCGCGGCCGCTCGGGCAATACTGCGTTTCACCGCCGTATTAAGCGAACTTTTATCTTCAACAGAAGGTTCCGCGGCCGGCATATTGCTATCGCAAATCAGCGCACCGCCGTATGCTCGAACGGCAATGCCCTGTTTTTCCAGAAACGCCAGATCGTTGCGGATTGTAACCGTGGAAACCCCGAACAATGCTGAAAGATCGTTTACCTGCACACTTCCCTGCTGTCGCAACCGCTGAATAATCTGCTCACGCCTTTCGCTGGTACCCGTTACCCGCTTATCTGCAGAAGCGTCGGTATTACTCATAAAAAATCCTTTAGTAAATCTTTCGTTTCATTTCGTTTTTCTTATTAACGCCTTTCCTTTAGCGGAATGCAAGTCCCATAAGCCTGTCATGCCCCCGTCAACGCACCACTGAAACCTTTCATTATGTTTCTTTTGTGAAACAGATCGAAAAACCAGTATCTTTCGTTTTATTTTTACGACACCATAAAGCAGTATCAATCGAAACAAAACGAAAGATTAATGTCATAGATATCTGACCGGGAGAGGGAAGTGAAACATCTGACAGAAATGGTGGAACAGCATAAACGGGGAAAAACAAACGGGATTTATGCCGTTTGTTCCGCACATCCACTGGTGCTTGAAGCCGCAATACGCTATGCCCACGAACACCAGGCTCCGTTGCTGGTAGAGGCAACGTCGAACCAGGTTGATCAGTTCGGTGGCTACACCGGTATGACGCCCGCCGATTTTCGAGGTTTTATTTGCAGTCTTGCCGACTCACTTGGCTTCCCCCAGTCGCAGCTCATTCTGGGAGGCGATCATCTCGGCCCAAACCGCTGGCAAAATCTCCCCGCCGATCAGGCCATGGATAATGCAGACGTGCTGATCAAAAGCTATGTTGCCGCAGGATTCAAAAAGATCCACCTTGATTGCAGTATGTCCTGTGCCAACGATCCTGTTCCGTTGACTGACGAGATTGTCGCAGAGCGCGCCGCTCGCCTCGCGAGGATCGCGGAAGAAACCTGCTGCGAACATTTTGGCGAAGCCGATCTGGTTTATGTCATCGGAACCGAAGTCCCCGTCCCCGGCGGCGCTCATGAGACACTCACCGAACTTGAAATCACGACACCAGATGCGGCACGCGCGACACTGGAAGCCCATCGACACGCATTTGAAAAGCAAGGGTTAAATTCCATCTGGCCCCGCATCATTGGACTGGTGGTACAACCCGGCGTCGAGTTCGATCACACGCATGTTATTGACTACCAGCCGCAAAAAGCAGAAGCACTCAGCACGATGGTAGAAGCGTACGACACGCTGATCTTTGAAGCACATTCAACGGACTATCAAACACCTCAGTCGTTGCGCCAACTGGTGAAAGATCATTTCGCGATCCTAAAAGTAGGACCGGCTCTCACCTTCGCTTTGCGCGAGGCTCTTTTCTCGCTGGCGGCCATTGAAGAAGAATTACTCCCTGCAAAAGCAGGTTCCGGACTACGTCAGGTCCTTGAGAGCGTGATGATTGACCGCCCTGAGTACTGGCAAAGCCACTACCACGGCGATCGCAATGCGCGTCGGTTTGCTCGCGGTTACAGCTATTCCGACCGCATCCGCTATTACTGGCCGGATCAACACATTGATGACGCTTTTGCCCGTCTGGTGCGCAACCTGGCTGACGAACCGATTCCACTGCCGCTCATTAGCCAATATTTACCGCTGCAGTACGTCAAAGTCCGCGAGGGGGTTCTCAAGGCTGCGCCACGAGACCTCATCATCGACCATATCCAGGACATCCTGCGACAGTACCATGCAGCCTGTCAGGAATAGCATCCCGTCACAGACAGAGGATTAGGAAAAATATGGCCATGCTACTGCGCGCAAGACGCCTGCTCACTGAAGAGGGCTGGCTCGATGATTATCAGCTAAGGGTCGATAACGGCGTTATCACCGCCATTGAACCTATTCCTACGGGAATCAGTCAGCGCGATGCGGAATTACTCTGCCCTTCGTACATTGATACTCATGTTCATGGTGGTGCAGGTATCGATGTTATGGATGAGGCACCCGATACGCTCGACAAACTGGCGCTGTATAAGGCACGTGAAGGCGTGGGCGGCTGGTTGCCCACGACCGTTACGGCTCCGTTGAGTGCTATCCACAACACGCTGGCGCGTATCGCACAGCGTTGCCAAAACGGAGGACCTGGCGCGCAGGTGTTGGGTAGCTATCTGGAAGGTCCGTATTTCACGCCGCAGAACAAGGGCGCGCATCCGCCTGAGCTGTTTCGCGAACTGAATATCGCCGAGCTGGACGCACTGATTTCTGTCTCGCAACACACGTTACGCGTGGTGGCGCTGGCCCCGGAGAAGCCGGGGGCGCTGGCGGCTATTCAGCATCTCAGGCAACAAGGCATTCGGGTAATGCTTGGACACAGCGCAGCCACCTATGAGCAAACGCGTGAGGCATTTGATGCGGGGGCCGATGGGTTAGTGCACTGCTTTAACGGTATGACCGGACTGCATCATCGTGAACCTGGGATGGCCGGCGCCGGACTCATTGATTCGCGTGCCTGGCTGGAACTTATTGCAGACGGACATCATGTCCACCCGGGCGCTATGCAAGTTTGCTGCTGCTGTGCAAAAGAACGGGTGGTACTGATTACCGATGCAATGCAAGCCGCAGGGATGCCTGATGGGCGTTACTCGCTGTGTGGCGAGCAAGTAGAGATGCGTGATGGCATTGTGCGAACCGCCGCAGGCGGACTCGCTGGCAGCACACTCTCACTTGATGCGGCGGTACGTAATATCGTTGAACACACAGCTGTCTCGCCAGAAGATGCCATCCACATGGCCTCGCTTCACCCGGCCCGATTACTCGGCATAGAGCGCCAACTCGGATCGTTAAGAGCAGGCAAGTGCGCCAACATTATCGCCCTCGATAGTGGGCTCCATCTTCAGCAGATCTGGATTCAGGGTCACCCCCACTCTCTTTAGCCCTGATACGTTGTCTCACACAGGCCTTCGGTGTTTACCCGAAAGGCCTTTTCTTTCTTTTCCTTTCGTTTAATCAACTTTATCTGGGTCCAGAGTCCAAATTCAATAGATTAAATTTCAATGAGATAGATTTCACTTTCATTTCATTGATCACAATTTTCGTTTTATTCCTTTTTCTTTCATTGAAGTTTCGATTTCTTTCTTATAGATTTCATTCAATTGACCATGTGAACAAGTGAAATGAAACGAAAGGCCATGGTCTTTTGACCAGCGTCTGATGTGGAATTCACACGACTAAGGATTGAGTTATGCCCGAAACCTATACTTCCGCCACCGCCGCAACCGGCACCTGGACTGAAGAAGAGATCCGCCAGCAACCCGCAAGCTGGATCCGCTCGCTCAAGAACATCGACACTCTTCGAGCCGCTATCGACGATTTTCTTACGCCGCTGTTGCGTAAGGATGATCTGCGGATCATATTGACCGGTGCAGGCACCTCGGCTTTTATCGGCGACATCATCGCTCCCTGGCTCGCCAGTCATACCGGAAAAAACATCAGCTCCGTACCGACTACTGATTTGGTTACCAATCCGATGGATTACCTGAATCCTGCACACCCTCTGTTGCTGGTTTCTTTCGCCCGCTCTGGCAACAGTCCGGAGAGCGTTGCCGCCGTTGAACTGGCAAATCAATTCATCCCCGAGTGCTACCACCTTTCCATCACCTGCAATGAAGCCGGAAGCTTGTATCGAAATTCCGCCGAAAGCGATAACGCCTTCGCTCTGCTGATGCCTGCAGAAACCCACGATCGTGGGTTTGCAATGACCAGCAGCATCACCACCATGATGGCCAGTTGCCTGGCTGTTTTCGCCCCTGAAGCTATTAACAGCCAAACGTTTCGTGATGTGGCCGATCGTTGCCATGCGATCCTCACTTCCCTCGGCGATTTCAGTCACGGCGTGTTCGGCAATGCGCCATGGAAACGCATCGTTTATCTCGGTAGCGGTGGACTACAGGGTGCTGCGCGCGAATCGGCATTGAAAGTGCTGGAACTGACGGCGGGTAAACTGGTTGCGTTCTACGACTCCCCTACCGGTTTCCGCCACGGTCCAAAATCGCTGGTCGATGACGAAACACTGGTTGTGGTGTTTGTCTCCAGCCATCCATACACACGCCAGTACGATCTTGATCTGTTGGCTGAATTACGTCGCGACCAGCAGGCAATGCGCGTCATGGCGATTGCGGCTGAAAGCGACGCCATCATCGAGGCAGGTCCACATATCCTGCTGCCCCCTTCGCGCCCATTTATCGATATGGAGCAGGCATTTTGCTTCCTGATGTACGCGCAAGTGTTTGCCCTGACGCAATCCATCAGCGTCGGTAATACCCCAGATACACCTTCCGCCAGCGGCACGGTAAATCGTGTTGTGCAAGGCGTCGTTATTCACCCCTGGAATGCGTAAGAGGATCCCGCGATGAGCATTATTTCCACCAAATATCTTCTTCAGGATGCCCAGGCAAAAGGTTATGCGGTTCCCGCCTTCAACATCCATAACGCCGAAACGATCCAGGCGATCCTCGAGGTCTGCACTGAAATGCGATCGCCGGTGATCCTTGCCGGGACGCCGGGCACCTTCAAACATATCGCACTGGAAGAGATTTACGCGCTGTGCAACGCCTATTCCACGACCTATGACATGCCGCTGGCGCTGCATCTTGATCACCATGAATCGCTGGACGACATCCGCCGTAAAGTGAATGCAGGCGTTCGTAGCGCCATGATCGACGGCAGCCACTTCCCGTTCGAGGAAAACGTGAAACTGGTGAAATCGGTTGTCGATTTTTGCCACGCGCGTGACTGCAGCGTGGAGGCAGAACTGGGACGTCTGGGTGGTGTAGAAGATGACATGAGCGTTGATGCAGAAAGCGCCTTCCTGACCGATCCACACGAAGCGAAGCGTTTTGTTGAGCAGACCGGTGTCGACAGCCTTGCCGTTGCAATTGGTACTGCACACGGGCTCTACACCAAACGCCCCAAAATTGATTTTCAGCGCCTGGCGGAAATACGCGAAGTGGTTAATGTGCCGTTGGTTCTTCACGGCGCAAGCGATGTTCCAGACGAGTATGTGCGCCGCGCTATCGAACTGGGGGTATGTAAAGTCAATGTCGCGACAGAGCTGAAAATCGCCTTCGCCGACGCTGTCAAAGCATGGTTTGCTGAAAATCCGCAGGGTAACGACCCGCGCTACTACATGCGCGTCGGTATGGATGCCATGAAAGACGTGGTGAGAAGCAAAGTTAATGTCTGCGGCTCGGCTAACCGCCTGCTGCTCACTGCTGAAGCCTGAAAAATATCAGGTACCAGAATCACGACATAAAAAAATAATTCTAAACCTCTCAAATATGAAGGTGCGTTCTTAATACAAGGCGGACCTTCAATTAATATTATCGATTCCGAGGAGTCCCTACATGACGCAGGTAAAGTCGTTTAAATCGAAGGCGTGGGAGTTTTTTCAGAGTCTGGGAAAAACATTTATGTTCCCAGTATCCCTCCTTGCATTTATGGGTTTATTACTGGGCATTGGTAGCTCAGTCACCAGTCCTTCAACAATTAAAAGTTTCCCTTTTTTGGGAGGAGAGCTCACCCAATTAACCTTCGGCTTTATTGCTATGGTTGGTGGGTTCGCCTTCAGCTATCTTCCTATCATGTTTGCCATGGCTATCCCTATGGGTCTCGCCAAACGTAACAAAGCCGTAGGCGCCTTTGCCGGTTTTGTGGGTTACATGCTGATGAACATGAGCATTAACTACTATCTTAGCGTTACTCACCAACTTGCTGATCCTGCGGCAATGAAACAAGTGGGTCAGTCAATCGTGTTAGGTATCCAGACTCTTGAGATGGGGGTACTTGGCGGTATTGTGGTTGGTGTAATTACCTATTTTCTCCATGAGCGTTTTCAGGACACCGTGCTGCATGATGCTTTCGCATTTTTTAGCGGCATCCGTTTTGTCCCGATTATTACTGCATTAACGCTCTCGCTGGTGGGTCTGTTTATTCCTCTTCTGTGGGAGTACGTCGCGCTTGGCATTGCAGGGATTGGTCATCTCATTCAGGGTACCAGCGTCTTTGGGCCATTCTTGTACGGCGTGGGTGTACTGTTGCTCAAACCCTTTGGCCTGCACCACATTCTGCTCGCGATGGTGCGTTTCACCCCAGCGGGTGGCATGGAGATTGTTAACGGTCATGAGGTCGCTGGGGCACTGAATATCTTCTATGCGGAGCTTAAAGCGGGCTTACCGTTTAGCCCACATGTTACGGCATTTCTGTCACAAGGGTTTATGCCAACGTTCATTTTCGGCCTGCCTGCCGTGGCTTACGCCATTTATCGCACTGCTCGCCCGGAAAACCGCCCGGTGATTAAAGGTCTGTTACTTTCTGGCGTGCTGGTGTCAGTGGTAACGGGGATTTCTGAACCTATCGAATTCTTGTTCTTGTTTATTGCCCCAGCGTTGTATGTCTTCCACATTGTGATGTCAGGCCTGGCCTTGATGGTCATGGCGCTGTTAGGCGTCACAATCGGTAACACCGACGGCGGTATTCTTGATTTACTGATCTTCGGTGTCATGCAGGGCTTGTCAACAAAATGGTACCTGGTCTTCCCTGTTGGGATTGTATGGTTTGCCACCTACTTCTTTGTCTTCCGTTGGTACATCCTCAAACACGATATCAAAACACCAGGACGCGAGGAGGATCAACAAGGGGCATCGCAAGCGGTTGAAGCTAACACCAAAGCACGAGGGAAATCGAAATACGATCATGGTCTGATTCTCCGCGCCCTTGGCGGGAAAGAGAACATTGATTCGCTGGACAACTGCATTACTCGCCTGCGTCTGGTAGTGAAAGATATGAGCAAAATTGATCAGCAAACACTAAAGGATGCCGGTGCATTGTCAGTGGTTGTCCTTGATGCGCACAGCGTGCAGGTCATTATCGGACCACAAGTCCAGAGCGTAAAAACAGGCATTGAAGCGTTAATCTAACAGGAGGTTGTTGTGTTTGATTTTGATAAAATCATCGAACGAAAAAGCGATAAATGCCGGAAATGGGATCACGCTTTTGTCTGTTCTCGCTTTGGGGAGGTTCCTGCGGACTTTATTCCACTGTGGATTGCCGACATGGATTTCACTTCACCGCCTGAGGTTATTGAGGGTTTCCAGCGGATAGTCACGCACGGGACTTTCGGATACACATGGTGCTTTGACGAATTTTACGATGCCGTTATTAATTTCCAGCGGCAACGTCATCACGTCAGTGTTGAAAAATCATGGATAACATTAACCTACGGTACCGTTTCTACATTGCACTACACGGTTCAGGCATTTTGCCAGCCTGGTGATTACGTAATGATGAATACGCCAGTCTACGATCCGTTTGCAATGGCAGCGCAGCGACAGGATGTACGCGTCCTCGCTAATCCACTGCGTGTAGAGGACAATCGCTATCAATTGGATTTTGATCTCATTGAAAGCCAGCTCAAAACCTATCACCCGAAACTGTGGTTCTTCTGCTCTCCGCATAACCCGTCAGGGCGGATATGGCGCGCCGCTGAAATTCGTCAGGTTTCAGAACTGTGTATACGCTACGGTGTGATACTGGTCGTCGATGAAGTGCATGCTGAGCATATTCTTGACGGGGAGTTTGTCAGTTGCCTGACATCGGGGTGCGCAGCGCCAGATAACCTGATTGTCCTCACGTCACCTAACAAAGCCTTTAACTTAGGTGGGTTGAAAACCTCTTACTCAATGATTCCGGATGCAACACTCCGGCAGCGTTTTCGCCAGCAACTGGAGAAAAACTCGATTACCTCTCCAAATATCTTTGGCGTCTGGGGAATTATTTTCGCCTATCAACAGGGACTTCCGTGGCTGGATGCGTTAAATGGCTATCTACGCAGCAACGCGTTATACCTGACGGATGCCATCAGATCACATTTCCCTGACTGGAAAATGATGAATCCAGAATCTTCATATCTGGCGTGGATAGATGTCAGTGCCGATAAACGCAGTGCGACGCAATTAACTCAGCATTTTGCCCGGCAGGCGGGAGTGGTAATTGAGGATGGCAGCCATTATGTACAGGATGGTGAAAACTACTTACGCATTAACTTCGGTACTCAGCGTTACTGGCTGGAACAGTCAATAGACAGAATGCTGAAGCATTACTGATCCTCGTACGGCAGTGCTGTCCCTTTTGGGGCAGCACTGTTTATCTTAAAAAACGAAAACCAGCACTCACCGTGAAACGAAACCAACTGCAAAATACACTTCAGGCTATAGCGGTGAAAAATACTTGACCACTGCCGTGACGACGGCCATTCCGGCCTCGTTTTTGTGGCTGCATGACAATACGACATGCTTACTGGAAGGCTTGCGTTATTCAGACCGATAGCTTTCAGCACACTCGCCACGTCCCGCCTTTCTTCGCGCCAACGCGTTGCAACTTTCCTTTTTGCTGCAACGCTTTCAGATATCGTTCAACGGTTCGGGATGAGATTTCGCATCCATCAGCAATATTTTTAGCGGTTAACTTAGGCTGAGTCGATAAGAGCTGTAGAATGCGTCTTTCTATTTCCACCAACTCAAACGGCATTTCTTCCGACATTTCTTCCGACATTTCTTCCGACATCGTCGGAGCTTGCCCTAATCCTTCTTTCAACGCGGAGATGATATTGCCCAAAATAAATTCTATAAATGGCGTACAACTACTTTGCCGATCGCACTGCCCTAACACCTGATAATACCGATCCTGCTGGTAATGAATCAGTGTTTCTACCGGCAGCCATGCCAATTCGGTACGCCACTCACGGAGAATTAATGTTTGCCACAACCGCCCCATTCGCCCATTACCATCAGCAAAAGGATGAATAAATTCAAATTCATAGTGGAAAACAGCCCCTGCAATAAGCGGGTGGTGTTCTGTCGTTTTTAACCAACCCAGCAAGTCATCAACCAAACGCGGAACTTGTGAGGCAGGAGGGGCCATATGAATAAGATGATTTTCCCTGTAGACACCGACATTCCCGGAACGCAATTGGCCGGGGTTGTCGACCAGCCCTAGCATCAGGACCCGGTGGGCAAGTAGGAGATCGGATAGCCGTTCACTTTTCCACTCCGACATTTTTTCATAGGCCAGAATGGCATTTCTGACTTCCTGTATATCTTTAGCCGGCGCCAGAATTCGCTTACCTTCCATCAGAGCGGTAACCTGCTCTGTCGTCAACGAATTATGTTCAATCGCCAAAGAAGCTTGAATTGTACGAATGCGATTCTCTTTGCGTAAAAGAGGGGATGTTCTACCCGCCATCGCCGCCCAGTGTCCCATAAGCTCACCAATCTCAATCACTTGATTGAGTATCAATGGGGTAACAACGAAAGGAGGCTGATATCCACCCACTCTTATTCTCCCTGCTGCTCCAGCGCATACTTATACAGCGCATTTTTTTTCACGCCGTGAATTTCGGCGGCCAACGCGGCGGCCTTTTTCAGCGGCAGTTCCGCCTGTAATAATGCCAGCGTGCGTAGCGCATCGGCGGGAAGATCGTCGTCCTGCGCCTTATGCCCTTCGACAATCAGGACCATCTCACCTTTGCGACGGTTTTCGTCCTCTTTAACCCACGCAAGCAATTCACCCACCGGCGCGCCGTGAATCGTTTCCCAGGTTTTTGTCAGCTCACGGGCCAGTACCACATAGCGGGACTCCCCCCACACGGTGACCATATCTTCCAGGCTGTCTAATAAACGGTGGGTGGATTCATAGAAAATCAGCGTACGCGGTTCTGCTTCGATAGCTTTCATCGCATCGCGACGCCCTTTGGATTTTGCTGGCAGAAATCCTTCGTAGCAAAAACGGTCCGACGGCAGTCCGGCCGCACTTAAGGCCGCAATCGCGGCGCACGGCCCCGGTAAAGGCACCACGCGGATCCCTGCTTCGCGGCAGGTACGCACCAGGTGGTAGCCAGGATCATTGATGAGCGGTGTTCCCGCATCGGAAACCAGCGCAATGTTCTGCCCTTCTTTGAGTTTCGCCACCAGCGTTTCGGCCTTTTGCTGCTCGTTATGGTCATGCAGCGCAAACAGGCGAGCGTTAATCGCAAAGTGTTGTAACAATAAACCCGTGTGGCGAGTATCTTCAGCAGCAATTAAATCAACGGCTTGCAAAACTTCGAGCGCTCGTTGGGTAATATCAGCCAAATTCCCGATAGGAGTAGGTACAATAAAGAGCTGGCCTTGAGAATTATCCGCCGATTCGTGTTGTTTCATTGTGTCGTCCGTATTGCCGATTTAATATTGAGCATTGCGTAAAAAATATCACTGGATACAGTATGGTACCCTCAACATTTTGTCGTTTGAAAGCCGCGCGCTGTCTGCCCGTTATCCTGGCAGCCTTGATGTTCGCCGGTTGTGGCACCCAGGCGCCCGATCAGAGTGCAGCCCATATGCAGGGCACTGCACAGGCTGATTCCGGTTTTTATCTGCAACAGATGCAGCAAAGTTCAGATGATAGCAAGACCAACTGGCAATTACTCGCCATTCGTGCACTGCTGAAGGAAGGTAAAAGTCAGCAGGCGGTCGAATTGTTTAACCAGTTGCCGCAAAATCTGAACGATAATCAACGCCGTGAACAGTCTCTGCTGGCGGTGGAAATCAAGCTGGCACAAAAAGATGTGGCTGGCGCGCAGGCGTTGCTGGATAAGCTGACCCCTGCTGATTTCGATCAAAATCAACAGGCGCGTTACTGGCAGGCGCAAATTGATGCCAGCCAGGGACAGCCTTCCCTCTCTTTGCTGCGTGCCTTAATCGCTCAGGAGCCGTTACTGGCCGCTAAAGACAAGCAGAAGAATATCGATGCTACCTGGCAAGCGCTTTCGTCCATGACGCAGGAGCAAGCTCAGGCGCTGGTCATCAACGCGGATGAAAATGTCCTGCAAGGATGGCTGGATCTGCAGCGTGTCTGGTTTGATAACCGTAACGATCCGAACATGATGAAGGCTGGCATTGTTGACTGGCAAAAACGCTACCCGCAAAACCCGGGGGCGAAAATGTTGCCAACACAGCTGACTAACGTTCAGAGTTTTAAACCCGCCTCCACCAGTAAAATCGCCCTTCTGCTGCCGTTGAATGGCCAGGCTGCCGTCTTTGGTCGCACTATCCAGAAAGGCTTTGAAGCGGCAAAAAATATGGGGACTCAGCCGGTAGCCTCGCAACCGGCAGCAGCACCCGCCCCCGCAGCGGAACCTGTCGTAGCAGAGAGTCAACCGCAAGTCACCGACGGCGTTGCCAGCCCTTCTCAGGCCTCCGTCAGCGACCTGACGAACGAACAACAGACGCAACCCGACGCACCGGTTAGCGCGGTGCAAGCCGCACCTGCTCAACCGGTAACGGCAAGCGCCCCAGCGAACCCTTCGGCGGAACTGAAAGTCTATGACACCAGTTCCCAACCGCTGAGCCAGGTTCTGGCCCAGGTTCAGCAAGATGGCGCCAGCATTGTTGTCGGTCCGCTGTTGAAAAATAACGTCGAAGAACTGATGAAGAGCAACACGCCGCTGAATGTGCTGGCGCTGAATCAGCCAGAAGCGGTGCAGAATCACGCCAATATTTGTTACTTTGCCCTTTCGCCGGAAGATGAAGCTCGCGATGCGGCGCGCCACATTCGCGAACAGGGGAAACAAGCGCCCCTGTTGCTGGTTCCGCGTAGCGGGCTTGGCGATCGAGTGACAAACGCGTTTGCTCAGGAGTGGCAGAAATTGGGCGGTGGTACCGTGTTGCAGCAGAAGTTTGGCTCAACCGCTGAGCTGCGAATGGGCGTCAACAGCGGTGCAGGTATCGCGCTGAGCGGAAGCCCTGTCACCAGTAGCGCGTCACAACCTGGCGTTACCATTGGCGATCTGACGATTCCAGCCCCGCCGACTGACGCGCAAATCACAGGCAGCGGTGGCCGAGTGGATGCGGTCTATATTCTGGCAACGCCAGAAGAAATCGCCTTTATTAAGCCGATGATCGCCATGCGTAACGGTAGCCAGAGCGGTGCGACGCTGTACGCCAGTTCACGCAGCGCACAAGGTACCGCAGGCCCAGACTTCCGTCTGGAAATGGAAGGTCTGCAATACAGTGAAATTCCCATGCTGGCGGGCAATAATGCCCCGTTGATGCAGCAAGCGCTCAGCGCTGTGGGTAATGACTACTCTCTCGCCCGTATGTATGCCATGGGCGTTGACGCCTGGTCTCTGGCGAACAATTTCTCGCAAATGCGCCAGATGCAAGGTTTTGAGCTTAACGGAAATACCGGCACATTAACTGCCACGCCGGATTGTGTGATTAACAGGAAGTTATCATGGCTCAAATACCAGCAAGGACAAGTTGTTCCCGCCAGTTAACGCATAAACAGACCGGAGACGCGTGGGAAGCCGCCGCGCGTCAATGGCTGGAGCGCAAAGGACTGCATTTTATTGCCGCCAACGTGCGTGAGCACGGTGGCGAAATCGATCTGATCATGCGTGAAGGCAATACCACGGTTTTTGTTGAAGTCCGATACCGCCGCTCCGCCTTGTTCGGTGGAGCGGCAGCCAGTGTGACCCGGAGCAAACAACACAAATTATTACAGACCGCCCGCGTGTGGCTCGCGCGCCACAACGGAAGTTTTGATACTGTGGATTGCCGGTTCGATGTGTTAGCCTTCACCGGAAACGACGTTGAGTGGATTCAGGATGCGTTTAACGATCGCTCGTAATTGAAGATTTAAGGATTAGCGTGCTAGAAAGAATCAAAGTTTGCTTTACAGAAAGCATTCAAACTCAAATTGCTGCGGCAGAAGCGCTCCCGGATGCTATCTCCCGTGCCGCCATGACGCTGGTTCACTCCCTGCTCAATGGCAACAAAATTCTCTGTTGTGGTAATGGTACCTCCGCTGCCAACGCACAGCATTTTGCTGCCAACATGATCAACCGTTTTGAAACAGAACGGCCCAGTTTACCTGCCATTGCACTTAATACCGATAATGTGGTCTTAACAGCGATTGCAAACGATCGTCTGCATGATGAAATCTATGCCAAACAGGTCCGCGCGCTGGGACACGCGGGAGATGTCCTGTTGGCAATTTCAACGCGTGGCAATAGCCGCGATATCGTAAAAGCCGTAGAAGCTGCCGTCACTCGTGACATGACTATTGTGGCGCTAACCGGTTATGACGGGGGCGAACTGGCCGGATTGTTAGGGCCGCAGGATGTTGAGATTCGTATCCCTTCACACCATAGCGCGCGCATTCAGGAAATGCATATGCTGACGGTAAACTGCTTGTGCGATCTGATCGATAACACGCTTTTCCCTCACCAGGATGATTAAGGAGTACACATGAAGGCACTTTCGCCGCTCGCAGTCCTTATTTCTGCGTTGCTGTTGCAAGGTTGCGTCGCTGCTGCCGTTGTCGGTACTGCAGCCGTTGGAACAAAAGCCGTCACTGACCCACGTAGCGTAGGGACCCAGGTAGACGACAGTACCCTGGAGTTACGCGTGAGCAGTGCGCTGTCTAAAGACGCACAAATCAAGAAAGAAGCACGCATCAACGTAACAGCGTATCAGGGTAAAGTTCTGCTCGTCGGCCAGACGCCGAATGCTGAGCTTTCCTCACGAGCAAAACAAATTGCGATGGGTGTGGAAGGAACGACTGAGGTGTTTAACGAGGTCCGCCAGGGCCAGCCCATTAGCCTGAGTGAAGCTTCTAACGACACCTGGATTACGACCAAAGTACGCTCCCAGTTGCTCACCAGCGACCAGGTAAAATCGTCTAACGTGAAAGTGACCACTGAAAATGGAGAAGTCTTCCTGATGGGTCTGGTGACTGACCGTGAAGCGAAAGCAGCGGCGGATATGGCCAGTCGCGTCAGCGGTGTGAAACGCGTCACTACCGCCTTTACTTTTATTAAGTAGCCATCATCCATTGCCCGGTGACGCTTCACCGGGCATGTTTACGACACCTTCACGCCGCTCTTTCACGAAGCTGTGAAGAGTTCAAAATAGTCACCCCTTGTTGGTCCGGTGACAGGGCTTGTGCCAGCATCACGCTTGCCACATCACGCGCTTCAATCGATTTCCAGTTCCCTGGCAGCAGCCGAAACAACGGCGCAAAGATCGTTTCATTCATGCGTTGCTTCGATCTCTCGCCGAGCAGCATGGACGGACGCACAATGGTCAATCTTGGCCAGTTTTGCGCCATCAGCGCCTCTTCCATCTCGCCCTTTACCCGATTGTAGAAAAAAGGCGAATGGGCATTTGCCCCTATCGCGCTCACCACCAACATATGTTGCGCCCCCAGACGTTTCCCCGTCAGAGCGGTGTCCACCACCAGCGTATAGTCCGCATGGATAAACGCTTCTTTACTTCCCGCCTCGCGCCGGGTCGTTCCCAGACAGCAAAAGACGATATCAATCGGATCGGTGACCTGCGCCAGCGCATCGGTGAGTTGGGGATCGTGCGGGTTATAGATACCTGGCGTATCCGGGAGAGGACGACGTGTAGGCGCGGCGATTGAATGGATCTTCGGTTCGTTCAGCAACATTCGCAGTAGATGGCCGCCCACCAGCCCTGTCGCTCCCGTGATTAACACCTGGCTCATCGCATCTCCTGGTTTCTGGCATCAATACGCCTTCTAACTATAGAACACCGGCTTGCTCACGTAACCAGTGCATTTTTTTGCCAAAACCCATTGTGTTGTCAGTGAACTTGATTTCATCCAGGCGAATTTCCCAAACCGGTGCAGGCAGTACTCTGGCTACGGGGAAGCGGCGGTTGTAGAGCCTGCGCGCGGAGTCACTTTCCTCACCGTCAAGACGCCGGATTTCCCCTTTAAATTGTACGCCACGGATCAGGGCGACGGTTTTAGGCTGACCATTCACCGTCCCGGCGACGGGCGCTTGTGGTCCGGACATCCGGGCGTGGCGGGTTTTCTCCTCCGTCAGCACATAAAATGCCATTTTCTGAGCATCAAACAGGTAAAAGGCATTGGCGCACCACAGTTCGCCGTCATGGTGTACACACCAGGTCACAACGTGTTGTTTCGCCAACCAGCGTGATATAGCAGTCAGTGTTTCCATCTCTGTTCTCTCTTATACTGAGCGCCTGAACATTAACATATGATCATTCAATGACACCCTGGTATCTTTATCTCATCCGCACCGCAGACAACGCTCTCTACACCGGGATCACCACCGATGTGGATCGCCGTTACCGACAGCATCAAAGTGGAAAAGGGGCGAAAGCGTTACGGGGAAAAGGGGAATTAACGCTAGTTTTTGCGAAACAGGTCGGCGATCGCTCTCTCGCTCTGCGCATGGAATATCGGGTCAAGCAGCTGACAAAACCCCAGAAAGAGCGTCTGGTGGCGAAAGGGGAAGGGTTTGAGGCGTTGTTAGCCAGCCTGCAAACCCCATCGCTTAAAAACGATTGAAATGGTCGTGGTATTCCACCAGACCGGTGACGCCGTTTAGCGCGTCTTCTGCCAGTCGGTGCACCTGGAAGGCGCTTTCTGTTCCCGGCCAGCGGCAATGCAGATCGTAATGCGCTGCCAGTTCGAAGCCAAAGCGGCTGTATAATGCCGCATCGCCTAACGTAACGACGGCGGCATAGCCGAACTCATTAAGCGAATCCAGTCCTTCGTAGACCAGTTGACGAGCCAGCCCCTGTCCACGGTAGTTTTCATCCACCGCCAACGGCGCCATCCCTACCCATTGCAGATCCTCGCCCTGCACATCGACAGGACTGAATGCAACGTAACCAATCACCTGACCTTCATCGTCAGTGGCAACCAGGCCCAGCGTCAGAAAACCATCTTCACGCAGGTCATGGACCAGTTTCGCTTCCGCATCGCTTTCGAACGAGCGGCGTAACAGGGCATCAATACCAGGGGCATCAATGGGAATTTCTACTCGAATCAGCATGGTTCACCTACCGATGTCTGTTTGGTTTCCGGCGAGTGTTTCATGCCCGCCTCAACAAAATCTGCCAGTTGCATCAGCATAACGCGTAACGCTTTTGGCATCTGCTCCAGTTCGATTGCATCCATCAGGTTTTTCACATACAGCCCTAACTCGGTATCACCTTCGATCACCAGGCGGCGCTGAAAGAAAAGCGTATCCGGATCCTGTTTACGTGCCGCGATCATCAACAAATCACTGGCGTCGGCACTAAAACTCACGTCGGCCTCGGCATTCTGGCTAACGATAAGTTTGCCATTCTCAACAGAGGTATACCATCTGAGATCAATATCACGAACATGAATACTTAACCAACGGCCTTCGAGGAACTCCAGCTCCCCATCTGCCAGCGCCTGGCGAAATTGCCAGCTCAGGACCTGTTCCAGAACCTGGCGCTTTAACGCAAAGGGCGTCAGTTTAACCGGTACACTCATCAGAGAAGGACCAACATGTACTAAGCGTGAACGCAGTTTTTCCAACACGAGCTTTACTCCCTGTTTCATTAATCCTGCTATTTTGCCATATCAGATAAACAACGTAGCGGCGTAAATCAACAATTCCGCGTGAAATTGCTACCCCGTTATTGGTGTTACCAATACGACTTTAACTGCCTTAAATCAAAAATTGTCGCAGCAAGGTTAACTAAAATCCCTGTTCGTTAACAATTATGCGTCCCAGGCGGCGCAACCTTCAGGATAAATTATGGAGCTGCTCTGCCCTGCCGGAAATCTCCCGGCGCTTAAGGCGGCCATTGAGAACGGCGCTGATGCCGTTTATATCGGGCTGAAAGATGACACCAACGCCCGCCACTTCGCCGGCCTTAACTTTACCGAGAAAAAATTGCAGGAAGCGGTGAGTTTTGTCCATCAACATCGCCGTAAGCTGCACATCGCGATTAACACGTTTGCACACCCGGACGGTTACGCCCGCTGGCAGCGTGCTGTGGATATGGCGGCACAACTCGGTGCGGATGCGCTGATTCTGGCTGATCTTGCCATGCTTGAGTATGCCGCAGAACGTTACCCCCATATTGAGCGCCATGTCTCTGTTCAGGCATCTGCGACCAATGAGGAAGCGGTGAACTTTTATCATCGTAATTTCGACGTCGCACGTGTTGTACTCCCACGCGTACTGTCGATTCATCAGGTCAAACAACTTGCGCGCTCAACCCCTGTACCGCTGGAAGTGTTTGCTTTCGGCAGCCTGTGCATCATGGCGGAAGGTCGTTGCTATCTCTCTTCTTATCTGACAGGAGAGTCGCCTAACACGGTAGGCGCATGTTCCCCTGCCCGATTTGTACGCTGGCAGCAAACGCCGCAGGGCCTGGAATCCCGCCTGAATGAAGTGCTGATTGACCGCTATCAGGACGGTGAGAATGCCGGTTACCCAACACTGTGCAAAGGCCGTTATCTGGTGGATGGCGAGCGCTATCATGCGCTGGAAGAACCGACCAGTCTCAACACGTTAGAGCTGTTGCCGGAACTGCTGGCCGCCAATATCGCCTCCGTGAAAATCGAAGGCCGTCAGCGTAGCCCGGCCTACGTTAGCCAGGTGGCGAAAGTGTGGCGTCAGGCGATCGATCGCTGTAAAGCTGACCCACAAAACTTTGTCCCGCAACGCGCCTGGATGGAAACACTCGGTTCGATGTCCGAAGGCACGCAAACAACGCTTGGCGCATATCACCGTAAATGGCAGTGAGAAAAGCAATGAAATATTCATTAGGGCCGGTGCTGTACTACTGGCCGAAAGAGACACTGGAAGCGTTTTACCAGCAAGCCGCCACCAGCAATGCCGACGTGATTTATCTCGGCGAGGCGGTCTGTAGTAAGCGCCGCGCAACCAAAGTCGGTGACTGGCTGGATATGGCGAAATCGCTCGCCGGAAGCGGCAAGCAGATTGTGCTTTCAACGCTGGCGCTGGTTCAGGCATCGTCCGAACTGGGCGAACTGAAACGTTATGTCGAAAATGGCGACTTCCTGCTGGAAGCCAGCGATCTCGGTGTCGTGAACATGTGCGCTGAACGCAAACTGCCGTTTGTCGCCGGGCATGCGCTCAACTGCTACAACGCCGTGACGCTGCGCCTGCTGCTCAAACAGGGGATGGTGCGTTGGTGTATGCCGGTGGAGCTTTCACGCGACTGGCTAGTGAACCTGCTCAACCAGTGCGATGAACTGGGCATTCGCCAGCAGTTTGAAGTGGAAGTGTTGAGCTACGGTCATTTGCCGCTGGCCTATTCAGCCCGCTGCTTTACCGCCCGCTCGGAAGACCGTCCGAAAGATGAGTGTGAAACCTGCTGTATCCACTATCCGAATGGTCGCAATGTACTGTCTCAGGAGAATCAGCAGGTGTTCGTGTTGAACGGGATTCAGACGATGAGTGGGTACGTCTACAACCTTGGAAATGAACTGAACTCCATGCAAGGGTTAGTCGATATCGTACGCTTGTCGCCGCTTGGCACAGAGACGCTCTCCGTGCTCGACGCCTTCCGTGCCAACGAAAATGGTTTATCGCCGCTGCCTCTGACGGCTAACAGCGACTGCAACGGTTACTGGAAGCGTCTCGCCGGTCTGGAGCTACAGGCGTAAAAAAGCTCACTTTGTTAACAACGGTAATCAAATTTTAATGCAGTATTAAATGATTCACCGTCGACAAAGTGAGCCGTTATGACAGACAACACTATTCCCTTTTCGGTGCTGGACCTGGCACCGATCCCCGAAGGCTCCTGCGCCAAAGAAGCTTTCTCGCACTCTCTGGATCTCGCCCGGCTGGCAGAAAAGCGTGGCTATCATCGCTACTGGCTGGCAGAACATCACAACATGACCGGTATTGCCAGTGCGGCAACGTCGGTGCTGATTGGCTATCTGGCGGCGAATACGACCACCCTGCACCTGGGTTCCGGCGGCGTCATGTTGCCAAACCATTCTCCACTGGTGATTGCCGAACAGTTCGGTACGCTCAACACGCTTTATCCGGGGCGGATCGACTTAGGACTAGGTCGCGCGCCGGGCAGCGATCAGCCGACAATGCGCGCGCTGCGTCGCCATATGAGCAGCGATATCGATAACTTCCCGCGCGACGTGACCGAACTGGTCGACTGGTTCGACGCCCGCGATCCTAATCCGCACGTGCGCCCGGTCCCCGGTTACGGCGAAAAAATCCCGGTGTGGCTGCTCGGCTCCAGCCTGTATGGTGCTCAGTTGGCCGCACAGCTCGGTCTGCCGTTTGCGTTTGCCTCTCACTTTGCGCCAGATATGCTGTTCCAGGCGCTGCATCTCTACCGCACCCAGTTTAAGCCGTCTGAACGCCTTGAGAAGCCCTATGCCATGGTGTGCATCAACATTATCGCCGCCGACAGCAACCGTGATGCCGAGTTCTTGTTTACCTCGATGCAGCAGGCGTTCGTAAAATTACGCCGTGGCGAGACAGGGCAACTGCCGCCGCCGGTAGAGAATATGCATCAGTTATGGTCTGCGTCTGAGCAGTATGGTGTGCAGCAGGCGCTGAGCATGTCGTTGGTGGGGGATAAAGCGAAAGTGCGTCACAGTCTGGAATCCATCCTGCGTGAAACCCAGGCGGATGAGATCATGGTCAACGGGCAGATCTTCGATCACCAGGCACGGCTGCACTCGTTTGGGCTGGCGATGGATGTGAAAGAGGAACTGTTGGGGTAACTTTTGCCCGGTGGCGGCTACGCCTTACCGGGCCTACGAGATCTGTAGGCCGGATAAGGCGTAGCCGCCATCCGGCAAACGGTTTTACTGATACACTGGCAACAGATTAAAGCTCGACAGAATATGCACCAGCGCGTTACCGACACCAAATACCAGAATCAGCGCAATCATCGGCTTGCCACCCCAGACGCGGAACTTCGGGCTGCCAAAGCGCTTACGTGACGCACGTGCCAGCAGTGCCGGTACAATTGCCGCCCAGATGGTCGCCGCCAGTCCTGCATAGCCGATAGCGTACAGGAAACCGTTCGGCCACAGCAGGCCACCAATAATTGGCGGAACAAAGGTCAGCAATGCCGTTTTAAAGCGGCCCGATGCAGAATCATCAAAACCAAATAGATCCGCCAGATAGTCAAACAGTCCCAGAGTGACGCCGAGGAAAGAGCTCGCGACCGCAAAGTTAGAGAACACCACCAGCAGCAGATCCAGGCTACGGCTATTCAGTACGCCGCTAAGCGCCTGCACCAACACATCAATATTGCCGCCCTTCTGTGCGATGCCGATAAATTCCGGGCGTGGAATATTGCCCATCGTCCCCAGCAACCAAACGGCGTACAACACCAGCGCCAGTAGCGTTCCGTAGACCAGGCACTTAACGATAGTACGCGGATCTTTGCCGTAATACTTCATCAGGCTCGGTACATTACCGTGATAACCAAACGAGGCCAGACAGAACGGCAGGGTCATCAACAGATAAGGCGTATACGATGCGTGGCTTTCAGTCACGTTAAACAGGGTTGTTGGCGTCACGTGCCCCAACAGACTCCCGAAGGTCAGGAAGAATGTAATGACCTTCGCGCCCAGCACGATCGCCGTCATCCGGCTGACAGCTTTGGTACTCATCCACACCACAAACGCCACCAACAGCGCAAACGCCAAACCTGCCGCCCGCGCCGGAACGTTCAATGACATTTCGGCAAAGGTGTGGTGCAGAATCGAACCACTCGCAGAGATGTAGGCATAGGTCAGGATATACAGGACAAAGGCGATGGAAATGCCGTTGACCACGTTCCAGCTTTTACCCAGCAGGTCTTTGGTGATGGTGTCAAAGCTCGAACCAATCCGGTAGTTGAGGTTAGCTTCCAGGATCATCAGCCCCGAGTGCAGCATACAAAACCAGGTAAAGATCAGCGCCGCCATTGACCAAAAGAACCAGCTACCCGCCATCACCACCGGCAGGGAAAACATCCCTGCGCCAATAATGGTACCGCCAATAATCACGACGCCGCCAAGCAGCGAAGGGGACGTTTGGGTGGTGGTTAGTGTTGCCATTCAGCCATCTCTCCAGTGAATAATATTGCAACTGCATTTTATTGTGTTGCACTGTACCAGTACATGAGTACAAAGGAAATAAAAAAAGCCCCGATGATAAATATCGGGGCTGTATATTTTACTTTACAGTACGGGTGCGTTGATCAGCGTAAATTACGCGTCACCACCGAAACGACGACGACCAGTGGAATCATCGCGACGCGGCGCACGGCCTTCACGACGCTCACCGCTGAAACGACGACCGTCACCACGGCCACCTTCACGGCGCTCACCGCTGAAACCACGACCGCCTTCGCTACGACCGCCTTCACGACGCTCGCCGCTGAAACGACCACCGCCGCCACCACGACGCTCGCCACCGGTATGCGGAACTGCATCGCCAACCAGTTGCATGTTCATCGGCTTGTTCAGGATGCGGGTACGGGTAAAGTGCTGCAGCACGTCGCCCGGCATACCTTTCGGCAGTTCGATGGTTGAGTGGGAAGCAAACAGCTTGATGTTACCGATGTAACGGCTGCTGATGTCACCTTCGTTAGCGATCGCGCCAACGATATGACGTACTTCAACACCGTCATCACGGCCTACTTCAATGCGGTACAGTTGCATGTCGCCAACGTCACGACGTTCACGACGCGGACGGTCTTCACCACCACGTTCTGGACGGTCGCCACGCGGACCACGATCGTTACGATCGCCACGCGGAGCACGTTCATCACGGTCACGGAACTCACGCTTAGGACGCATTGGCGCGTCTGCCGGAACGATCAAAGTACGTTCGCCCTGTGCCATTTTCAGCAGTGCCGCAGCCAGGGTTTCAAGATCCAGCTCTTCACCTTCTACCGTCGGCTGGATTTTAGCCAGCAGCGCGCGGTATTGATCCAGATCGCTGCTTTCCAGCTGCTGCTGAACTTTAGCGGCGAATTTCTCCAGACGGCGTTTGCCCAGCAGGTCTGCGTTAGGCAGTTCCACTTCCGGAATGGTCAGTTTCATGGTGCGTTCGATGTTACGCAGCAGACGACGCTCACGGTTCTCAACGAACAGCAGAGCACGACCAGCACGACCCGCACGACCGGTACGACCGATACGGTGAACGTAAGACTCGGAGTCCATCGGGATGTCGTAGTTCACAACGAGGCTGATACGCTCAACGTCCAGACCACGTGCCGCAACGTCAGTTGCAATCAGGATATCCAGACGACCGTCTTTCAGACGCTCCAGAGTCTGCTCACGCAGCGCCTGGTTCATGTCGCCGTTCAGCGCTGCGCTGTTATAACCGCTACGCTCCAGCGCTTCAGCCACTTCCAGGGTCGCATTTTTGGTACGAACGAAGATAATCGCCGCATCAAAATCTTCTGCTTCCAGGAAACGCACCAGCGCTTCATTTTTACGCATACCCCAGACAGTCCAGTAGCTCTGGCTGATGTCCGGGCGAGTGGTAACGCTGGACTGGATACGCACTTCCTGCGGCTCTTTCATAAAGCGGCGGGTAATACGACGAATCGCTTCCGGCATGGTGGCAGAGAACAGAGCGGTCTGATGACCTTCCGGGATCTGCGCCATAATGGTTTCAACGTCTTCGATGAAGCCCATACGCAGCATTTCATCGGCTTCGTCCAGCACCAGACCGCTCAGTTTAGAGAGATCCAGCGTACCGCGCTTCAGGTGATCCAGCAGACGACCCGGCGTACCGACAACGATCTGCGGCCCCTGACGCAGGGCACGTAATTGCACGTCATAACGCTGGCCGCCGTACAGAGCAACCACGTTCACGCCGCGCATGTGTTTAGAGAAATCCGTCATGGCTTCAGCAACCTGAACCGCCAGTTCGCGGGTCGGTGCCAGCACCAGGATTTGAGGTGCTTTCAGCTCAGGATCAAGATTGTTGAGCAGCGGTAAAGAGAACGCTGCAGTTTTGCCGCTACCCGTCTGGGCCATACCCAGAACATCGCGGCCGCCCAGCAGATGCGGAATGCACTCTGCCTGGATTGGAGATGGTTTTTCGTAACCCAGATCGGTAAGGGCTTCAAGGATAGGAGCCTTCAGGCCCAGATCTGCAAAAGTGGTTTCGAATTCAGCCATGTAGTACGTGTGCCTCAAAATTAATGGCGGCCAGTCTACATAACTCATCATGAAATTGATCTGCAATTTTCATTGAAAAGTGTGAACCGGCTCAAAGTAGGTGTATTAACGAACAACAACGCCCTCACCCGCGAAGGTGATGGCAATCAAAAAAGATTACGGGCTGATGTGTACGTCAGCTATTGCTGGTCCGATTCTGCCAGGTCATCTTGGTCCTGGCCCAGGAGCGATAATTCCAACAATGCGTATCGGTGCTCAACAAAGTTATGAACGTTGTTAGCCACCGCCAGTTTGAACAATGCCGTAGCGTTGTCCAAATCCCCCAGACTTAGGTAGTACTTACCTAAATAGAAGTTGGTTTCACTGAGATGCTCAGCGAGCGAGGTGTTATCCGTTGCGTCTGCCTTGAGCCTTTCCATCAACGTTGCTTCGCTAATGTTGCCCAGGTAGAACTCGACAATGTTCCATCCCCATTGCTCTTTATCCGATTTCTCGAAACGTTGCTTTAACGCTTCTTTAGCCTGCTTCTCATCGAGCTTCTGCTCAGCGAGATAAAGCCACAGACTGCGGAAAGGATCATTGGGATCGTCTTGATAAAACGCCAGCAGATCATCTTGCGCTAACTTGTCGCGGCCGCCGTAATACAATGCGATACCACGATTTAAGTGCGCGTAGTTGTAAGTTGGATCAAGCTCAAGTACAGAATCAAACGCTTCATAGGCAGCATCAAAATTGCCTGCCTGCGTTAAATAAATGCCTAAGTAATTGAATACTTCAGGCATATCTGGTCGGATTGCCAGCGCTTGTGAAAAATCATTTCGCGCTAATGCCCTCAGACCGAGACTATCATACAACACTCCGCGCTCATATAAAAGCTGTGCGCGTTCGTCATCGGTTAAAGCCCGACTGGCAAGAATTTGTTCCATGCGTGCCAGAATCACTTCCTGCTGCAAAGTCGGTTGCAATGGCACTGCGAGGACTTCACTCTTACGCCAGGCAGAGTTGCTGCATCCTGCCAGCGTGAGTGCTGTCGCAACGAAACACCAGCGCAAAAAAGGCTTCATTTCCCACTCCCGAAGACAACGATTGAATGAACGTCCTGTTCCCCGGTTGCTAACAAGGCGTCCTGCCGGGTCAGAGGCCCTCCGCAATGGCGGAGGGCAAATGGCAACCTTACTCGCCCTGTTCTGCTGCCGGTGCTTCCGGCGCAGCAGCTGGCTGAGACTGCTCAGTTGCTTCTTTAATGCTCAGACGTACACGGCCCTGGCGATCAACTTCCAGAACTTTTACCGGTACTTCCTGACCCATCTGCAGGTAATCAGTCACTTTCTCAACACGCTTGTCGGCTATCTGAGAGATGTGAACCAGACCTTCTTTACCGCCACCGATGGCAACGAATGCGCCAAAGTCAACGATACGGGTTACTTTACCAGTGTAGATGCGACCCACTTCAATTTCTGCCGTAATTTCTTCGATGCGACGGATAGCATATTTTGCTTTCTCACCGTCGGTCGCCGCAATCTTAACAGTACCGTCATCTTCGATTTCGATAGTGGTGCCAGTTTCTTCGGTCAGGGCACGGATAACAGAACCGCCTTTACCGATAACGTCTTTGATCTTGTCTGGGCTGATCTTAATGGTATGGATACGCGGAGCGAACTGAGAAATGTCGCCGCGCGGCGCGTTGATCGCCTGTTCCATCACACCCAGGATGTGCAGACGCGCACCTTTAGCCTGGTTCAGAGCAACCTGCATGATCTCTTTAGTGATACCTTCGATTTTGATATCCATCTGCAGTGCAGAGATACCATCGCGGGAACCCGCCACTTTGAAGTCCATGTCGCCCAAGTGATCTTCGTCACCCAGAATGTCAGACAGAACAACAAAGTTATCGCCTTCTTTCACCAGACCCATTGCGATACCCGCAACAGCTGCTTTGATCGGCACACCTGCGTCCATCAGCGCCAGAGAAGCACCACACACGGAGGCCATAGAAGAAGAGCCATTGGATTCAGTGATTTCAGATACTACGCGAACGGTGTACGGGAACTTCTCGATATCCGGCATAACCGCCAACACGCCACGCTTCGCCAGACGACCGTGACCGATTTCACGACGTTTCGGAGAACCGACCATACCCGTTTCACCTACGCAGTACGGAGGGAAGTTGTAGTGGAACAGGAAAGTGTCAGTACGCTCGCCCATCAGTTCATCGAGGTTCTGAGCATCACGCGTTGTACCCAGCGTAGCAGTAACCAGCGCCTGAGTTTCACCACGGGTGAACAGTGCGGAACCGTGGGTACGCGGCAGAACGCCAGTGCGCACATCCAGGCCACGGATCATGTCTTTTTCACGACCGTCGATACGCGGTTCGCCAGCCAGTACGCGGCTACGAACAACGTTTTTCTCGATTGCGTGCAGGATTTCACCCAGTTCGTTAGCGTCCAGGGTTTCGTCTTCTGCAACCAGCGTCGCGATCACTTCAGATTTGATTACATCAACCTGAGCATAACGTTCCTGCTTGTCAGTGATGCGGTAAGCATCGCTCAGGCGGGATTCGGCCAGGGCTGCAACGCGCGCGTTCAGTGCGTCGTTTGCCGCTTCCGGCTGCCAGTCCCAACGCGGTTTACCCGCTTCTTTAACCAGATCGTTGATAGCCTGAATAACAGTCTGCTGCTGCTCGTGACCGAAGACAACGGCACCCAGCATGACGTCTTCGCTCAGCAATTCAGCTTCAGATTCAACCATCAATACAGCAGCTTCAGTACCGGCAACCACCAGATCCAGCTTGCTCTCTTTCAGCTCGTCCTGAGTCGGGTTCAGTACATACTGGTCATTGATGTAACCAACACGTGCAGAGCCGATTGGGCCGTTGAACGGGATACCAGACAGAGACAGCGCTGCGGAAGCACCGATCATCGCCACGATGTCCGGGTTAACCTGCGGGTTTACGGACACAACGGTCGCGATAACCTGAACTTCGTTAACGAAGCCTTCCGGGAACAGCGGGCGAACCGGGCGGTCAATCAGACGCGCAATCAGGGTTTCGCCTTCGCTTGGACGGCCTTCACGACGGAAGAAGCTGCCCGGGATACGACCAGCAGCGTAGGTACGCTCCTGATAGTTAACGGTCAGCGGGAAAAAGTCCTGGCCTGGCTTCGCTTTCTTCTGACCTACAACGGTAACGAATACCGCAGTGTCATCCATGCTAACCATCACAGCGGCAGTTGCCTGACGCGCCATCATGCCGGTTTCCAGCGTTACGGTATGTTGGCCGTACTGGAATTTACGAACGATCGGATTAAGCAAAATTCTATCCTTTCTCTAATTTTTGATAGCACCACCGGCGCCATCGTTAATACCCGATCTTCAGCGCATCCTCGCGACTAATGACAATCCTAACCCGTCATCGGGTCAAGCCTCTCATTAGCCGCGCGAACCTCTGCAACAGAAGATCATACTTAGCAACAATACATTAGTTTCCAGTGAATTGCTGCCATCAGCTTGAAAAAAGGGGCCATGAAGGCCCCCTCTTTCTGAAACTCGCAAGAATTAGCGACGCAGACCCAGACGCTCGATCAGCGCGGTGTAGCGTGCAACATCTTTACGTTTCAGGTAGTCGAGCAGTTTACGACGCTGAGAAACCATACGCAGCAGACCACGACGGCTGTGGTGATCTTTTTTGTGCTCTGCAAAGTGACCCTGCAGGTGGTTAATCTGTGCAGTCAGCAGAGCAACCTGAACTTCGGTAGAACCGCTGTCGTTAGTACCACGACCAAACTCAGAAACGATTTTAGCTTTAGCTTCAACGCTTAGAGACATGATGAACTCCAAAAATAATAAAAAATGAAAGGGTGCCAATCTCTAATTCAGCAACCCCAGGTAAACACCGCATGAACTGTTAAAAAATTTACGCGGTGTTAAGCGGCAGTATTCTACTCGCAGCGCCCTGTTATCGCAAGACTGAGCAGAGTTACGCCGGATACTCCACGACCAGACGACGAGGCGCTACACGGCCTTCATCATCCATTTCGCCCATCCCAATAAACTTACCGTCATCGCCTTCCGTCACGCGAACCAACCCTTCCAGCGGCGCGCCTGTCGTACGAACCGGATTACCATTTTTAAAGTAAACCGACGAGGTTAAAGGAAGATTAACGATGGGGTAGTCCGAAGCCGGACTGTCCATGGGCATCAGCAGCGGATCAAGCAACTGGGCTGCAGGGATCCCCTGCTGCTCGGCCTGCTCGATAAGATCGCGTAAATGCTCCAGGGTGACCATCCGATCAACCGGGTATTTACTGACAGCCAGACGGCGCAGGAAAGTCACGTGCGCGCCGCATCCCAGCTTCTCACCCAGATCATCAATAATGGTCCGAATATAGGTGCCTTTAGAACAGTGAACTTCCAGTTCCAGTTCGTTACCTTCGTGACGAATAAAGAGCAGTTCATAGACGGTAATCGGTCTGGCTTCCCGTGGAACCTCAATACCCTGGCGCGCATATTCGTACAGCTTTTTACCCTGGTATTTCAGCGCCGAATACATCGACGGTATCTGCTCGATATCACCTCTGAACGTTTCCAGCGCAGTCGCCAGTTGTTCCGGGGTAAACGTCACGGGACGTTCCTGTACGATTTGACCGTCTGCATCCGAGGTGTCGGTCCGCTGTCCCAGCCGGGCAATAACGCGATAACGCTTATCCGAATCAAGCAGATACTGGGAAAACTTCGTCGCTTCACCGAGACAAATCGGCAGCATACCCGTCGCCAGCGGATCCAATGCTCCGGTATGACCGGCGCGATTGGCGTTGTAAAGACGTTTTACTTTTTGCAGCACGTCATTGCTGGACATGCCCTGCGGTTTGTCCAGCAACAGAACACCGTGAATGTCGCGACCACGACGACGAGGACGACTCATTAGTCCTCCTTGCTGTCGTCCGGGTTCACACGACGTTCTTCGTCATGCTTCACCACGTTAGTCACCAGGTTTGACATACGCATCCCTTCTACCAACGAGTTATCGTAGAAGAAAGTCAGTTCCGGCACGATACGTAAACGCATCGCTTTCCCCAACAGGCTGCGGATAAAGCCAGAAGCTTCCTGCAACGCTTTGATGCCCGCGTTTACTGCGGCTTCATCTTTGTCGTTCAGGAAGGTGACAAACACTTTGGCATAGGCCAGATCACGCGACATTTCAACACCGGAAACCGTGGTCATCATGCCCAGACGAGGATCTTTAATTTCGCGCTGCAGGATGATAGCAATCTCTTTTTGCATCTCCTGAGCGACGCGCTGTGGGCGACCAAATTCTTTCGCCATAACAAATTCTCCAGAAAAAAGACAAAAAAGGGGCCAAAAGCCCCTTTTTAAAATGAGTTCCAGGTGGTTCGGGCTGTTCACCGTAGGCCTGATAAGCGTAGCGCCATCAGGCATCACATTACCGGATGTGGCGTAAATGCCCTATCCGGCCTACAACCCAGAAAACCTTAAGCAATCGTACGTTGGATCTCGATGATCTCGAACACTTCGATCATATCGCCAACGCGAACGTCGTTGTAGTTCTTAACACCGATACCACATTCCATGCCGTTACGGACTTCGTTAACGTCATCTTTGAAGCGGCGCAGGGATTCCAGCTCACCTTCATAGATAACCACGTTGTCACGCAGTACGCGGATTGGGTTGTGACGTTTAATCGTACCTTCGGTAACCATACAGCCCGCGATCGCACCAAATTTCGGTGATTTAAACACATCACGAACTTCAGCCAGACCGATGATCTGCTGTTTCAGTTCCGGAGACAGCATGCCGCTCATCGCCGCTTTCACTTCGTCGATCAGGTTATAGATGACGGAGTAGTAGCGCAGATCCAGGCTTTCGGATTCAATAACTTTACGTGCAGAGGCATCAGCACGAACGTTGAAGCCGACCAGAATCGCGTTGGATGCCGCAGCCAGGGTTGCGTCGGTTTCGGTGATACCACCTACGCCAGAACCGATGATCTTCACTTTAACTTCGTCAGTAGACAGTTTCAGCAAGGAGTCGGAGATCGCTTCCACAGAACCCTGAACGTCAGCTTTCAGAACGACGTTCACTTCGTGAACTTCGCCTTCGGTCATGTTAGCGAACATGTTCTCGAGTTTGGATTTCTGCTGACGAGCCAGTTTAACTTCACGGAATTTGCCCTGACGGTACAGTGCAACTTCACGGGCTTTCTTCTCGTCACGAACCACGGTAACTTCGTCACCCGCAGCCGGAACACCGGACAGACCCAGGATTTCGACCGGAATAGACGGACCCGCTTCCAGCACTTCCTGACCCAGTTCGTTACGCATTGCACGAACACGGCCATATTCGAAGCCACACAGCACGATATCACCCTTGTTCAGGGTACCTTCACGCACCAGGACGGTAGCCACTGGGCCACGACCTTTGTCCAGGAAGGATTCAATTACCGCACCGCTCGCCATACCTTTACGAATCGCTTTCAGCTCCAGAACTTCAGCCTGCAGCAGGATAGCGTTCAGCAGGTCATCAATACCGGTACCCGCTTTCGCAGAAACTGGGATGAACTGGGATTCGCCGCCCCACTCTTCCGGCATAACACCGTACTGAGACAGTTCGTTCTTAACACGATCCATATCGGCTTCTGGCTTATCGATTTTGTTCACTGCAACAACCATCGGTACCTGCGCTGCTTTCGCATGCTGGATAGCTTCGATAGTCTGCGGCATCACGCCGTCATCTGCTGCAACAACCAGAACAACGATATCCGTTGCCTGCGCACCACGAGCACGCATGGAGGTGAACGCGGCGTGGCCCGGGGTATCCAGGAAGGTGATCATACCGTTGTCGGTTTCAACGTGGTACGCACCGATGTGCTGGGTAATGCCGCCCGCTTCGCCAGAAGCCACTTTCGTTGAACGAATGTAGTCCAGCAGAGAGGTTTTACCGTGGTCAACGTGACCCATGATGGTCACAACTGGTGCACGCGGTTCAGCCGCTGCGCCAGTGTCACGGTCGCTCATTACCGCTTCTTCCAGCTCGTTTTCACGACGCAGGATAACTTTGTGGCCCATCTCTTCGGCAACCAGCTGTGCGGTTTCCTGATCGATGACCTGGTTAATGGTGGCCATTGCGCCCAGTTTCATCATCGCTTTGATAACCTGAGAGCCTTTAACCGCCATCTTGTTAGCTAAGTCGCCAACGGTGATGGTTTCGCCAATCACAACGTCACGGTTAACCGCCTGAGCTGGCTTCTGGAAGCCCTGCTGCAGAGAAGAACCTTTACGCTGCTTGCCGCCTTTACCGCCACGAACCGCTGCACGCGCTTCTTCACGGTCTGCTTTCGATTCAGCGTGTTTGTTGCCTTTTTTAGCCGGACGTGCCGCTTTCGTGGTGCGAGTACGGCCGCGACCGCCTTCGACTTCACGATCGTTTTCGTCTTCAGCCTGGCGAGCGTGCTGAGAAGTGGTGACGTGATAATCACTCTTATCTTCTTCCACTTTCTCTTGTTCAGCCCAAACACCGGCATTTTCTTCAGCCATACGGCGAGCTTCTTCAGCCACTCGGCGAGCTTCTTCTTCAAGCTTACGGCGTGCTTCTTCTTCCGCTTTGCGCTTCAGTTCAGCGGCTTCATTTTCACGGCGGGCTTTTTCTGCCTGGGCGGTTTTGGTCATATCGTCGGTCTGTTGATTGCTCACTTTGTCTTTTTCCGCAGCTTCACGTTTCGCTTTTTCAGCGGCTTCACGTTTAGCTTGTTCTGCGGCCTCACGTTCAGCTTTTTGTTGCGCCTCGCGTTTGGCTGTTTCTTCAGCTTCACGACGGGCTTGCTCTTCCGCTTCACGCTGCGCCTGCTCTTCCGCGGCAAGGCGTTCAGCCTCTTGCGGATCGCGTTTTACAAAGGTGCGTGTCTTGCGGACTTCGATTTGTACCGATTTGCTTTTTCCACCGGTACCTGGAATATTGAGAGTACTGCGCGTTTTGCGCTGCAATGTCAACTTATCTGGGGTAGAACCGTTTTCACGGTTCAGATGCGCCAGTAAGGTCTGTTTCTCTTGTGCGGACACAGAGTCATCAGCAGACTTCGGGATACCTGCATCAGCAAATTGCTGTACCAGGCGATCCACGGAGGTCTGTATCTCTGCAGCCAGCGTTTTTACGGTTACATCTGTCATACTGTTCCTTCCTGCTACAGTTTATTACGCTTCGTCGCCGAACCAGCAAATATTACGGGCAGCCATAATCAGCTCACCGGCTTTTTCGTCGGTCAACCCTTCGATATCAGCCAGATCATCAATGCCCTGTTCAGCGAGATCTTCCAGCGTACAAACACCACGGGCAGCCAGTTTGAACGCCATTTCGCGATCTAATCCTTCCAGATTCAGCAGATCGTCAGCCGGTTTGTTATCACCGAGGCTTTCTTCCTGGGCCAGTGCCAGAGTGGTCAGTGCGTTTTTAGCACGCTCGCGCAGCGTTTCAACGGTCTGCTCATCGAGGCCGTCAATTGCCAGCAGTTCTTTCATTGGCACATAAGCCAATTCTTCCAGCGTAGCAAAACCTTCTTCCACCAGAACAGTCGCGAAATCTTCATCGATATCGAGATATTTGGTGAAGGTATCAATGGCTGCATGCGCTTCAGCCTGATGCTTAGCCTGCAGGTCATCAACGGTCATCACGTTGAGCTCCCAACCGCTCAGTTGTGAAGCCAGGCGGACGTTCTGACCGTTACGTCCAATCGCCTGTGCCAAATTACCGGCTTCAACCGCGATATCCATAGTGTGTTTATCTTCATCCACCACGATAGAAGCGACGTCTGCTGGCGCCATTGCGTTGATCACGAACTGTGCCGGATTATCATCCCACAGGACGATATCGATACGCTCACCGCCCAGTTCGGTAGAAACCGCCTGAACACGCGCACCGCGCATACCCACACAAGCGCCAACCGGATCGATACGCTTATCGTTGGTTTTCACGGCGATTTTCGCACGAGAACCCGGATCGCGAGCAGCCGCTTTAATTTCAATCACTTCTTCGCCAATTTCTGGCACTTCAATGCGGAACAGTTCAATCAGCATTTCCGGTTTGGAACGCGTCACAAACAGTTGCGCACCGCGCGCTTCAGGGCGCACGGAGTACAAAACGCCACGAATACGGTCACCCGGACGGAAGTTTTCACGCGGCAGCATGTCTTCACGCTGGATCACGGCTTCAGCATTGCTGCCCAGATCCAGAGAAATGTTGTCACGATTTACTTTCTTCACGACACCGGTGACGATCTCACCTTCGTGTTCACGGAATTGATCAACAACCATCGCACGTTCAGCTTCACGAACTTTCTGTACGATAACCTGTTTAGCCGTCTGGGTAGTGATACGGTCAAAAGTGACAGATTCAATTTGATCTTCAACGTATTCGCCCACGTTCAGACTTTCGTCTTCATAACGTGCCGCTTCCAGCGTAATTTCTTTCGTCGGCTGAGTGACTTCTTCCACAATAACCCAACGGCGGAAGGTATCGAAATCACCGCTTTTACGATCGATCTCTACGCGAACGTCAATCTCTTGCTCATATTTTTTCTTTGTAGCTGTAGCCAGCGCACTTTCCAGCGCTTCAAAAATTTTCTCGCGTGGCAGCGCTTTTTCGTTGGAGACGGCTTCAACAACGGCCAAAATTTCTTTGTTCATCGCGGGCTTTTCACCTCAATCCAGACTGTTAAAAGTGGGGAACCAGGTTCGCCTTCTGGATATTACTCAGCGCGAACACTTCATCTTTACCTTCGACTGTGACAGTGATCATTTCACCGTCCACCGCTTTGATAACGCCCTGCCATTTACGACGGTTTTGTACCGCCATACGAAGCACCAGTGCAACTTCTTCACCCAGGAAACGTACGTAGTGTTCGGCAGTGAACATTGGACGGTCGAGGCCCGGAGAAGAAACTTCCAGGTTGTAGGCCACGGTAATCGGATCTTCGACGTCCATTACCGCACTGACCTGGTGGCTCACATCAGCACAATCATCAACATTGATGCCATCTTCACTATCAATATAGATGCGCAGTGTGGATGTGCGACCGCGAATAAATTCGATGCCGACCAGCTCGTAACCTAAGGCTTCAACTGGCGCTGTAATCATCTCTGTTAATTTTTGCTCTAATGTGGACAAGCCCACCCCCAAGACATAAAAAAAGGGCCTAAAGCCCAGTTATTCTGTAGTCAGATAACAAAAAACCCCGATAAATCGGGGCTTTAGATAACTGAACCCTATAACCGCAACTGCGGTCTGGAGAACCTTCCGAAAGAATTTTTTTCAAATCCAGCTACGAAGGCCATAGTCTTCACAGTATATTTGAAAAAGAACTCTAAGGGAAAGTGGTTGCGGGGGCCGGATTTGAACCGACGACCTTCGGGTTATGAGCCCGACGAGCTACCAGGCTGCTCCACCCCGCGCCTGAAACGTGGCAAATTTTACTCGCTTTGGGTAAAAAATGCAAATACTGCTGGGATTTGGTACCGAGGACGGGACGTAAAATCTGCGCACATTATAGTGATCCAGAGCGCATTATGTCAACCAGGTTAATAATATGCACATTAATGAATAGCCGTGTTCTCCCCGTAGTGTCGAAGCCAGATCAACGCAGAGATACAATCTGAGGCATTTATTAACGAAATTATCACGAAGCTCTTCCTGTCACCCGTAAAAGATGATTAAATGAAAACTCATTTATTTTGCATAAAAATTCACTGAGAACAGAAAACCGATCTCTTCATCAGTCAATCAAGCAGGATTTTATTTTATGACGACGATTCTCAAGCATCTCCCGGCAGGTCAACGTATTGGTATCGCTTTTTCCGGTGGTCTGGACACCAGTGCTGCGCTGCTGTGGATGCGACAAAAAGGGGCTGTCCCATATGCATATACTGCAAATTTGGGTCAACCGGATGAGGATGACTACGACGCCATTCCTCGCCGTGCAATGGAGTATGGCGCAGAGAACGCTCGCCTGGTTGATTGCCGTAAACAATTAGTTGCGGAAGGGATTGCTGCCATCCAGTGCGGTGCATTCCATAACACCACCGGCGGGCTCACCTATTTCAACACGACGCCATTAGGTCGCGCCGTGACCGGCACCATGCTGGTTGCCGCCATGAAAGAAGATGGCGTCAACATTTGGGGCGACGGCAGCACCTATAAAGGCAACGACATTGAGCGTTTCTATCGTTATGGTTTGCTGACCAATGCCGAACTGCAGATCTACAAACCGTGGCTGGATACCGATTTCATTGATGAACTGGGCGGTCGCCACGAGATGTCTGAGTTTATGATTGCCTGCGGTTTCGACTACAAAATGTCCGTTGAGAAAGCCTACTCCACCGACTCCAACATGCTGGGCGCAACTCACGAAGCGAAAGACCTGGAATTCCTTAACTCCAGCGTCAAGATCGTTAACCCGATTATGGGTGTGAAGTTCTGGGATGAAAACGTGAAGATCCCGGCAGAAGAAGTGACCGTACGTTTTGAACAGGGCCATCCGGTTGCCCTGAACGGCAAAACCTTCAGCGACGACGTTGAGATGATGCTGGAAGCCAACCGTATCGGTGGTCGTCATGGTCTGGGTATGAGCGATCAAATTGAAAACCGTATTATCGAAGCAAAAAGCCGCGGCATCTATGAAGCTCCAGGAATGGCGCTGCTGCACATCGCTTACGAGCGTCTGCTGACCGGTATTCACAACGAAGACACCATTGAACAGTATCATGCACATGGCCGCCAGTTAGGTCGCCTGCTGTATCAGGGTCGCTGGTTCGACTCCCAGGCACTGATGCTGCGTGACGGTCTGCAACGTTGGGTGGCAAGCCAGATTACCGGCGAAGTGACTCTGGAACTGCGTCGCGGTAACGACTACACGATCCTGAATACCGTCTCCGACAACCTGACCTATAAGCCAGAACGTCTGACGATGGAAAAAGGCGACTCCGTGTTCTCTCCTGACGATCGTATTGGTCAGTTGACCATGCGTAATCTGGACATCACGGATACCCGCGAGAAGCTGTTCGGGTATGCGCAGTCCGGCTTACTTTCCGCCTCTTCTACGACGGGTCTGCCGCAGGTTGAGAACCTGGAAAATAAAGCGAAGTAATCGCTTTCTCGAGAGAAGATTAAAGCCGCGAAAGCGGCTTTTTTATGGTGTGAAGCTGGGGAGACAGGCCTGATAAACATAGCGCCATCAGTCATTGCACTCTCTGCTAAATGTCGGATGGCGGCACAAGCGCCTTATCCGACCTACAAGTCAACAGATTAGGCCTATGCCCTACGCTACAGACGAAAAAAAAGACGCTTTTCAGCGTCTTTTTTTCGGAATATTGGTACTGAGGATGGGACTCGAACCCACAAGCCCGTTAGGGCACTACCACCTCAAGGTAGCGTGTCTACCAATTCCACCACCTCAGCACGGATACTACTATTAGTGTGGGATATCGCTGGTCGGCTTAGCCGGAGCAGCTGGCTGAGTTTGCTCAGTTTTCACTGGAGCACTCAGATTTTCCCACTCACTTCCTTTATTGGTTTTGTTGCTGTTGATGTTACCCAGCACCAGACTGATAACGAAGAACAAGGTTCCAAACAGCGCTGTCATTCGGGTCATGAAGTTACCAGAACCACTTGAACCAAACAGCGTACCGGAAGCGCCTGCTCCAAAGGAAGCACCCATATCAGCGCCTTTACCCTGCTGCAGCATGATCAAACCAACCAATACAATTGCTACGACAAGGAAAATACCTAAAAGAGCTTCGTACATAATCAACCTGTTCCTTGCGGAGTTGCCGCGTACCAATGCTTCAACCAATAAAGCGGGACCATTTACTGTTTCCCACTGAAGCGGGTGTGAATACTAACCAAAGCGAATGACCTTCGCAAGGGCAATTTAAGCGCATTGTATCAACTGCGGAAAAAAACAGCAAAACTGTCGTTTTCTGCAACTAAAAGGGCAGCAACTGCCGCCTTTTTAGTCACTTAATACCCGCATTAAGCCGCTTTTACCGCATCAGCGATACGGTGAGCGAATTCGGTCACCTGGGCTTCATCTTCGCCTTCAACCATGACACGAATTAACGGCTCAGTACCGGACTTACGCAGCAGCACGCGACCACGGTTGCCCAGTGCGGTTTCAACTTCAGCCATAACAGCCTTAACCGTTTCGTTTTCCAGCGGATCGCCACTACCTGCGGTGTAGCGCACATTCACCAGAATTTGCGGGAACATTTTCATACCGCTGCATAAATCGTGCAGACTCATATGATTACGTACCATTGCGGCGAGAACCTGCAGACCGGCCACGATACCGTCACCGGTGGTTGTTTTGTCCAGCAGGATCACATGACCGGAGTTTTCCGCACCGATACGCCAGCCTTTTTCCTGCATTTTCTCCAGCACATAGCGGTCACCCACTTTGGCACGGGCAAACGGAATGCCAAGCTGTTTTAACGCCAGCTCCAGTCCCATATTGCTCATCAGCGTGCCCACCGCGCCACCGCGCAACTGACCCTGACGCAAACCTTCACGGGCGATGATATACATGATTTGATCGCCGTCGACTTTATTACCTTCGTGGTCAACCATGATCACACGATCGCCGTCGCCATCCAGTGCAATACCAATATCCGCTTTTTCCGCGAGCACACGCGCCTGCAGCGCCCGCACGTCAGTAGCACCCACTTCTTCGTTGATATTGACGCCATTTGGCTCGCAACCGATCGTGATGACATTCGCGCCCAGCTCACGTAACACATTAGGAGCAATGTGATACGTCGCGCCATTAGCGCAATCCACCACGATCTTGAGCTCATTGAGGCTCAATTCGTTCGGGAAGGTCCCTTTACAGAATTCGATGTAACGCCCGGCAGCATCCACGATACGGCTGGCTTTTCCCAGCTCTGCAGAGTCCACACAGGTGATCTCTTTTTCCATCTCCGCTTCGATGGCTTCCTCAACCGCATCTGGCAGCTTGGTTCCGTCGATGGAGAAGAATTTAATCCCGTTGTCGTAGAATGGGTTGTGTGAAGCAGAAATAACAATCCCGGCTTCTGCACGGAAAGTGCGCGTCAGATAAGCCACCGCAGGGGTAGGCATTGGCCCGGTAAAGGACGCGGATAAACCTGCCGCCGCAAGGCCCGCCTCTAACGCAGACTCCAGCATGTAGCCAGAAATACGCGTATCTTTACCGATAATAATTTTACGGGAGCCATGGCGCGCCAGTACCTTCCCTGCGGCCCAACCCAGCTTAAGTACAAAATCAGGGGTAATCGGCGCATCGCCTACGCGACCACGGATCCCATCGGTACCAAAATACTTGCGATTACTCATAACGTTTATTTCCCTTCGCAGACAGGGTGGCCTCAACCACGCGCATCGCTTCAACAGTTTCTTTTACATCGTGGACGCGAACTATGTGCGCGCCCTGCATGGCTGCAATTACCGCACACGCCAGGCTGCCGCTAAGGCGCTCTGACGGCCCCACATTTAGCAGCTGACCAATCATCGATTTTCGCGACATCCCCACAAACAGCGGTAGTCCAAAATGATGAAACTCTGACAGGCGAGCCAGTAAAGCATAATTATGAGAGAGATTTTTACCGAAACCGAACCCCGGGTCGAGCAACAATTTATCTTTTGCGATGCCCGCCTGCTCGCAACGTGCGATCTGCTCGACAAAGTAGCGATTAACCTCCGCAAAAACGTCATCGTACTTCGGCGCATCCTGCATCGTTTTAGGGTTGCCCTGCATATGCATTAGCGATACCGGTAGCCCAGTTTCTGCCGCAGCTTCCAGCGCGCCAGGTTCGCTCAGCGAACGGATATCGTTAATGATGTGCGCCCCCACGCGGGCAGACTCACGGATCACTTCCGGTTTAGAGGTGTCGACTGAAATCCAGACTTCAAACCGTTGAGCAATCGCTTCAACGACCGGGATCACACGTTCCAGTTCCTCTTCCACACTGACATAGGCCGCGCCGGGTCGCGTTGATTCGCCGCCAATATCAATAATAGTTGCTCCGGCATTAATCATCAGATTCGCATGTTTCACCGCCTCAATCAGCGTGTTGTGCGTTCCACCATCTGAGAAAGAGTCTGGCGTGACATTCAAAATCCCCATGACGTGAGGATGGCTGAGATCCAGCGAAGTCCCCTGGGCAAAGAGTTTCATGGTGTTATCCCTGGTATGAAATGGGTTAAGCAGATAAGAAAAACCCCGGAGCAAGCCCCAGGGTTTTCGATAAAAACGCAGTCATCAACAACGCGAACTTATTTGTCGCCTAACTGCTCTGACATGTTGCCCGGGTTCGGCGTACGCGGCTCTTCAGTCGGACGCGGCGCACTCGGGGTGCCATTGTTGCCAGAGTTGTTAGAAGTACCGGACTCATCCCAACCCGCAGGCGGGCGCACATCGCGACGAGCCATCAGATCATCAATCTGCGGCGCATCAATGGTCTCATATTTCATGAGTGCATCTTTCATCGAGTGCAGAATGTCCAGGTTATCGTTCAAAAGACGACGCGCGCGGTCATAGTTACGTTCAATCAGCAATTTAACTTCCTGATCGATAATGCGCGCGGTTTCATCGGACATATGTTTTGCTTTCGCAACAGAACGTCCCAGGAACACTTCGCCTTCTTCTTCCGCGTACAGCAATGGACCCAGTTTTTCAGAGAAGCCCCACTGCGTCACCATGTTGCGTGCCAGGTTAGTCGCGACTTTAATGTCGTTCGACGCACCGGTAGAAACGTGTTCTACGCCGTAGATGATCTCTTCCGCCAGACGACCGCCGTACAGCGTAGAGATCTGGCTTTCCAGTTTCAGACGGCTGGCGCTGATCGCGTCGCCCTCAGGCAGGAAGAAGGTCACACCCAGCGCACGGCCACGCGGGATAATCGTTACTTTGTGTACCGGATCGTGTTCCGGTACCAGGCGACCGATAATCGCATGGCCTGCTTCGTGGTACGCGGTAGACTCTTTCTGCGCTTCCGTCATCACCATGGAGCGACGTTCCGCACCCATCATGATTTTGTCTTTCGCTTTCTCGAACTCAACCATTGATACAACGCGTTTGTTGCCACGAGCAGCGAACAGTGCCGCTTCGTTCACCAGGTTCGCCAGGTCTGCACCGGAGAATCCTGGGGTACCGCGGGCAATGATTGCCGCATCGATATCCGGCGCCAGCGGTACGCGACGCATGTGAACTTTCAGGATCTGCTCACGACCGCGAACATCTGGCAGGCCAACCACAACCTGACGGTCGAAACGGCCAGGACGCAGCAGCGCCGGGTCCAGAACGTCCGGGCGGTTAGTTGCCGCAATAACGATGATACCTTCGTTACCTTCGAAGCCGTCCATCTCAACCAGCATCTGGTTCAGGGTCTGCTCACGTTCATCGTGACCGCCGCCCAGGCCCGCGCCACGCTGGCGGCCTACGGCATCGATTTCATCGATAAAGATGATGCACGGTGCTGCTTTCTTGGCCTGTTCGAACATGTCACGCACACGAGATGCACCGACACCCACGAACATTTCAACAAAATCAGAACCGGAAATCGTAAAGAAGGGAACCTTCGCTTCACCCGCGATGGCTTTCGCCAGCAGGGTTTTACCGGTACCCGGAGGACCGACCATCAGGACGCCTTTCGGGATTTTACCGCCCAGTTTCTGGAAACGACTCGGTTCACGCAGATATTCAACCAGCTCAGCCACTTCTTCTTTCGCTTCGTCGCAACCAGCAACGTCAGCAAACGTGGTTTTGATCTGATCTTCTGTCAGCATGCGCGCTTTGCTCTTACCGAACGACATGGCGCCTTTGCCACCGCCGCCCTGCATCTGACGCATGAAGAAGATCCAGACGCCGATTAGCAACAGCATCGGGAACCAGGAAATGAAGATTGAAGCCAGCAGGCTTGGCTCTTCTGGTGGTTCGCCAACAACTTTAACGTTTTTAGTCAGCAGGTTATCAAGCAGCTTCGGATCGTTAACCGGTATGTAAGTCGTGTAACGGTTACTATCTTTCTTGGTAACGTTGATCTCACGTCCGTTGATACGCGCTTCACGAACCTGGTCCTGGTTGACCTCTTGCAGGAAGGTAGAATAATCCACCTTACGGCCATTAGACTCGCTGGGCCCAAAGCTCTGGAATACTGACATCAGCACGACGGCAATGACCAGCCAGAGTATTAGGTTTTTCGCCATGTCACTCAAGGGATTAACCTCTTATTACAACTGTGTTAAAAACAGCGTCAGGATACTCTATATCCAGTGTCTTTCAAACTTTCGTTTGAAATCTACCGGTTATGGTTTTCGCCCGGTCGCTACAATGTACACTTCACGTGAACGCGCACGAGAAGAGTCCGGCTTACGAACTTTCACCTTCGCAAACAGGGAGCGAATTTCTCTTAGATACTCATCGAATCCTTCGCCCTGGAACACTTTCACTACAAAACTACCACCTGGCGCTAATACATCACGAGCCATTCCAAGCGCCAGTTCTACCAGATACATCGCCCGGGGAATATCGACCGCCGGTGTACCACACATATTTGGCGCCATATCAGACATGACAACTTGTACTTTACTGTCACCGACACGTTCAAGTAACGCTTTCAGGACTAATTCATCACGAAAATCGCCCTGAAGGAAGTCTACACCAACGATTGGATCCATCGGTAAAAGATCACAAGCGATAATGCGACCACTGTTCCCTATCTGCGTAACCGCATATTGAGACCAACCACCGGGTGCAGCACCGAGATCGACAATCGTCATCCCCGGTTTAAAAATCTTGTCACTTTGCTGTATTTCATCAAGTTTAAACCAGGCACGAGAACGTAACCCTTTTTTCTGTGCCTGCTGAACATATTTATCGCTAAAGTGTTCCTGTAGCCAGCGACTGGAGCTGGCAGAACGCTTTTTACCTGTCATTTCACTTTCCCATCGGGGCAGTTCATCGTAACTAACGGTGTAAATTTCTACACGGCTATTTGGTGATATAAGGGAGATGGCGGTAGAATGACCCGTTTTCAATCCCAACCTAAGCAAAAATATACGATGAATCTGAGTACTAAACAAAAACAGCACCTGAAAGGTCTGGCACATCCGCTCAAGCCTGTAGTTATGCTTGGCAATAATGGTTTGACCGAAGGGGTACTGGCCGAGATTGAACAAGCGTTAGAGCACCATGAACTTATCAAGGTGAAAATCGCCTCGGAAGATCGCGAAACCAAAACCTTGATCGTGGAAGCTATCGTACGCGAAACCGGCGCCTGTAACGTACAGGTCATCGGTAAAACGCTGGTACTGTATCGCCCGACTAAAGAACGTAAAATCTCGCTGCCACGCTAAGAATATCCTAAAGTTGAACACGAAGTCTGTGTAAAACGAGGGGTTTTCTGCAAGCAGGAGAGCAAAATGCCACGCTCTGTTCGTTGATAAAAGGCCGCTATGCGGCCTTTTTCCTTTCTTTACAATACATCAACAACCTGAGTATTGGGTAATTCTTACAGGTATTCTACCTTAATCACTTCATATTCCACTTCGCCGCCTGGCGTTTTGATCACCACAACATCATCCTGCTCTTTGCCCACCAGGCCACGCGCGATAGGTGAGTTCACGGAAATCAGGTTCTGTTTAAAATCCGCTTCATCATCGCCAACGATGCGGTAAGTCTGCTCTTCGTCAGTATCGAGGTTCAGAACGGTGACGGTGGAACCAAAAATCACGCGACCATTGTTTGGCATTTTAGTGATGTCGATGACCTGCGCATTGGACAGCTTTGCTTCGATATCTTTAATGCGTCCTTCGCAAAAACCCTGCTGCTCACGCGCGGCGTGATACTCAGCATTCTCTTTCAGGTCGCCGTGTTCACGCGCATCGGCGATAGCGGCAATAATTTCAGGACGGCGCACAGATTTCAGAAAATCCAGCTCTTCGCGCAGTTTTTCAGCACCACGTAAGGTCATCGGAATAGCTTGCATTTGTTATACCTCTTGAACATTCCTGTAGGGGGGCGATAAACCCTGCCCCGGCTGCTAAGCCCGCCCTGGCATGACGCCACACCAGGACCAGAAGCAAAAAAATACCGACCCGGGGCGCAAGGTCCCAGGTCAGCTACAATTCTCTATTTGATAGTCATTTTACCCTGGAGTTCCCTATGGGTCATCGTTTACTTTTCAGGGCAATGCGCCGTAGTATGACGGCTTGTTTCCAGGTTGTTAGCGCGAGATTATGCGATTTTCCAGATTTATCATCGGATTGACCACCAGTATAGCGTTCAGCGTCCAGGCCGCGAATGTTGACGAATACATCAATCAACTTCCCGACGGGGCCAATCTTGCCTTAATGGTACAGAAGGTCGGTGCCCCCGCGCCCGCCATTGATTATCACAGCCAGCAGATGGCGCTTCCCGCCAGCACGCAAAAGGTGATCACCGCGCTGGCGGCATTGATCCAGCTTGGCCCCGACTTTCGTTTTACCACCACGCTGGAGACAAAAGGTTCGGTGGAAAACGGGGTATTGAGCGGTGACCTGATTGCACGATTTGGGGCCGATCCGACGCTAAAACGTCAGGATATTCGCAATATGGTCGCCACCCTGAAGAAATCTGGCGTGACGCAAATTTCTGGTAATGTCCTCATCGACACCTCCATTTTTGCCAGCCACGATAAAGCGCCCGGCTGGCCATGGAACGACATGACGCAATGTTTTAGCGCGCCACCCGCTGCCGCCATTGTCGACAGGAACTGCTTCTCGGTTTCGCTTTACAGCGCAGAAAAAGCGAATGATTTAGCGTATATCCGCGTGGCATCGTATTACCCGGTGACGATGTTCAGCCAGGTTCGCACGCTACCGCGTGGCTCTGCCGAAGCGCAATATTGCGAACTGGATGTCGTCCCCGGTGATTTAAATCGCTTTACGCTTACCGGCTGCCTGCCTCAGCGTAGCGATCCTCTTCCGCTGGCCTTCGCGATTCAGGATGGCGCCAGTTATGCCGGAGCAATCATCAAAGATGAGCTAAAACAGGCTGGGATCACGTACAGCGGTACGCTGCTGCGCCAGACATTGGTCAACGAGCCCGGAACGGTTATTGCCAGTAAGCAGTCAGCCCCTTTACATGATCTGCTTAAGATTATGCTAAAAAAATCAGACAACATGATCGCCGACACGGTGTTCCGTATGATTGGCCACGCGCGCTTTAACGTCCCAGGGACATGGCGTGCAGGATCCGATGCAGTTCGCCAGATCCTTCGTCAACAGGCAGGGGTTAATATTGGCAACACCATTATTGCCGATGGCTCTGGCCTTTCCCGCCATAACCTGATCGCCCCAGCCACCATGATGCAGGTGCTGCAATACATTGCCCAGCACGACAATGAACTGAACTTTATCTCCATGCTGCCGCTGGCGGGCCACGATGGTTCTCTGCAATACCGTGCAGGGCTTCATCAGGCAGGCGTAGATGGCAAGGTATCGGCGAAAACGGGTTCACTGCAGGGGGTGTATAACCTGGCGGGCTTTATCACTACCGCCAGCGGACAAAGGATGGCATTTGTGCAGTATCTTTCCGGGTATGCCGTAGAGCCAGCTGACCAACGCAACCGTCGTCTTCCACTGGTCCGTTTTGAAAGTCGTTTGTATAAAGATATTTATCAGAATAACTAGATGAGTGTTGCCGGATAGCGCTTATCCGGCCTACAAGACTGGCATAAAAAACCCCGGCATGGCCGGGGTTTTTTATGGAGATTAGCGTTTGTAGATGAACTCGACGCCTTCTTCGTCGTCTTCATCCCAATCTTCATCCCAGTCATCTTCCGCTTCGTCTTCGACTTCCGCGAGCTGCTGACGGTGATAATCGTCCCACATGAACTCGACTTTCTCTGGCTGTTTCGCTTCTTCAGCCTGAACAATCGGATTCTCAATGATAAAGGTCATCACATCCCAGCAGAGATCTTTCACACCTAACTGACTGGCTGCGGAGATCAGATAGTATTTATCTTCCCAACCCAGCGCTTCGGCGATAGCTTTCGCTTTTTCTTCCGCTTCCGCTTTGTCCATCAAATCAATTTTGTTGAACACTAACCAGCGCGGTTTGGAGGCCAGATCCTGACTGTATTTTTCCAGTTCGCCAATAATGATACGGGCATTCTCAACCGGATCAGAACCGTCAATCGGATCGATATCAATGAGGTGCAGCAGTACGCGACAGCGCTCCAGGTGCTTCAGGAAGCGAATCCCCAGACCGGCGCCTTCCGCAGCACCTTCAATCAGACCAGGAATGTCAGCAACTACGAAGCTCTTTTCGTTGTCCATACGCACAACGCCCAGGCTCGGCACCAGCGTGGTAAACGGATAATCCGCTACTTTGGGTTTCGCTGCAGAGACAGCGCGGATAAACGTCGATTTACCGGCGTTAGGCATCCCCAACATACCAACATCAGCCAGCAGCATCAGCTCCAGCATCAGATCGCGTTTATCACCCGGTGTACCCATCGTTTTCTGACGTGGAGTACGGTTCACCGAGGATTTGAAACGGGTGTTCCCCAGGCCGTGCCAGCCACCTTTGGCAACCATCAGGCGCTGACCGTGTTTGGTCATGTCACCCATTGTTTCGCCGGTACCCTGATCGATAACGCGCGTACCTACAGGCACTTTAACGGTGACATCTTTGCCGCGTTTACCGGTACAGTCACGGCTGGCACCATTCTGGCCACGTTCTGCACGGAACGATTTTTCAAAGCGGTAATCGATCAGCGTATTCAGGTTTTCGTCGGCTTCCAGCCAGACGTCACCACCATCACCACCATCACCGCCATCCGGGCCGCCTTTCGGGATGTATTTCTCGCGGCGGAAGCTGACGCAACCATTACCGCCATCACCTGCAACGACCAGAATCGATGCTTCATCAACAAACTTCATTTTACTCTCCGTAAATCATTCGCCTGAGCGGGGTTGCGAAACCACCGTTTCATGCTTACGTAATCCGCCCCAAATACGATGACCAATGGCGGAATACATCGCGCCCGCAACCACGACAAACGCACCGAGATAACCTAAAAGGTTTAACATCGGTCTGGCGAAGAAATCGGGCCAGGCCATAGATAATAGATCTGAAAATAACAGCGTAAACAGCGGCGTGAGCGTGATTAACGCGCTCACCTGCGCTGCTTGCCAGCGCGCCATCGCTTCCGCCAGGGCGCCATATCCTACCAGCGTATTCAGCCCGCAGAAAACTAAACACGCGAGCTGCCAGTCGCTAAGCTGCGATATCACCCCTGGCTTCGCCAAAGGCAATAACGCAATTGTACACAAAGTGTACAGCAAAAACAGAATCTGCTGTGAGGCCAGACGACGCAATAACACCTTTTGCGCGACGCCGTAGCTCACCCAGACTGTCGCCGCCCCGACACCAAAAATCACACCCCAGGTGTAATCCGTCAGTTTGGTAAATATCTCGAACAGACTGGTATTAAAGAACATCACCAGCCCGCTCAGAAGCATGATCGCGCCAACAACCTGCGTGCCACGCATTTTCTCCTTGAGGATAAATACGCTGGCGACCATCATGCCAACCGGTGACAGTTGACCGATAACCTGCGAGGCCGTGGGACTCAAATACTGCAGAGAAGAGCTGAACAGGATGAAATTCCCGAACAGCCCGCCTGTGGCAATGGCCAGTAATACCAGCCAACGCGGTTTACGAAAAATACGCAACGGCGGGAGCTTTCTTCTAACCGCAAGAATGGTCCCAAGACCGAGACTTGCCATTAGAAAACGGTAGAACACGACGGTAGGTGGTTCCATCACCTCCAGCACTTGCTTCATCGCGATTGGCAACGCACCCCAGCATATTGCGGTGGTCAGCGCCAAAAGAATACCAATGCCTGCCTGCTGCTTCATACCGTATTCCCTGCAAAACCTCGCTTTCCGAAAGATAACGGTACAGCGAGCATATTTACCGGTCGTCGAATGTAAAAAGCCCCGCAACACGTTGCGGGGCTTTTATCCGTTACCGGGACGCGAAAAATTTATTCAGCAACGATGCTGATGAATTTACGGTTTTTCGGGCCTTTCACTTCAAATTTCACTTTACCGTCTGCTTTGGCAAACAGAGTGTGGTCTTTGCCGCAACCAACGTTAGAACCAGCGTGGAATTTAGTACCACGTTGACGAACGATGATGCTACCAGCCAGAACTGTTTCGCCGCCGAAGCGTTTTACGCCCAGACGTTTAGCTTCTGAATCGCGACCGTTACGAGTCGAGCCGCCAGCCTTTTTATGTGCCATTTAATCTGCTCCCCTTAACTTAAGCGCTGATGCCAGTGATTTTCACATCAGTGAACCACTGACGATGGCCCTGCTGCTTACGGTAGTGTTTACGGCGACGAAACTTAACGATTTTAATTTTCTCGCCACGACCATGAGCAACAACTTCAGCTTTGATTACGCCGCCATCAACGAAAGGAACGCCGATTTTGACTTCTTCACCGTTTGCGATCATCAGAACTTCAGCGAACTCGATAGATTCGCCAGTTGCGATGTCCAGCTTTTCCAGGCGAACGGTCTGACCTTCGCTTACTCGGTGTTGTTTACCACCACTTTGGAAAACCGCGTACATAAAAAACTCCGCTTCCGCGCACACCTTTCAATGATTCAGAGTGCGCTATAAATATTCACAATAGGGCGCGAATATTACGCAAAACGCGAGCCTTTGACAAGAGCTAGCATCAATACATGAAGAAAAAAAACACAACACGTACGGTAACGTTTATCTATGGCGTTTTTTCAGTACAATCAGCATATATTCCTAACCCTAAACCCTAAGTTACCTTGTTGCACTGTGAGGTAATCGGGGCGATAAGCCCGGCTTTTGCGATGAATTTAGAAAAAATCAATGAGTTAACCGCGCAAGATATGGCGGGTGTCAATGCGACAATCCTTGAACAGCTCAATTCCGACGTCCAACTGATCAATCAGTTAGGGTATTACATCGTGAGTGGCGGTGGAAAACGCATCCGCCCGATGATCGCCGTCCTCGCTGCACGCGCCGTTGGTTACGAGGAGAAAAAACACGTCACGATTGCGGCCTTAATCGAGTTTATCCACACAGCAACCCTGCTTCATGATGATGTTGTGGATGAATCAGATATGCGCCGTGGGAAGGCAACGGCGAATGCGGCTTTTGGCAATGCAGCCAGCGTATTGGTGGGTGACTTTATCTATACCCGCGCCTTCCAGATGATGACCAGCCTTGGTTCGCTGAAAGTGCTGGAGGTGATGTCTTCCGCCGTCAACGTTATTGCAGAAGGTGAAGTCCTGCAGCTAATGAACGTGAACGATCCTGACATCACCGAAGAAAACTATATGCGCGTCATCTACAGCAAAACGGCGCGACTGTTTGAAGCGGCGGCGCAATGTTCAGGTATCCTGGCGGGTTGTAGCGACGAACAGGAAAAAGGGTTGCAGGATTATGGCCGCTATCTCGGCACCGCTTTCCAGTTGATTGACGATTTACTGGATTACAGTGCAGATGGCGAGCAGTTAGGTAAAAACGTGGGTGACGACCTTAACGAGGGTAAACCGACGTTACCTCTGCTGCATGCCATGCGTAATGGCACCCCAGAGCAAGCGCAGATGATCCGTAATGCCATTGAACAAGGTAATGGCCGACACCTTCTGGAACCTGTTCTGGAAGCAATGACCGCCTGCGGGTCACTGGAGTGGACACGTCAGCGTGCTGAAGAAGAAGCTGACAAAGCGATCGAAGCCCTTCAGGTTCTACCTGACACCCCATGGCGCGAGGCATTAATTGGCCTGGCGCACATTGCAGTGCAACGCGATCGTTAATCCCCTTTTCTCATCCCGTGCCATGCACGGGATGATTCATATACGTTCCATAAAATATCTAAAAACACCTCTACCACCCTTGATTCAACCGCTATTTTTCCTTGATATATTCTGAATATTCACCACCATTACATGAACATTTTAGAACATTCGTTCTCCGGGAGTATAGTGTCGATCACCTGCTGATTTTTCCAACCGCAAGTGACTGACCAAAGGAGTGAGGGATTGATGGAGAGCAAACTCATTGACTGGCATCCAGCCGATATTATTGCTGGATTACGTAAAAAAGGGACATCTATGGCTGCGGAATCACGCAAAAATGGGCTCAGTTCTTCTACCTTAGCGAATGCCTTAACCCGCCCGTGGCCTAAAGGTGAATTGATTATTGCACAAGCACTAGGAACGGATCCCTGGGTGATTTGGCCATCACGATATCATGATTCGCAGACACACGAATTTATCGACAGAACACGACTGATGCGCGCTCGCAGAGAGAAAAAGGTCGTAGAGTGAAGGGAAACGGTAATCCCCATCTTGTGTAATAAATGGGGATTACCGAAGCAGAAGACGATTATTCGCCTTTCACACGCTCAATGTTCGCACCCAGCGCACGCAGTTTATCTTCAATGCGCTCATAGCCGCGATCGATGTGATAAATGCGATCCACCACCGTGGTGCCTTCCGCAATACAACCCGCCAGCACCAGGCTCGCAGATGCCCGCAGATCCGTCGCCATTACCTGCGCGCCAGAGAGTTTTTCAACGCCATGGCAGATCACCGTGTTGCTTTCGATTTCTGCATGCGCGCCCATACGACTCAATTCAGGGACGTGCATAAAGCGGTTTTCAAAAACGGTTTCGGTGATGAATCCAGTCCCTTCCGCTACCAGGTTCAGCAGAGTGAACTGTGCCTGCATATCGGTCGGGAACGCCGGATGCGGCGCAGTACGCACATTGACCGCTTTCGGGCGTTTGCCGTGCATGTCGAGACTGATCCAGTCAGCGCCAACTTCAATGTCCGCGCCAGCATCGCGCAGTTTTGCCAGAACGGCGTCCAGGGTGTCTGGCTGCGCGTTACGGCAGACGATTTTGCCGCGAGAAATGGCCGCAGCCACCAGGAACGTACCGGTTTCAATACGGTCAGGCAGAACGCGGTAGACGCCGCCGCCCAAACGCTCAACGCCTTCGATGGTGATACGATCAGTGCCATGCCCGCTGACCTTTGCACCCATCGCAATCAGGAAGTTCGCGGTATCGACAATTTCAGGTTCACGAGCGGCGTTTTCGATAATGGTGGTGCCTTCTGCCAGCGTAGCGGCACACATGATAGTGACCGTCGCGCCAACGCTGACTTTATCCATCACGATATGCGCGCCTTTCAGGCGCCCTTCCACAGATGCTTTAACGTACCCTTCTTCCAGCTTGATGGTGGCGCCCAGTTGCTCCAGACCCGTGATGTGCAGGTCTACCGGACGCGCGCCGATGGTGCAACCACCCGGCAGAGAAACCTGGCCCTGACCAAAACGCGCCACCAGCGGGCCAAGTGCCCAGATGGATGCACGCATGGTTTTCACCAGGTCATAAGGGGCGCAGAAAACGTTCACATCACTGGCATCAATGTGCACAGAGCCATTGCGTTCAACTTTTGCACCCAGCTGGCTCAGCAGCTTCATTGACGTATCAACGTCTTTCAGTTTAGGGACGTTCTGAATTTCTACCGGCTCTTCAGCCAGCAATGCGGCGAAGAGGATCGGCAGTGCGGCATTTTTAGCGCCTGAAATTGTGACTTCGCCCTGGAGCGTGGTCGGCCCCTGAACACGAAATTTATCCATTATTCTGTTCTCTGTTAAGAATTCATACTCGCTACCGGTGAGTCACCCGTAGCTCAAAAACCGTTAAGTTTGCGATCGCGTGCCCACTCAGCAGGCGTAAACGTTTTGATCGACACGGCATGGATGCGGTTGTCCGCAATGTATTCCATCAACGGACCATAGACCGATTGCTGTTTCTTGACCCGGCTCATACCGTCAAACATCTCACCCACGGCGATAACCTGAAAGTGACTGCCATCGCCAGAGACGTGGACTTCCTGGAGGGAGAGTGCGTTCATCAGCACGCTCTGAATTTCATGATTTTCCATGGGCTCTTTATTCGTCAAATAGTGAAAACAGCCCAACATCTTAGAGCAAAGTGGCGCTGTCTTAAATAAGCAAAAAGCCCCGATGCGAAGACGATCGGGGCTTTCGATAGTAACGTACTGAAAAAATTAGCGTGGCAGCACGTCGTTGGGCAAATTGTAAAGCTCCGCCAGCGTATAAACTTTTTCGTCTACACCGCTAAGCGAAACGGTATTACCCTGCCGTTTTGCCTGATTAATGAGATGGACCAGTAACGCCAGCCCTCCCGAATCTACCCGGGAAACCTGGCTCAGATCGATGCAGGTGACACCTTTCATGACCTCCACACGTACATCCCATAACGGGTTTAGCACGTCCTGATCCAGTTCACCCGCTAACGCCAGCTTTTCACCTTCACGCGTCCAGCTGAGTGACTGCGTCATTATTTTTTCTCTTCCAGTGTGATTTTTTGTTGAGCAATGGATTTCAACTGTGCGGTCAGGCCATCAATGCCTTTGGTACGCAGCAGGTCGCTCCACTCATTCTGTTTAGTGGTGATCATGCTGACGCCTTCCGCGATCATGTCATAGGCCTGCCAGTGACCGGTTTGCGTGTTTTTACGCCACTGAAAGTCCAGGCGAACCGGAGGACGGCCGTTCGGATCATTGATGGTGACGCGAATCGGTACGATGGTTGCATCGCCCAGCGGTTGTTCCGGCGCAATCTGGTAAGTCTGACCATGGTACATCGCCAAAGCCTGACCATAAGCCTGTTTCAGGTATTCACGAAAGGCGACGAAATAGGCATCGCGTTGTGCCGGAGTAGCATCTTTGTAGTAACGCCCCAGAACCAGAGCGCCTGCGTATTTCACCTGTACATACGGCAGCAGTTCCTGATCAACGACATCACGCAGGTAATCCGGGTTAGCCCGGATTTTGGGCTGTTCATTTTTAAGACGGCTAAAAGTTTTTTGCGCCGCTTCGTCCATCTGTTTGTACGGGTTGGTCTGGTCAGCCGCCGTTGCAGCGCTCAGTGGTGCAATCACCAGCATCGCTACCATCATTAATCGTTTAAACATACGTCGATTCTCCTGAGATTATTTCGTTGCGCCCGCAGGCCCAGTAGCATCATTATTGCCTTCCGTTGCGCCAGGCGCATCGCCAGAATTCTTATTCTCATCACCTTTACTGTTGCTGTTGTAAAGGAACTGACCAATCATATCTTCCAGAACCATTGCCGATTTGGTGTCCTGAATGGTGCTGCCATCCTTGAGCATAGACGTTCCCAACTCTGGATCGTCGAAACCGACGTTCAGGGCCAGATATTGCTCACCAAGCAGACCGGAAGTACGGATGCTCAGGGAACTGGTATCAGGAATTTGGTTATAACGCTCTTCGATATCCAGCGTAACGCGTGGCAGATAGGTTTTCGGATCTAACGAGATGTCTGAAACCCGTCCCACAACCACGCCGCCAATACGAACAGGAGAGCGTTCTCTCAGTCCGCCAATGTTATCGAAAGTCGCATAAACCGTGTAGGTCGGCTCCGTACGCATGGAGGTCACGTTCGCCGCTTTCAGGCAGATAAAGAACGCCGCCAGCAGCGCAACCAACAAGAAGATCCCCACCCAAATTTCATTTTTTTTCGTTTGCATGAACTCAATTCCCAAACATCAGTGCGGTCAGCACAAAATCCAGACCGAGAACGGCCAGAGACGCGTGCACAACGGTGCGTGTCGTTGCCCGGCTAATCCCGGCAGAAGTCGGGATCGCGTCATATCCATTGAACAGTGCAATCCACGTTACCGTAATGGCAAACACCACGCTCTTAATCAAACAGTTCACAAGGTCCAGACGCCAGTCGACAGCGTTTTGCATCGCCGACCAGAAGAAACCAGCATCGATACCTTTCCAGCTTACGCCAACCAGCGATCCGCCCCAGATACCCACCGCCACAAAAATAATGGTGAGCAACGGCAACGAAATAACGCCAGCCCAGAAGCGCGGGGAAATCACCCGGCGCAATGGATCGACCGCCATCATTTCCATACTGGAAAGCTGCTCGGTCGCACGCATAAGACCAATCTCTGCGGTTAAGGCAGAGCCGGCGCGCCCGGCAAACAACAGCGCCGCAACAACCGGCCCCAGTTCACGCAGCAACGACAGCGCCACCAGCATACCGAGACTGGTTTCCGCACTGTACGTCGTCAGAACCAGATAGCCCTGCAGTCCCAGCACCATGCCAATGAACACGCCAGACACAATAATGATAAGCATCGACAAGACACCCACATTATAGAGCTGACGAATCAGTAACGGCGCATGCTTGCGAAACTCCGGCTTACCAACCACCGCATTGAATAACATTAACCCGGCCCGCCCGAACGTCCTGAGAGTTTTGATCCCTCTGTGTCCGAGTGATGCCAGCGCATTTAACAGCATGAGTGGCTTAACTCCCTGTTTCGAGTAAATCGGTGTGATAGTCGCCCGCGGGGTAGCGGAACGGAACGGGTCCGTCGGCGATACCGTCAAGGAACTGGCGTACGCGCGGGTCTGCGTTGTCTTGCAGCGCCTGAGCACTGCCATGAGCCACAATTTTTTTATCCGCCATGATAAAGGCGTGATCCGCAATACTCAGCACTTCGGGGACATCGTGAGAGACCACTACGCAGGTCACGCCCAGTGAGCTGTTCAGTTCTGAAATCAGCTTTACCAGCACGCCCATGGTGATAGGGTCCTGACCAACGAACGGTTCATCAAACATGATGAGATCCGGCTCCAGAGCAATAGCACGCGCTAACGCCGCCCGTCGCGCCATCCCGCCAGAAAGTTCAGAAGGCATTAATTTTGCGGCACCGCGTAGCCCAACGGCCTCAAGTTTCATCATGACGGTACTTTTGAGTAAAGCCGCGGGTAAATGCGTATGCTCACGCAGCGGATAGGCCACGTTATCAAACACATTCATGTCAGTGAACAGCGCCCCTGACTGAAACAGCATGCTCATACGCTTACGTACAGTGTATAGCCGTGAACGGGACATGGCGGGAACATTCTCGCCATCAAACAGAATCTCTCCTTTGTCAGGCGCGATCTGCCCACCGATCAAGCGTAACAGCGTGGTTTTACCGATGCCCGACGGCCCCATGATCGCTGTGACCTTTCCACGTGGCACCGTCAGGGAAATATTATCGAAAATACAACGATCGCCCCGGGTAAAGCTGACGTCGCGCATATCGACTAAATTCGCCACAGACTGACCCATTGATTCATCCTTCGTATTACTTTGTTGATCTCATCATGGCGTTGAATTTCACCATGAACCCAACATATTTACAGAATATTACCCGCCCCGGTTAGCTAAAGCTGGCATTTGTTTTACTTTTTAGCCGCATAAAGTCAAAATTAAGGACTCGTTACGGCCTCCGGGCAATCTCTCCCGTGGACCGGCGAGTATACCTGAAGAAAGGACTTTAGATGCTTTTAGCAACGGCGCTGTTAATTATTGGTTTACTTCTGGTCGTCTACAGTGCCGATCGCCTGGTGTTTGCCGCGTCCATTCTATGTCGAATGTTGGGTGTCCCTCCGCTCGTCATCGGGATGACGGTGGTCAGTATCGGGACCTCGTTACCGGAAATTATCGTGTCGGTTGCCGCATCGCTGCATGGACAACTCGATCTCGCTGTCGGTACGGCAATGGGTTCAAATATTACCAATATTCTGTTGATCTTAGGCCTGGCCGCGTTATTTCACCCTTTTACCGTGCATTCTGATGTTCTGCGTCGTGAATTGCCATTAATGTTATTCGTCAGCGTTCTGGCAGGTTATGTCCTGCACGATGGGCAACTCAGTCGCAGTGATGGGATCTTTCTCCTACTTCTGGCTGTGCTATGGCTGCTATTCATTGTTAAAATCGCCCGTCTGGCCGACAGTCAGGGTAATGACAGCCTTACCCGCGAACAGGTTGCAGAACTACCGCGCGAAGGCGGATTGCCCGTTGCATTTTTGTGGCTCGGCATCGCCCTGATTATTATGCCGATGGCAACCCGTATGGTGGTTGATAACGCGACTGTACTGGCCAATTATTTTGCCATGAGCGAGCTGACTATCGGGTTAACGGTGGTGGCCATCGGCACCAGCTTGCCTGAGCTGGCGACCGCTATCGCGGGTGTGCGTAAAGGGGAAAACGATATTGCCGTCGGCAACATCATCGGCGCTAATATTTTTAATATCGTGATCGTTTTGGGGTTACCGGCGCTGATAGCACCGGGTGGCGTTAACCTTTTAGCCTTTGGGCGTGACTACGGCGTCATGCTGCTGGTCAGCATTATTTTTGCATTACTCTGCTGGCATCGTTCGCGCCGAATTGGTCGGGGCGCGGGCGTATTGTTGACTGGCGGTTTTATCATATGGCTGGCGATGCTGTACTGGATATCGCCACTTCTCGTTGGGTAACTGGAAACGGATTATGTCTCACTTAGAGTTGCAACCGGGTTTTGACTTTCAGCTAGCAGGCAAAGAAGTCCTGGAAATTGAACGTGAAGGCCTGGCCGAGTTAGGCCAGTACATCAACCAGAATTTCACCCTTGCGTGTGAAAAAATGTTCTGGTGCTCGGGCAAAGTCGTCGTGATGGGAATGGGGAAATCAGGACACATTGGGCGCAAAATGGCGGCAACGTTTGCCAGTACCGGTACGCCGTCATTTTTTGTTCATCCTGGTGAAGCAGCCCACGGCGATCTCGGCATGGTGTCACCGCAGGATGTGGTTATTGCCATTTCAAACTCCGGCGAATCGAGTGAAATCACAGCGTTGATTCCCGTACTCAAGCGCCTGCATGTCCCGCTCATCTGTATTACCAGCCGACCAGAAAGCAGCATGGCGCGTGCCGCAGATGTGCATCTGTGTGTTAAAGTGCCCCGGGAAGCCTGCCCTCTGGGTCTGGCACCAACCAGCAGCACCACCGCCACATTGGTGATGGGGGACGCGCTAGCCGTCGCCTTATTAAAAGCCCGTGGATTCACCGCAGAAGACTTCGCGCTATCCCATCCGGGCGGGGCACTTGGACGTAAACTTTTGCTACGCGTTAACGATATCATGCATACGGGTGACGAAATCCCGCATGTGAAAAAGGACGCCAGCCTGCGTGATGCGCTGTTGGAAATCACGCGTAAGAATCTTGGGATGACCGTCATTTGCGATGACGATATGAAGATTAACGGTATCTTCACGGATGGTGATTTACGCCGCGTCTTTGATATGGGCGGTGATGTTCGCCAGTTAGGGATTGCCGATGTTATGACGCCTGGGGGCATTCGCGTACGTCCAGGCATTCTCGCCGTTGATGCTCTGAATTTGATGCAATCCCGCCATATTACCTCGGTGTTGGTTGCCGATGGCGACCAGTTACTCGGTGTGTTACATATGCATGATCTCCTGCGTGCAGGCGTAGTGTAGAAACTCAAGGATAATAAAAATGAGTACAGCAGGTGCGTCGCTTGCGACCTGTTATGGACCCGTCAGCACTCAGGTTATCGCCAGGGCGGAAAACATCCGTCTTCTCATCCTCGATGTGGATGGCGTACTGTCTGACGGTCTGATTTATATGGGCAATAACGGTGAAGAGCTGAAGGCCTTCAACGTCCGTGATGGCTACGGTATTCGTTGCGCACTCACTTCCGGTATTGAGGTTGCCATTATTACCGGACGAAAAGCTAAACTTGTAGAAGATCGCTGTGCCACACTTGGGATCACGCATCTTTATCAGGGTCAGTCAGACAAGCTGGTCGCGTTTGCCGATCTGCTGAATAAACTGGGCGTGGCGCCAGAAAACGTCGCCTACGTCGGTGATGATCTGATCGACTGGCCGGTGATGGAAAAAGTGGGACTGAGCGTTGCTGTGGCGGACGCTCACCCATTGTTGATTCCACGTGCCGATTACGTGACGCGTATTGACGGAGGTCGCGGCGCCGTGCGGGAGGTTTGCGATTTATTATTATTGGCACAAGGCAAACTGGATGAGGCCAAAGGGCAATCGATATGAGTAAAACCAGACGTTGGGTTATCATTGTGCTGTCGTTGGCCATTCTGGTGCTTATCGGTATCAATCTGGCCGATAAAGACGATGCGCCCCAAGTTGTCGTGAATAACAGCGACCCAACTTATAAAAGTGAGCATACGGATAGCGTCGTATACAGTCCTGAGGGGGCGCTGAACTATCGCCTCATTGCTCAACATGTTGAATACTATTCAGATCAGGCGGTTTCGTGGTTTACCCGCCCGGTGTTAACTACCTTTGATAAGGATAAAGTCCCGACCTGGTCGATTAAGGCCGACAAAGCCAAATTGACCGATGACCGGATGCTGTATCTCTACGGCCACGTTGAAGTCAACGCGTTGGTGCCTGACTCTCAACTACGCAGAATTACGACCGATAACGCGAAGATCAATCTGGTAACGCAGGATGTTACCTCTGACGATCTCGTGACGTTATACGGAACAACATTTAACTCCAGCGGACTGAAAATGCGCGGCAACTTACGCAGCAAGAACGCCGAGCTGATTGAAAAGGTTAGAACCTCCTATGAAATTCCAAAAAAACAAACTCAGCCTTAATCTTGTGCTTGCCAGCTCACTTCTGGCCGCCAGCATTCCTGCGTTCGCCGTCACGGGCGATACCGAGCAGCCGATTCATATTGAATCGGACCAGCAGTCCCTGGACATGCAGGGCAATGTCGTCACCTTCACCGGTAACGTCATTGTCACCCAGGGCACCATCAAAATTAATGCTGATAAAGTGGTCGTTACCCGTCCGGGCGGTGAAGATGGCAAAGAGGTGATTGATGGCTTCGGCAACCCTGCCACCTTCTATCAGATGCAGGACAACGGTAAGCCGGTAAAAGGCCGCGCCTCGAAAATGCATTATGAGCTGGCAAAAGATTTCGTCATCCTCACCGGAAACGCCTACCTGGAACAGCTCGACAGCAACATTACCGGCGACAAAATCACCTATCTGGTGAAAGAGCAAAAAATGCAGGCCTTTAGTGAAAAAGGCAAACGTGTGACCACGGTTCTGGTTCCGTCGCAACTGCAAGACAAAAACAAAGGCCAGGCCCCGGCACAGAAGAAGGGTAACTAATTCGTTATGGCAACATTAACTGCAAAGAATCTTGCAAAGGCCTATAAGGGCCGCCGGGTGGTGGAAGATGTCAGTCTTACCGTCAACTCCGGGGAGATCGTGGGTCTTCTCGGCCCGAACGGCGCGGGTAAAACCACGACCTTTTATATGGTTGTGGGCATCGTGTCGCGCGATGCAGGCAACATCATTATTGATGACGAAGATATCAGCCTGCTGCCGCTGCATGCGCGTGCGCGCCGCGGCATTGGCTATCTGCCGCAGGAAGCCTCCATTTTCCGTCGCCTGAGCGTATTTGATAACCTGATGGCGGTGTTGCAAATCCGTGACGATCTGTCGAACGAACAGCGCGAAGACAGAGCCAATGAGCTGATGGAAGAATTTCACATCGAGCACCTGCGTGACAACCTGGGGCAGTCGCTCTCCGGTGGTGAACGCCGTCGTGTGGAAATCGCCCGTGCGCTGGCGGCAAACCCTAAATTTATCCTGCTGGATGAACCTTTTGCGGGTGTTGACCCCATTTCCGTTATCGATATTAAACGCATCATTGAGCATCTGCGCGACAGCGGACTCGGCGTATTGATCACCGACCATAACGTCCGTGAAACGCTGGCGGTCTGTGAACGCGCGTATATCGTGAGTCAGGGACACCTCATCGCGCACGGTACACCGACTGAAATCCTGCAAGACGATCACGTTAAACGTGTATACCTTGGGGAAGACTTCAGACTCTGATAGGGTAGAAGATTGCGACGTCATAGCGGGAGAAAATCACTCTGAACATGAAGCAAGGTTTGCAACTCAGGCTCAGCCAACAACTGGCCATGACGCCTCAACTACAACAGGCTATCCGTCTGTTGCAGTTGTCCACGCTGGAACTTCAGCAAGAACTTCAGCAAGCGCTGGAAAGTAATCCACTGCTCGAGCAAACCGATCTTCACGAAGAAATCGACACCCAGGAAACTCAGGACAGCGAAACCCTGGACACCGCAGACGCACTCGAACAAAAAGAGATGCCGGAAGAGCTGCCGCTTGATGCCAGTTGGGATGAAATCTACACCGCAGGAACGCCGTCCGGCACCAGCGGCGACTATATCGACGATGAGCTGCCGGTCTATCAGGGTGAAACCACGCAGTCGCTACAGGATTACCTGATGTGGCAGGTGGAACTTACGCCGTTCTCGGACACTGACCGGGCGATCGCTACGTCGATCGTCGATGCGGTAGACGAAACCGGCTATCTCACCGTCTCGCTGGATGACATCCTCGAGAGCATGGGTGACGAAGAGATCGACCTTGATGAAGTTGAAGCCGTGCTTAAACGCATTCAGCGTTTTGATCCTGTCGGAGTGGCAGCAAAAGATCTTCGCGACTGTTTGCTGATCCAACTCTCGCAATTCGACACCGCGACGCCCTGGCTGCAAGAGGCTCGCCTGATCATCAGCGATCACCTTGATCTGCTGGCCAATCACGATTTTCGTTCATTGATGCGCGTCACTCGCCTGAAGGAAGAGGTGCTCAAAGAAGCGGTCAATCTTATTCAGTCGCTCGATCCCAGACCCGGACAGTCGATCCAGACAGGCGAGCCTGAATACGTGATCCCTGATGTGCTGGTCCGTAAACATAACGATCACTGGACGGTGGAACTGAACAGCGACAGCATCCCTCGTTTGCAGATCAATCAGCACTATGCCGCCATGTGCAATGGCGCGCGTAACGATGCTGACAGCCAGTTTATCCGTAGCAATCTTCAGGATGCGAAGTGGTTGATCAAAAGTCTGGAAAGCCGTAACGATACATTGCTGCGCGTCAGCCGCTGTATCGTTGAGCAGCAACAAGCCTTTTTTGAGCAGGGCGAAGAGTTTATGAAACCGATGGTGCTGGCGGATATCGCCCAGGCCGTCGAAATGCATGAGTCGACAATTTCCCGTGTGACCACGCAGAAGTATCTGCACAGCCCGCGTGGAATTTTTGAACTGAAATATTTCTTTTCCAGCCACGTCAATACCGAAGGCGGCGGCGAAGCCTCGTCCACGGCAATACGGGCGCTGGTGAAGAAGTTAATTGCTGCGGAAAACCCCGCGAAACCACTGAGCGACAGCAAGTTAACCTCTATGCTGTCAGAACAAGGTATCATGGTGGCGCGCCGTACCGTTGCGAAGTACCGAGAGTCTTTATCCATTCCGCCGTCTAACCAGCGCAAACAACTGGTTTGACCCAACCGATAAGGAAGACACTATGCAGCTCAACATCACTGGAAATAACGTCGAAATTACTGAAGCTTTGCGCGAGTTTATTTCAGGCAAGTTCGCTAAGCTTGAACAGTATTTTGACCGGATAAATCAGGTCTACATTGTGTTGAAAGTGGAGAAAGTGACCCACACCTCGGATGCGACACTACATGTGAACGGCGGCGAGATTCATGCCAGTGCCGAAGGTCAGGATATGTATGCCGCTATTGACGGATTGATTGATAAACTGGCCCGGCAATTAACGAAACATAAAGACAAACTGAAACAACACTAATTGTCCGGGCAGTTAACGGGTGCAGGACGGCCTGTTGTGAAGCACAACAGGCCATTTGTACAGTTAGCGCTCCGAATCTGACCCGTTAGTTGGATGGGGCAGGTTCTTAGGTGAAATTATGATAAATAACGATTCGACTCTACAACTGAGCAGTGTACTTAACCAGGAATGTACGCGCAGTGGTGTCCACTGCCAAAGTAAAAAACGCGCGCTGGAAATCATCAGCGAACTGGCGGCAAAACAGCTAAGCCTACCCTCTCAGGTGGTTTTTGAAGCCATTCTGACGCGTGAAAAAATGGGCAGTACAGGGATTGGTAATGGCATTGCAATCCCACACGGGAAGCTGGAAGAAGATACGTTACGCGCTGTCGGCGTGTTCGTACAACTCGAAACGCCTATTGCTTTCGACGCCATAGATAATCAGCCTGTCGATCTGCTTTTCGCCCTGCTTGTTCCCGCCGACCAAACCAAAACGCATTTGCATACGCTGTCTTTGGTGGCGAAACGTCTGGCGGATAAAACCATCTGCCGCCGCCTGCGTTCAGCCCAAAGTGACGAAGAACTCTATAAAATCATCACTGACACCGAAGGTGAACAGGATGAAGCATAACAACCCAATGGCATCTCTTTATGTCGTTGTGAGGAGAAACGGTACATGGTACTGATGATCGTCAGCGGTCGTTCAGGGTCAGGTAAGTCTGTCGCCCTGCGTGCGCTGGAAGATATGGGTTTTTACTGCGTGGATAACCTTCCCGTAGTGCTGTTGCCCGATCTGGCCCGAACACTGGCCGATCGCCAGATTTCTGCGGCCGTCAGCATCGATGTGCGCAACATGCCGGAATCGCCGGAGATTTTCGAGCAGGCAATGAACAACCTGCCGGATGCCTTCTCCCCTCAGTTGTTGTTTCTCGATGCCGATCGCAACACGCTAATTCGCCGTTACAGCGACACGCGCCGCCTGCACCCGCTGTCCAGCAAGAATCTGTCACTGGAAAGCGCCATTGATGAAGAGAGTGATTTGCTGGAACCCTTACGTTCCCGTGCAGATCTGATTGTTGATACGTCCGAAATGTCGGTGCATGAACTGGCAGAGATGTTACGAACTCGTCTGCTGGGTAAACGTGAACGCGAACTGACGATGGTCTTCGAGTCTTTCGGCTTCAAGCACGGTATTCCGATTGATGCGGATTATGTGTTTGACGTACGTTTCCTGCCTAACCCGCACTGGGACCCGAAACTGCGCCCAATGACGGGCCTGGATAAACCGGTTGCCGCATTCCTCGACCGGCACACAGAAGTACACAATTTTATTTATCAGACTCGCAGCTATCTTGAGCTATGGTTACCGATGCTGGAGACAAACAACCGCAGCTACCTCACCGTAGCCATTGGTTGTACTGGCGGGAAACACCGTTCGGTGTATATTGCAGAGCAGCTGGCAGACTACTTCCGTTCTCGCGGCAAGAACGTGCAGTCACGCCATCGTACGCTGGAAAAACGCAAAACATGACCGTGAAGCAGACTGTTGAAGTCACGAATAAGCTGGGTATGCATGCCCGGCCAGCAATGAAACTCTTTGAATTAATGCAGGGTTTTGAAGCTGAAGTATTATTACGCAATGATGAAGGGACTGAGGCTGAGGCAAACAGCGTGATTGCACTCCTGATGCTGGACTCAGCGAAAGGACGCCAGATCGAAATCGAAGCCACCGGCCCCCAGGAAGTAGAAGCGCTGGCGGCAGTCATCGCGCTGTTCAATTCAGGATTCGACGAAGACTAACCAGGCGTTCCTCTGCAATAGCGTCATATCTCCCGAAAAACACCGTCCCGCCCGGTATGTATAAGCTTACCGGGCTGGACTGCCTGTATACACACGGATACGGTTCGCCCCCTTCGGCAAACCTGCGATGTTCATCTCCTTCGTAGTGCCCTCCCCTATTTACTGTTACATTCAGACATTATTTGTACATTTAGTGCTCTTTTTTGCCCTATAACAATATTAAGAAAACCTTAAGACTGATCGTTTAGGATTCATTTAAGTTGGAAGGTCATACTGGATTTATGTCAGCAAACATTTCCAGAGATCTCATGATACGTTTATCCCAACAGATCCCACTGGGCACCGGAAGACATCGTAAATGTTATGCGCATCCGGATGATGCCCAGCGTTGTATTAAAGTCGTCTACCACAATGGGGATGGCGGCGATAAAGAAACCCGACGCGAGCTGAAATACTACGCGCACCTGTCACGCCACCTGAAAGACTGGAGCGGTATTCCGCGCTATTACGGTACGGTGGAAACCGATTGTGGCACAGGTTACGTCTACGATGTCATCGCCGACTTTGACGGCAAACCATCCGTCACGTTGACGGAGTTTGCTGCCCAGTGCCGCTATGAAGAAGACGCCGTTGTCTTGCGTCAACTCCTGAAAAAACTCAAACGCTATTTGCGTGACAACCGTATTGTCACCATGACCCTGAAGCCGCAGAATATTCTGTGTCATCGCATCAGCGAATCAGAGGTGATCCCGGTGATTTGCGACAATATCGGAGAGAGTACGTTTATCCCACTGGCGACCTGGTCGAAGTGGTTCTGTGAGCGTAAACAAGAAAGATTGTGGGAGCGGTTTATCGCCCAACCCGCACTCGCGGTAGCGCTGAAGAAAGACGTGCCGTCGAAAGACAGAAACACGCTGGCCCTGTCTTCCCGCGAAGCGTAACTCAACCAAACGCGGGTTAAGCTATGTTCGAACTTGAAGGTTTACGGACTAACCTTATCGGCATTGGTTTGCCATAATATCGGCAAACCAATGCACTATCTCAATCCATCACTTCATTGCGTCTACGGACTTCACTAACTTTTGCGGTTTTAGCAACTCCGCGGGAATACTGGGTATTTTACTTACGATCACTTCTTTGCTGTTGCGTGTGATGCCATAAATAATCCGCTCTGGTGAGCTACGATCCCAGGCCCAGGCCTGCCCTTCAAATGGCACGTTGATGGTAGTCACGTACTCCAGTATTGAACCAGTTTCCGGCAGCCGCAAAACATAGAGTTCTTTGGCGTCGTGACCCGTAACGTATAACAGGCCGTCAGGACCCCAACCGCCGCCGGAGCTACTTTTCGGCGCCATTTTTTCCAAAACGTTCGATGGAAAAGCCCAACTCTCCAGTACGCGACCTTCGTTATCAAATTTGACCAGCGCCGTATAGTTATGATCTTTCCCAGCCTCGGTTCCTTTTTCGTCATAGTTGGCGAATCCGGCCCACCAGTAACCGCGATAAGGAAAAACCCAGGTTACTGAACCGTAGTTGAATCCCATAAAACCAAAGCTGTGATTGCCAACGTGAGACATATCGTTGGTACTAAACATTTCCATTGAGCTTAACACCGGCCTGCTGGAATAGTTGGAGTGCGAACAATATAAAACGTTGTCTTGCGCGTAACAGGAGTTGAAGTGTTTGATATTATCGCCTTCCTTCCCATGCCATACAGAAAGGGGGTTGCTACCGCCCTTTTTCGGGTACTTGGCAATAGTTTTGTCATCAATGGCGTAAATATAGCTGGCATCGACTGCAACGCCCTGACGTGCCTCCTCAATGGGAAAACGTGATAACTCTGTCGCATTCAACGCATGATCTTCCGCTGATGCGAAAGATGCGGATAGCAGGGCCAACGAAAAAAGACCGATCTTCTTCAACATCATTATTCCCTCTTGAATAAGGATAAAAGAAATAGCGAGGTTTACATATTGAGCAAACCTCATTAAGAGTTAGTTTCTCTCGGGCTGAAGATCCTTAAGGTCAGTGCGTTCACCTTCATTCTGCCGCTGACGTTCCAGCTCCAGAGCGCCGAAGTGCGTTAGAACGCAAAAAATGATGCAAAATATGACGCCGACAAGCAGTAGGTAAAAACCCCCATCCCAACCTACGTGATCAACCATGACGCCAAACAGACTCGTTCCCAACGATGCGCCAAGGATATAACTCATAAAACCACGCAAGCCGACGGCGGAACCGACTGCGAAACCTGGAACAATCTCCATCGTCTGCACTGATGCCAGGAACTGTGGTACATAAATAAGACAACCGACACAGGCAGCGAAAATAGTAATACTCAGTAAAGAGTCACTCTTCCAGTAACCCAGCAGGCAGAAAAATATTAAAACCATGCTGATGATAGCTGGCGGCATACGACGACCACGGAACAGCTTATCGCTCAACCAACCCGCCAACAGCGTAGTAGGGATCGCTGCCCATTCAAAAATCAGAAATGCAGTACTCATTTCCGCTTTGGTGAAATGCTTAACGCTTAATAGGTAAATCGGTAACCAGCTGATAATACCGAAACGAACCATATAAACGAAAACATCGACAAAGGAAACAAACCAGGCATTTTTGTTTTTAAGCACGTAAGTACAAAAAATCTGCCATGAACTCATATCTTCTGGTGCGCGATCATCTTTTGCTTTGACGGTGACATCATCCGGAACAATAGTGCTCAAAGGTGGTAAACCTTCGCTAACTGGAGAGCCTTTCCCTGACATCAATACAACTGCCGACATCACAACAGCAACCACGGCGGGAACAACGTAAGTAGCGATTTTCCAGTGCTCTGTCCCTACCAGCGCGAAAGCACAACCGACAATGGGTGCAACAATACCACCACCGACGTTGTGAGAAATATTCCAGACCGCGCCGACAATACCGCGCTCTTTACGCGGGAACCAGTTAGCGATGGTGATAAACGATGGGCCGACCCCCATCCCCTGAAAGAAGCCATTCAGTATGACTAACCCAGCAAACATCCAGAAGGCAAAACTGAAACCGAGCGCTAAGTTAACCAACGCACAAAGTACCAACCCCACTGCCATATAAACTTTGGGATTTGCCTTATCCGCCAGACTACTCATAATACCTTTACTAATACCATAAGCTATCAGCATACAACTACTAAGTAGGCCGATTTGCGTGGCGGACAGATTCAATTCCTGTTTTAGATAGGGTGTGGAAAGTACGAAGTTATTTCTGACAATATAATAAGAGAGATAGCCGATAAATACGCTAAAAAGCGCCTGCATACGATAACGATTATAGGTATTTTTAATTTCGTTATCCGGCACTTTATGTGTGGCCACTTTTGGCTTTAATAAAGAGAGCATAGATCACCTTCCTATTTTCATAGGGTTAACATAGATAACACTTGCTTTATGTGAAAATACAAAATGCCGTTCGATAGAAATCACTTCAGAAACTCTCAGTTATTTTTCTGACTGCCAGCATTAATTTTCACATTTGACATTAACCGACCATAACCAAGTTCAATGGCCATGCTGATAATGAAGAAAGGCGGTGCAAAGTACAATATGCCAATAATGAGTCAAAAATAACTCAAAAAAGAAATCCACATATGCCAATTATTTCCCATAATGCGTTTACATACTGGATTATCACAACAGCTTAATCAATAATGTGCAATATAAGGTTCAATACAAAAAAATGAGTTCATTATCTATTATTTTATAATTTTGAGAGCAGTCACATATTTTACCTGTAGTCGTTGTCCGATAATAAAGCAGCCAGAAAACAAAAAAAAACATCATAAGCTTATCAGGGTTATACTCCGAAATGATTTACGTTTTACAAAGAGTGCTATTAGGTTGTTTCTTGTACGCCAGCGTCGCCTCCGCAGACGAACTGGTGATCGCCACAACGCTCTCATCGGAAGCGACGGAACATATTATCAATCAATGGCAAAAGCAGCCGCAGGCCGTCAAAATCCGCACATTGAACCGTACCAGTTCGTTGATCCTACCCACGTAATGTGGACACGGCCCTAAGCGAGGTTCTGGTTTTCAAACTGTTCCGGGCTGAGTCCGCCAC